>CAUJFL010000023.1 GCA_963169165.1 Myxococcota bacterium | reverse complement strand
AGCCGATCCTGCGTCTGTTCGATCAGCTCGACACCGATCGAGACGCCGAGGACGAGTGAGCGGGGACGGCGAAGACGCCGATCTGCAGGCGCTCTTCCTCGGCGAGATCAGGCGCCACGCGGCGACGGTCGCCGCCCCCGGGGCGAGCGACGACAGCGTTAGACGCGCGCTGCACGCGTTGAAAGGGACGGCCTCCCTGCTCGGCGAGTCGGCGCTCGCCGAGGCGCTCGCGCGGCTCGAGCGCAGGCACCGCGCGTCGCCGAGAGACGCGCGCGAGGCGGCGGCGTCGCTGCTGATCGACGTCGAGGGGCGGGTCGCGCGCGGAGAGCCGCCGCTCGTCTCTTCCTGGCCCGAGCCGCCCGACGATCTGCTCGTGGGGCACGTCCCCGAGGGGGTCCGTCCCACCTACGTCACCGAGATGAAGGACCGGCTCACGCGCATCGACGAGGCGTGCGCGAGCGGTCGGCCCGCCGACGAGGTGCGGCGCGAGGTGCTGCGCCACGTCCACGCGATGAAGGGCGCCGCGGGCAACGCGGGCGCCGATGAAATGGCCTGGTTCTGCCACGGCCTCGAGACCGAGCTGAAGAAGGGAGAGCAGGGCCACGAGGACACACGCGCGTCGATGACCGTCCTCGCGGCGCTGCGGGGCGTGTGGTCCGAGCTCATCGTCGAGCCGAACGTCGCGCTCGCGAGGCTCTCCAACCGTCCTCCCCCCGAGCGCCCTCCGGCCCCGCAGGTCGAGCCTCCCCCGCCCCGCTCCAGCGTCCCCTCGACCGGCAAGATCCCACGAGGTCGTTCGACGCGCCCGCCGCTGCTCGACGATCTGGACGGCGCGTCGACCCGCGTCCCCAACGACGCGCTGGACCGCCTGGCCGAGCGCACCACCGTGGTCGCCCGCGCCGCGTCGAAGGTCGCGCACGAGCTCTCCTCCAGCCGCGCCGCGAGCCGCGAACTGCGGCAGCTGGCCGTCGAGCTCGCCGAGGCGCTGCGCCTGATCGGTCCGCCGCGTCCGTGGGGCGCGCCCGCCGCGGCGCTGCTGAAGATCGAGCGCGTCGAGCGCCGCGCGAGCGCGATCGCGGAGGAGCTGGAGCGCGCCCTCGCGCTGGCCCGCGATCACGCCGAGGACGTCGAGGGCGCGACCAACGTGGCGCTCGTCGAGGTCGGCAAGCTGCGCAAGACGCGCGCGTCGTGGCTGCTCGACCGGATCGCCGCCGCCATCTCGGCCCAGGCGCCGATGCTCGACAAGCACGTCAAGGTGGCGGTCGGCGGGGGCGAGCAAGAGGTCGACCGCAGCGTGCTCGAGGCGCTGTTCGATCCCGTCCTGCAGATCGCGCAGAACGCGCTCGCGCACGGCCTCGAGCTGCCCCACGAGCGGACCGCGACAGGCAAGCCCCGCGAGGGGACGCTCACGCTCACGGCGGCGTTCGACAGCGACCGCTTTCGGCTGACGGTCGAGGACGACGGCGCGGGGGTCGACGTCGACAAGGTGCGCGAGCGCGCGCTGTCGAGCGGGGTGGTCCCGCGCGAGGTGGCCGAGCACGCCGACGTCGACGCGCTGCTCGATCTGCTATTTTTGCCTGGTTTCACGACGCGCGCGCAGGCCGACGTGCTCGCGGGACGCGGACTCGGCCTCGATCTCGCGCACGCCGCGGTGAGGCGGCTGGGCGGCGGCATGCGCCTCGCCAGCCGCACGGGGCGAGGCGTCACGGTGACGGTCGAGGTGCCCGCGGGCGCCGGCGCGCTGCCCGTGCTCTGGGCGAGGATCGGCGCGCGGACGGTGGCCTTCCCCGCGCGTGGGGTGCGCCGAGTGCTCGCGGGCTCCGCGGGCGCGCAGAGGCTCGCGCGGGTCGCGCCGACCGCGCTCGACGCGCCGTTCTCGCTCGAGCTGGACACGCTGGTGCGCGCGGGTGAGTGGCTCGTCGTCGCGGTCGACGCGGTGCTCGAGATCGAGGAGGTGGTCGTCCGGCCGCTGCCCCCGCTCGTGTCGAGCGCGGGGCCCTTCCGCGGCGCCGTGCTGCGCCCCGACGGAAACCTCGATCTCGTGATCGACCTCGCGCGCGTGGGTGCCGCTTGCTCGGGCTCCTGATCTCTCGCCTCGAGCCCGGTGACGCGAGGCTCTCCCTCGCGGACGCGACGCTCGAGGGCGCGCTGCCCGGGACCGCGTGGCGAGCGCGCGATGAAGTTGACAAATCTCACGCTTGCGTCTTGCTCGCCGAGCTGAACGGCGAGGCCGTGGGTGCGCTCGTGGCGTGGGTGGTCGTGGACGAGGTGCACCTGCTCGCGGTGGGGGTCGCGACCGTCGCGCGACGACGCGGTGTGGGCGAGGCGCTGCTCGCCGGGCTGCGCGAGGTCGGCGTGGGGCGCGGCTGCGAGCGCGTGCTGCTCGAGGTCGACGCCGCGAACGTCGCCGCCCGCGCGCTGTACCGCAAGCTCGGCTTCGTCGAGCTCAACTCGAGGCCTGGCTACTACGCAGACGGCGGTGACGCGCTCGAGCTCGGCTGGGACCTCGGGGGCTAGCCGCGATGGCCTCGGCGAGCTCTCCGCAGCCGCCTCGCGGCGACGGCGGACCCGAGCAACAGCGCCGCGAGCGCGCCGCCGCGAGCGCTCGTCGACGGCAAGCGACACCCGCAGCCTCCGCCGTCGTCGGCCTTCGTCGGCGCGGGTGCGGCCGTCGCGCCTCCGGTGGCCGAGGCCCCGCCCGCGCCCGTCGCGCCCGCGGCGCCGCTCCCGAAGAGCGCCGCGAGGCTCGGCCAGATCGGCGCGCACTGCTTCTCGTACTGACCGCCCTTCTCGCAGGTGGTGAGCGGTCCCTTGATCGCGGAGAGCGTCCGCAGCACCGGCGCGAAGGTCGCGCCCGAGTCCTGGCTCCTGCCCACGATGTAGCCGTCATCGTAGTCGGCGCCGCACGCGTACAGCCCCTCCTTCGCCCAGAACAGGCACACCGAGGTCTGGGGGCCGACCCGCGGCACGGGGCTCGCGCCGCGCGCGCCGACGAACAACCCCGCCATCGGACCGCCGAACGCGAAGCGCGCGCCGTCCGGCTCGATCGCGAACCCGGCCATCACACCGGTCGTGCGCCCGACCTCGTGGAACGTGCCGCCGGCGTCGTCGGAGACCAGCAGCCGATCGTCCACGCCGCGCGTGCGCAGGTAGACGCGCCTGTCATCGGAGGGATCGACGCCCGCCACGAAGACCGATTGATCTCCGCCGAGGGGGATCACGGTGTACTTCCACGTCTTGCCGCGGTCGCTCGACGCGTAGAGCGCGCCGGTGCGGGCGTCGCCCTCGCCAGACACGCCGCTGATGTAGAGGCGATCGGGGTTCGATGGCGCGGCGTCGATCGTCTCGCTCAGCAGATCGGCCGGGAGCTCTGCGCCGAGCTTGCTCCACGTCCGACCCGAGTCGGCGGTCTCGTAGGGCTGCACGTGAAACACGCCTGGCGTGATCCCCGTCGAGGTCACCGCGACGCCGCGCTCGGGCCTGTCGCGCTCGGCCGCGACGTCGATGACGTACTGCTCCTTCAGGCCGTCGTCGGTCATCATCGTCCACGTGCAGCCGCCGTCGTGCGAGACGCTGAGCCCCTCGAACGCGGCGACCGCGATCGAGCCGTCGGCGAACATGGCGACGCCAGGATCTTGCATGCCCGTGTAGCCGACGACCGGCTCGCAGATCCACGAGAAGGACGCGCCGCCGTCGTTCGAGACGAGCAGCCCGAACGAGGTGCGGACCACCATCGAGTCGGGCAGCGGGGGCGTCTTCGCGATCTGGTTCGACAGCGGAAATCTCCCGTTTGCGTGGGCCGTCACGGCGACGGC
>CAUJFL010000022.1 GCA_963169165.1 Myxococcota bacterium | reverse complement strand
CGGCCGATCACGCGCGCGTTCATGCAGCCGCCCGTCCGCGAATGGCTACCGTCCGTACACGCCGCCGTGGGCACGGGGCACGCCTCGCCGCCGCCCGAGCCCGCGGAGCCCGCGTTTCCAGCCCCCGCAGAGCCCGCGATTCCTGCCCCCGCGCTGCCCGCGTTGCCGGCGCCCGCGCTGCCCGCGTTGCCAGTGTTGCCGGCGCCCGCGCTGCCCGCGTTGCCAGTGTTGCCCGCGCCCGCGCTGCCCGCGATGGGGGAGCCCGCGTTGCCGCCGGTGACCGCGCCCGCGGCGCCGCCGGTCCCCGCGTGCCCGACGTTCGTGCCGCCGCCGCCCGCGACGCCGCCGCTGCCCGCGCCTGGACTCGCGCCGCCGCTGGCGGTGGTCGCGCCCGCCGCGCCGCCCGGATCGTCTTCTTGTACGGAGGCGATGCCCTCGGCGCAGGCCACGACCAGCAGACACCCGAGCAGCAGGATCCGTCGCACGGGCTGGCAGTGTGCGTCAAAGGACCAGGCTGTCAACGGTCGACCGTGACACTGAAAGTTTCTCGGCGCCGTCCCGCCTCCTCCGTGAACCCGCTCCCTCCAGTCGAGCCCGTTTGCAAACTGGGACGAGGCCGAGGGCCGCGAGACCTCCGCGCCTCCCGGCGCCGTTTGGGGCTTGGCGCCGCCTGGGGCTTCGGGTTCTCTTCGTCTCATGGCCCTCTCGCTCCCCAAAGACGCGCTGCTCGCGCTCGCCGCCATCGGCTGGTCGGACGGCAACCTCGATCCCGACGAGGGGCGGGCGCTGCTCCGCACGGCGAAGGAGGCGGGCCTCGACGCGGAGGAGCTCGCCGAGATCGAGCGCGCGACCCGCGAGAAGCTCACGATCCCCGAGGTCTCGACGGTCACGCTCGGCCGGAAGGAGCGCGTGCTCACCTACGCGCTCGCGACGTGGCTCGCCAGGCTCGACGGCGTCGTGACGACCGAGGAGCGCACGAGCCTCACGTTGCTCGGCGATCGTCTGGGGCTGCCGGACGGCGTGCGGACCCGCGCGAGCGCCGCGGCGTTCGAGGTCGCGAGCCTGCCCGCGGGCGACCGCCCCGATCGGTACGACTTCGCCGCGCTCGAGGCGCGCATCCTGGCGAAGCTCGGCGACATCGAGGCCGAGTAGCTTGGTCTCGATCGTCAACGCGTACCGGGATCTCGTCCGGCTCCGACAGATCACCACCGTGCTCGTGCGGCACGGCTTCGGCGAGGTCGTCTCGCGGATCGGCCTCGGCCGCGGCGGCGGGCCGGCCGACGCCGAAATCACGGTGTCCGACGAGGAATTCGCGGCCGGCGAGCTCGCGAAGAAGCAGTCGATGGGCGTGCGGCTGCGGCTCGTCGCGCAGGAGCTCGGCCCGTCGTTCGTCAAGCTCGGGCAGATCGCGTCGACGCGCGCCGACATCCTCCCCGAGGACTGGGTCGTCGAGCTGAAGAAGCTGCAAGACGACGTGCCGCAGGTGCCGTGGGCCGACATCGAGCGCGAGGTCGAGGCGTCGCTCGCGCGCCCGCTCGAGGAGGTGTTCGAGTCGTTCGAGGAGCGCCCGCTCGCGGCGGCGAGCATCGGTCAGGTGCACCGGGCGGTGCTGAAGACCCCCGACGGCCCGCGCGACGTCGTCGTGAAGGTCCAGCGCCCCGGCGTCGGCGAGACGATCGCGCGCGACATGGACCTGCTCTACGTGCTCGCGCGCCTCATCGAGCGCACGATCCCGGAGGCGCGCGTCTACTCGCTGGTCGGCATGGTCGAGAACTTCGATCGCTCGATCACGGCCGAGCTCGACTACGGCATCGAGGCCGAGAATTCGCGCAAATTTCAGAAGAATTTCGAGCACCAGCCCGAGGTGCGCTTCCCCTTCGCGTACCGCGACGTCTCGACGCGCAACGTGCTCGTGCTCGAGTTCCTGCCCGGCAAGAAGGTGCACGCCGCGATCGCCGACGGCCACTCGGGCCAGCGCATCACCAAGATCGCGACCGGGATGCTGATCAAGATGATCTTCGAGGACGGCTTCTTCCACGCCGACCCGCACCCCGGCAACATCCTCATCTGCGGCCCGGCCGACGCGACGGTGTTCGGGATGGTCGACCTCGGGATGGTCGGCAGGCTGTCGCCCGACATGCGCGAGAAGACCATCGATCTGATGATCGCGGCGGTGCGCGGCGACGCCATCGCGGTCGCCGACGCGCTCTACGCGATCGGCACGCCGACCAAGAAGGTCGACATGCGCGCCTACCGCGCCGAGGCGTCGATGCTCGCCGAGAAGTACCTCGGCAAGAACCTCAAGGACATGAAGCTCGGCGCCATGCTGACGGACATCGTCGGCGGCGCCACCAAGTACGGCATCGAGATCCCGCCCGAGTTCCTGATGGTCGGCAAGACGCTGATGACCCTCGACGGCATCGGCAAGGAGATCGATCCCGATCTCGACTTCTTCGAGGAGGCCAAGCCCTACTTCGTCGATCTGCTGAAGAAGCGCTACTCGCCCGAGCGCATCCTCAACGAGCTGTGGCGCGTCGCGGAGCGCATCAGCGGCGCGGCCTACGACGTCCCGCAGCAGCTGCGCGAGGTGCTCGAGGATCTCCGCCTCGGTCGGCTGATGCTGAAGACCGAGAACCCCGGCGCCGATCTCGCGGTCGATCGCCTGGGTCGGCGCATCTTCTCGGGGCTCGCGTTCGGGGCGCTGGTGCTCGGCGCGTGCGCGCTGCTGTCGCGGCGCCCGGGTGACAGGGACGCCATCGCGATCGCGCTGCTGGGGCTCGCCGCGCTGGTCGCGGTCGTCCACATCGTGCGCGACCGGCGCCGGTGACGCGCGGTCGGCGTCGGCGTGATCGGTCGGGCAGCGAGGCTCCCCGTTTCGTCCCGCCGAGCCGCGCCAGCGAGCGCTCACCCCCGGGCGCCGTCTTCCGGCCGCGAGCGCGTCGAGCGAGTCGAGCCCTGCCACCCCCGTCTCCCGTCTCCCGATCCCGACTCCCGATTCCCAACCCCCGACTCCCGACTCCCCCGACTCCCGACTCCCGACTCCCGACTCCCGACTCCCGACTCCCGACTCTCGACTCCCGACTCCCGACTCCCGACTCCCGACTCCCGACGTCCGACGTCCGACGTCCGACTCCCGACTCCCGACTCCCCCGACTCCCGACTCCCGACTCCCGACGTCCGACGTCCGACTCCCGACTCCCCGACTCCCGACTCTCGTCTCCCACCCCTCGAATTCGACGGACCGCCCCGCCTGTGCGAGAGGGGCATACCCCCCGATGCGCCGCTGGTCCTCCGTGCTCGCCGTCGTCGCCGCCGCGTTGCTCGCGTGGCCGGCGCTCGCCGAGGACGCGGACGCGCCGCCGGCCACGACCGCCGACGAGCCACCCAGGGAGGCGCCCCACGCCGCCCCGAAGAAGAAGCGCGACGGGCCGAACCCGTGCATGACGCCCGATCCGGGCTTCCTCGACTACGACAGGTGGGAGAACGTCTCGCTCGGCCAGATGGTCGCGCCGGTGAAGGGCGGCGTCCGCAAGAACGGCGGCTTCGATCTCGTCGTACACTTTCACGGCCACGAGCCCGCCCGGAAAGAGTTCGTCAAGACGGCGAAGGGGATCGTGCTCGTCGGGATCGACCTCGGCCTCGGCTCGGGCCCCTACGAGGCCAGATTCGCCGACGCGTCGGTGTTCCCGCGGTTGATCGCCAGCGTCGAGGAGAGGATGAAGAAGCGCTCGGGCAACCCGAAGGCGCACGTGCAGCACCTCGCGCTGATGTCGTGGAGCGCGGGCTACGGCGCCACCAGCCAGATCCTGCGCCAGCCGATCGCCGACAAGGTCGAGGCCGTCATCCTGCTCGACTCCTTGCACGCCGGCTATCAAGAGGGCGGCGACAAGGGGCAGGTGCGCGCCGCGCAGATCGAGCACTTCGTCGACTACGCGCGGCTCGCCGCGAAGAAGAAGCGCCTGATGTTCCTCTCGCACTCGTCGATCATCCCGCCCGGCTACGCGTCGACGACCGAGGTCGCGAACCACGTCGTGCACGAGCTCTCCGGCAAGATGAAGAAGGCGACCCGCAAGGACGTGCTCGGGCTCGAGATGATCAGCCGCTTCGACAAGGGAGATTTCCATGTCCGCGGCTACGACGGCAACGACAAGCCCGACCACTGCGCGCACCTCGGCCTCGTCGCGAGCGTGATGAAGGTCTACCTCGTGCCGCGCTGGAAGACCCCGCCCGCGAAGCCCGTCAAGCGCGACGACTGAGCGGCTCGCGCGATGATCTGCGCGCGGCGAGGCGTGCTATACGCCGCGCCCGCCGAATGCCGAGACGCCGCCTCCACCACGTCGCCCTCGCGACGTCGCTCGCGTTCGCCGCGGCGCCCGCGCTCGCGCAGCCGGGCGGCCCCGTCACGCGCCCGGTCGAGCCGCCGAAGGACGAGCCGAAGAAGCCAGCGGGCCTGCTGCCGCCGGTCCTGAAGGACTTCGTCGACGCGCCGTACCCCGAGGAGGCGAAGAAGGCCGGCAAGGAGGGCAACGTCGTCCTTCAGCTGGACATCGACGCCGACGGCAACGTCACGGCGGCGGTCGTCCTCAGCCCCGCGGGCCACGGCTTCGACGAGGCGGCCGTGGCGGCCGCGAAGAGGTTCAAGTTCACCCCTGCGTCGCGCGACGGCCGGGCGATCCCGTCGCGCATCGCGTACCGCTACGCCTTCACGCTGCGCGCGGATCCGGCCGCGCCCGTCGACGCCGCCGCCGCGCCGGTCAAGGCGACCGCGCTCTCCGGCGTCGTCGACATCGGCTCGACCGGCGCGCACCTCACCGGCGCCCGCGTGAGGATCGACGGCGGCGGCTTCTCGACCGAGGTGACGACGTCCGCGTCGGGCGCCTGGCAGGTCCGCGATCTCCCGCCCGGCAAGTACTCGGTGACGGTGCAGGCGCCCGGCTACCGACCGCTCACCGTCGAGGAAGAGGTCGAGGCCGGCAAGGCCACCGAGGTGCTGTACCGGCTCTCGGTCGAGGGCGGCGAGGACGAGGTCATGGTGCGCGGCGAGCGCCCCCCGCGCGAGGTCACGAAGCGCACGATCGAGCGCCGCGAGATGTCGCGCATCCCCGGCACCAACGGCGACGCCCTGCGCGCCCTGCAGAACCTCCCCGGCGTCGCGCGGCCCCCGGGGCTCGTCGGCTTCTTGATCGTGCGCGGGTCGGCGCCCAACTCGACGCAGATCTTCGTCGACGGCTCGCAGGTGCCGATCGCCTACCACTTCGGCGGGCTCTCCAGCGTGATCCCGACCGAGATGATCGAGCGGATCGATTTTTACCCAGGCAATTTTTCTTCGCAGTACGGCCGCGTGATGGGCGGCGTGATCGACGTCGGCGTCCGCTCTCCCAACAAGGACGGCAAGTACCACGGGCTCGCGCAGGCAGATTTCATCGACGCGCGCATGATGGCCGAGGGCCCGATCCCGTTCCTGAAGGGCTGGAGCTTCATCGCCGGCGCGCGCCGCAGCTACGTCGACCTGTGGCTGAAGCCCGTGCTCGACAGCGCCGACGCCGGCGTGACGACGGCGCCTGTCTACTATGACTACCAGGCGTTCGCCGAGACCCAGCCGACCAGCAAGTCGAGGCTCCGCATCGGCGTGTACGGCGCCGACGACCGCCTCGAGGTGCTCATCAAGAACCCGCTCGCGCAGGATCCGATCGTCGGCGGGAACCTCGGGTTTCACACCGGCTCGTGGCGCCTGCAGGGCAACTACACCCACGATCTCACCGACTCGACCCGCCTGAAGGCGATGCTGTCGTACGGGCAGAACAAGGTCGATTTCTCGCTCGGTTCGCTGTTCTTTCGCATCGACGCCCGGCAGATCTCCCACCGCCTCGAGATCTCGCAGCGCCTCGCCAAGGGCGTCACGCTCAACGTCGGGCAGGACGTCCTCTGGGCGCCCTACGACATCGACATCCGCATGCCGCAGCCGCCGCGCCCGGGCGAGCCCGATCCGGGGCCGTTCGCCGCGCGGCCGCCGGTCGTGTTCAACGGCTCGGCGTCGATCGTCCGTCCCGCCGCCTACGCCGAGCTCGAGCTGGTGCCTCACGAGCGCGTCCGCCTCGTCGCCGGCACCCGCGCCGACTACGCCAACGACTCGGGACACTGGGACATGAGCCCGCGGATGAACGCCCGCTTCATCGCGCACCAGGGCTTCCCGAAGACCACGCTGAAGGGCGGCGCGGGCGTGTTTCACGAGCCGCCGCAGCCTCAGGAGACCAACGTCGTCTACGGCACCCCCGGCGTCGCCTCGAACCGATCCATCCACTACTCGACCGGCGTCGAGCAGGAGCTCGCGCGGCGCGTCGACGTGTCGGTCGAGGGCTTCTACAAGCAGCTCGACAACCTGGTGTCGCGCGTGCCGAACGATCGCGGCTCGTTCAGCTACGCCAACCGCGGCTCCGGCTACGTCGTCGGCGCCGAGACCCTGCTCCGCTACAAGGCCGACTCGCGCTTCTTCGGCTGGATCGCCTACACGCTGTCCCGGAGCGTCCGTCGGCAGAACCCCGGCGAGGAGCTGCAGCTCTTCCAGTACGATCAGACCCACATCCTGACCGCGCTCGGCAGCTACCGCCTCGGGCGCGGCTGGGAGTTCGGCGTCAGGTACCGGTTCGTCTCGGGGCCGCTCGACACGCCGTGCAACGGCGGCATCTACAACTCGGCCGCCGCCGCGTACGGCTGCATCCAGGGCGCCCAGTTCAGCCAGCGGCTCCCGGCGTTCCAGCAGCTCGATCTCCGGGTCGACAAGCAGTGGTACTACCAGACCTGGCGACTCTCGGCGTATCTCGACATTCTCAACGTTTACAACCGGCGCAACCCCGAGGCGCTGAGCTTCAACTACAACTTCACACAAGCAACCTATCAGTCAGGGCTGCCGATCATCCCCAGCGTCGGCGTCCGGGCGGAGTTCTGACATGCGACGCGCGATGCTCTCCCTCCTCGGCGTGCTGTGGATGGCCCCGATCGTGGCCGCGTGCGGCTCCGCGTTCGAGCCGCCGTCCCGCGTCGAGTCGCTCCGCGTGCTGGGCGTGCAGGTCGACCCTCCGTACGGCAAGCCCGGACAGAGCTCCCAGCTGCAGATCCTCTATTTCGACGGCTCGAAGCGCGCGTGGTTGCCAAACGGAGAGCCGGATCCCGCGCACCGGGTGCAGGTCCTGTGGCTCGCCGGGTGTCACAACCCGCCGGGCGATCTCTACTTTCAGTGTTTCCCCATCCTCGCGGAGAAGTTCTCGGCGCTCGGGCCGCCCGGCACGATCTCGGGGCCGCCGCCCGCCGAGCTGCTCGACTTCATCGGTCAGGGAGACCGCTTCACGCTGAAGATCCCCGCCGACATCATCAGCGCAAAGCCCCCGACGACCGACGGCAACGTCCCATACGGCCTGTCGTACACGTTCTTCGCGGTGTGCGGCGGCAAGTTCGGGCCGCCGAACGACGCCTCGGCGGGCTTCCCGATAGGCTGCTACGACGAGGCCACCGGCGCGGCGCTCGGCGCCGACGACTTCGTGTTCGGCTATACGCCGACCTATTCGTACGCGGACATCGTCAACAAGAACCCCGTGATCGCGGGCATGACCTTCGAGAAGCAGCCGTCGATGAGCGTCGCCTGCTCGTCGGCCGCCGACTGCAAATCGACCGAACGCTGCGGCAAGGCCGGGCGATGCATCCCCGTCGTGCCGCACTGCACGTCCAAGGATGTGCTCGACTGTCAGACCTACGAGATCAAGCCGACGATGGAGCCCGGTGACAACGTCGAGGTCGACGTCGCTTCGCCCAAGCTCGACGGGCGCGTCCCCGAGGAGATCATCTGGCTCAACTACTACACGAGCGACGGCACGCTCGGCCACGAGCTGGCGCTGGTCAACGACGCGCAGAAGGGCTGGAACCCGAAGCACCAGACGTCGTGGAGCGCGCCGAACGCGTTCGCTGGCGAGACGCGCGTGTGGGTCGTCGCGCACGACAACCGCGGCGGCACCAGCTGGTCGTTTCAGGATATCTACGTCGAGTGAGCCTGGGTCGACCGCGCCTTCGCGTGCGGATCGAGCAAGAGCTTCCCGACGACCTTGCCGCCCCGCGAGCGCGCGTGGGCGGCCTCTGCGTCGGCGAGCGGGAACACCTCCTCGACCAGCGACTCGAGCTCGCCCTCGGCGACGAGCGCCACGAGCGGGGCGAGGTTTGCGCGGCGCGGCTTGCCGAGCACCGCGACCGTGCGCGACGAGAGCCCGATCGCGGGGTAGTCGGTCGGGTGCACCACCACGAGCACGTGTACGCCCTCGGGCCGCAAGAGCGCGCGCACCCGCGCGGCGTCGTAGGTCGCCGTGCCGACCGCGTTGACGATGACGTCGAAGCCCCCGACGCGCGCGGCCTCGGCGAGCGGATCTCCCTCGGTGTAGTCGATCGGGCGCGCGCCGAGCCGCTCGACCAGGGCGACGTTGCGCGCCGAGCAGACGCCCCAGCTCTCTGCGCCGAGCGCCCTCGCGAGCTGGATGGTGACGAGGCCGACGCCGCCCGACGCGCCGAGCACGAGCACGCGCGCGTCGGGCCGCTCGCGCAACCTGCCCACCTCGACGAGCGCGCGGTGCGCCGTCGCGCCCGGCACCGGCAAGCACGCCGCCTGCTCGAACCCCACCGACGACGGCAGCGCCGCGCACTGATCCGCTCGCACGACGACCTCGGTCGCGTAGCTTCCGAGCTGTTTGCGCGAGAAGTCGGTGCCCCCGACCACCGCCGCGCCCACCGCGAGATCGCACACGCTGGCGCCGCGCTCGCTGATCTCGCCGGCGAAGTCGACGCCCACCACCAGCGGCCCGCGCGGGCCCACGAAGAAGTGCGCGAGGCGCAGCGGCCCGCCCTCGCGCATCTTCCAGTCGACGGGGTTCACGCCGACGCTGTGCACGCGCACGCGGACGTCGAGCGGTCCGAGCGGGCGGGGCGGCAGCTCGACGAGCGCGAGCGGCTCGGAGGCCGAGGGAGAGGTCGCGACGATCATGGCGTCGCCACTACGGCGCGCCCGCCCACGGCACCGAGGACGTCGGCCGCGACGGGTCGACCAGCAGCGTCACCGCCTGGCCTGGCTCGAGCGTCTTCAACAGCACGGAGCTCGTGTCGACCGACGCCAGGTGAGCCTGGTGTTGCCACTCGTACGACCAGGTGACGAGCGAGGACACCTTGCGCGTCGCGCCGCGGCGGCTTCGCACGCGGCCCGGCACCTTGGACAGCACGCTGCCGGGCACCGCCACGCCATGGCGCCACGCCGCACGCGCGCGCCGCCTCATCCAGAGCCCGCTGAGCAGCAGCGGGAGGCCCACGATAGGCTCGATCGCCAGGATGGCGCCGAGGTACCCGAAGAAGCTGTTGGTTTGCCCCGCGGGTCGCGACCAGGACGGCAGTCGCGGCCACAGCTCGATCGGCAGTCGGGCGCCGCGACCGAGGCTGACGAAGCGCGGCTCGATGGTGTTGAACGACTCGGTGAAGGTCTCGCCCCTCACGTCGTACGAGTAGGTGACGCGGGTGGCGCGCCGCTTGTTGATCTTGACCGAGCTCGACAGCGTGACGTCGATCACCGTCGCGTCCGCCTTCACCCCCGCGGCGTCGATCGCGAGATCGACCGGGAGCCCCCACCCGAACGCGAGCGTCATGATCGCCCCGTGGCCGAGCAGGAAGGTCCCCGTCCAGCGTCGCATGGAGCCGAACGAGCCGGTGATCTCCTCGGCGGTCGGGGACAGCGCGCGAGGAGGCGGCGGCGCGTGGGCGACGAAGCGAGGATCCAGCACGGGTCAGAAGCTCCCGCCGATCGCGGCGCTCGCGCCGCGCGGCGTCGCGCCCACCGTGATCCTTCGCGACGTCGTGGCGGGCGCGTCGTGGCCCAGCGCGAGCGCCAGCGCGCCGCCCAGCGACGCCGCCGACAGCACGAAGAGCGCGGTCGCGACGTTTCGTTCGCGCCTCGCCGCGTCGACCCGATCCGCGTCGCACGACGGGGCGCACGTCGCGCGCATGTCGTCGACCTCGCGCTTCGCGTGCAGCCCGAAATACAGGTAGCCGCCCGCGGCGAGCAGCGCGGCCCCGCCGAGCGCGTAGCTCGCGACCGGGACTCGCCTGGGTCCAGGCGGCGGCGGCGCCGCGCTCGCCGACGCGCTCGTGACCGGCGCCGCGGGGAGCCGCACCTCGACCACCCGCGCGCGCTCCCCCTCGACGACGCGGACGGTCTGGTCGACAGGCGGGCGCCCGGGTGACGTCACGTGGAGCCGCCTGTCTCCCGGATCGAGCTCGACCGCGATGCCCCGGCCCGCGACCTCGGCGCCGTCGATCGTCACCGACGCGTCGAGCACCTCTCGGCCCTCCGCGTCGAGCGCGCGGACCACGAGCGACGGCATCCGCCGCTCGAGCGCCTCGAGCCACGCGGCGCAGTCCTTCCTGATCTCGCCTGGACAGGCCTCGCGCGCGCACGCCTGAAAGCGCGCCTTCGACGCGCGAAACTGCCCCTTGTCGCGCGCGACCTGCCCCGCCTCCGACGCGTCGATGCAGGAGTCGACGTCGCCCGCGCGCGCCGTCCCGACGAGCGCCGTCACGATCCAAGCCAGGCGTGCGAACCGACCCACGATGGAGCCTTACCCGCTCCCGGGGCTCACTTGAAGCACTCCTTCTTGTAGCGCTTGACCCCCGACTCGGTGAGGACGAACGGCGGGTTGCAGTCGGCCCGTGGCGCCTTGATGACAGGTTTATTTGTCTTTTCGGCGGTCGGATGAGGGGTGGCGCTCGCGGACGCGGGCGGCGGGGCGCTCGAGGTCGTCGCGCTCGCAGCGGGCGCGCTCGCAGCGGGCGCGCTCGAGCTCGCGGGCGGAGGGGCGGCGCTCACGTCGGCGGAGGCGGCGCTCGCGGACGCCGGGGGCTCCGCGCCGCCGCGCAGCAGCACGAGCGCCACCGCCGTCGCGCCGACCGCGAGCACCAGGAGCGCGAGCCAGGGGCGGTGATCGCGCAGCGCGGGCGGGAGGCGGCTCGTGAAGCGCGGAGGGTGCGGATCGAACAGCGTGTGATCGTCGGTCGCGTCGTCGCTCGAGAGCGCGCGCAGCACCGGCACGCTCTTCGCGGGCACGTTGCGCTCCTCGCCCAGCGCCTCGATCCGCGCGACGATCGCCGTGCGACGCTCGAGCGCCTGCGCTGCCAGCTCCTTCACCCACGCCGCGACGCGGGACGGGCTCGCGAGCGGCACGGCCGCCTCGATCGCGCGGCCGAGATCGGCCGCGGTCGCGTGGCGCCGACCCTTGTCGCGCGACAGCGCGCGCAGCACGACCCGATCGAGCTCGGACGGCACGTCGTCGGCGAGCGCGCTCGGCGGTCGCACCTCCTCCTGCAGGATGCGCTTGTAGGCCTCCTCGCCCTTTCCGGGGAAGAGGCGCGTCGCGGTCAGCGTCTCCCACAGGACGACCCCGGCGGCGTAGACGTCGGCCTGACGGTCTAGCTCCTCGCCCTGGAGCTGCTCGGGCGGCATGTAGCCGTACTTGCCCACGAGCGCGCCCTCGCCAGACACGTGCAGCTGGCCCGCGGCCTTGGCGACGCCGAAGTCGAGTACGCGCGCGATCCCGTCGGCGCCGACCAGGATGTTCTGCGGGGAGATGTCGCGGTGGACCACGCCGAGCGGGCGTCCCCGCTCGTCGCGCGCCTCGTGCGCCTCGTGCACGCCTCGCAGCGCGCCGACGAGGACCGCCGCGGCGATGTCCATCGGGACGCGCGCGCCCGCCGTCTTGGCCGCGCTGATGAGGTGCGACAGCGACTCGCCGTAGATGTACTCCATCACGAGGAACAGCTCGTCGTCGGAGGCGAGCACGTCGAGCGTCGCGACGACGTTCGGGTGCCGCAGCCGCGACGCGATGCGCGCCTCGTCGGTGAACATCGCGACGAAGTCCTTGTCCCGCGCGAAGCGGGCGTGCAGGCGCTTGACCGCCACGATGCGCGAGAACCCGGCCGCGCCTCGCAGCCGCCCGAGGTGGATCGTCGCCATGCCACCCGCCGCGAGCTCGTCGTAGATCGCGTATCTTCCCACCGTCAGCGACGGCGACGCGGCCGTCGAGGTCACCCGGCGTCTCGCTTCGAACGCGCCCGCACCATCTGAAAGTAACGCAGCGCGATGCCCGACGCCGCGGCGGCCTTGGTGACGCTGCCGTCGTGGCGCGCCAGCACCTGCTCGACGTATCGTTGATCGAACTCCGCGAGCATCTTCTGGCGAGCCTGCGGGAACGGCAGCTCTTCTGCCAGGATGCGCGCGATGGGGTCGCTGGCCTCGGCGCGCGGCGCGGGGCGTCGCCGCTGCGCCTGCGCGTCGGCGAGATCGCCGAGCGCCACGCGCCGCGCGATGGTGTTGTGAAGCTCGCGGACGTTTCCCGGGAACGGGTACCCCTCGAGCGCCGCCAGCAGCTCTTCGGGTGGCTCGGCGCCGCGCGACATCGCCCGAAAGAAGTGGCGCGCGAGCAGCGCGACGTCGCCGTGGCGCTCGCGGAGCGGCGGCAGCTCGATGCGCGCGACCGCGAGCCTGTAGAAGAGATCGTCGCGAAAGCGCCCCTCCTCGACCGCGAGATCGAGATCGCGCCGCGTCGCCGCGAGCACGCGCACCGAGACCTTGATCCACTTCTTGCCGCCCACCCGGCGCACCTCGCCGCGCTCGAGCGCGCGCAGCAGCTTGGCCTGCAGCTCGAGCTCGAGATCGCCGATCTCGTCGATCAGCAGCGTCCCGCCGTGGGCCTCCTCGAAGACGCCGGCGCGCGTCTCGGTCGCGCCGGTGAAGCTGCCGCGCTCGTGCCCGAACAGCGCCGCCTCGAGCAGGTTGGGCGGCACGGCCGTGCAGTCGAACACCGTGAACGGCCCCTCGCGCCGCGGTCCGCGCTCGTGCAGGGCCTCGGCCAGGACCTCCTTGCCCGTGCCGGTCTCGCCCTCGATCACCACCGGCACGTCGGCCCCGGCGAGCCGCTCGCACAGCGGGTAGAGCTTGCGCATCGCCTCGCTCGCCCCGACCAGCTTGCCGAAGCCGGTGGCCCGGGGGATCTGCGAGTGGGACCGCCCGATGCGGAAGACCTCGAGCGTGGTCTCGCCGAGCATCACGCGCTCGCCGCCCTGCAAGAACGCCGTGGCGACGCTGAGGCCGTTGATCCGCGTGCCGTTGGTCGAGCCGAGGTCCCGCACCCTCAGCGTCCCGTCGACGACGTCGAGGGAGAGGTGCCGACGCGAGGCGTGGCGGTCCTGCAGCCGCAGGTCGCAGAAGGGGCCCTGCCCCACCAGCATCGGCGACGGCATCGCGGGGGTGGCCTCCACGCTCTTGCCGGCGTCGGCGCCGGACGCGACGCGCACGACGAAGCACGTCGTCGCCGCCACGCGGGCGTGCCGCGGCTGGACGTCGGTGACTGCGCCGTCGAAGTCGTGTGGAGCCAGGGCGGCGTATCTTACTCGATCTGGCCCGGTCTTCCTCAGCGTGATAGCGGTGGGGGCATGTCGACCCTCTCGCGGCGTGGTTTTCTGGGCTCCACTGCGGTCGCCGCCTCGACCGCGCTGCTCTCGCGCGAGGCGCTGGCGGCCGACGCCGCTCGCCCAGCCCTCGCGGCCAGCCCGCCGCCGGGGTTTCGCCCGTTCGCGGCGCCGGGGCGGATCGTCAAGGTCTCCAAGGCCAACACCCTGCAGCCCAACGGGCTGTGGCCCAGGGAGGACGCCGCCAAGCAGATGCTCGAGCGCGCGATGACCGAGCTCACCGGCGAGGTCGATCTGGTGAAGGCCCTCGCGCGGTTCGTCCACAAGGACGACAAGATCGCGATCAAGCTGAACGGCATCGCGGGCCAGAAGGGCCAGACGATGGCCACCAACAAGGAGCTGGTGTTGCCGCTGGTCGACGCGCTCCTCGCGATGGGCGTGCCGCCCGCCAACCTGTGGCTCTACGAGCAGTATCCGTCGTTCCTCGCGGGCACGCGCGTCAGCGACAAGGTCCTGCCGAAGGGCGTGAAGACGTACACGCACAACAACGGCCTGACCACGATGGACGACATCAAGGTCGAGGGCATCAAGACCAAGTTCACCAAGCTGCTCACCGAAGCCACGGCCGTGATCAACGTCTCGACCATCAAGGACCACAGCATCTGCGGCTACACCGGCATGCTGAAGAACATGACCCACGGCTCTTGCATCAACCCGCAAGACTTCCACGCGCACACCGCGAGCCCGCAGATCGCCCACCTGTTCGCTCAGGACGTCGTGAGGAGCCGCCAGCGGCTCAACATCTCCGACGGGTTCAAGATCATGTACGAGGGCGGCCCGCTCGACCGCCGCCCCGACTGCCGTCCCCCGCACGAGGCTGTCTACGTGTCCAGTGACCCGGTCGCGCTCGACGCCGTGGGCGCGCAGCTCATCGACAAGGTGCGCGTCGACAAAGGCCTGAAGACCCTGAAGGACGCGAAGCGCGAGGCCTCCTACATCCGCGTCGCCGCCGAGCTGGGCCTCGGCGTCGCCGACCTCAACGCGATCCGTATGCGCGAGGTCGCCATCTGACACGGCGCCCCGCCTCCTCGACCGAGGCGGCCACGAACGAGAGAGCCCCGCGAGGTCCGAGGACCCGCGGGGCTTTCACTTTTCGAGCTGTCGTCAGCCGGAGAACGATGTCAGCGCGTCCTCGAGCGAGTCGAGCAGCGCCCGCGAGCGCTCGAGGCCGAGCACGATCGCGAGCCGACGGAACTGCGCGTCGTCGGCGGTCGCGGTCGGCGCGCTCGCCGCCGGAGCGACAGGCTTCTTGGCAGGAGCCGGCTTCTTGGCAGGGGCCGGCTTCTTGGCAGGGGCCGGCTTCTTCTTGGCAGGAGCCGCCTTCTTGGCAGGGGCCGTCGGCTTCGCGGGGGCCGTCGGCTTCGCGGGGGCCGCCGGCTTCGCGGGAGCAGGCTGCTGGGCGGCGGGCTTCGCCGCCGTCGGCTTGGCAGCCGCCGCGGGCTTGGCGGCCGCGAGCTTCGCGTCGCGCTTCTTGTCGGCGGAGCGGACCGCGTAGACGAGGTTGCTGTTGAACGTGATGCCACGCTCCTGACCGCGCCTCATGATGTCGGCGACGCTCGCGCCCGCGGGCTGAGCGCGAATGAACGCCGACGGGGTCATCGGGGCCTGGGCCGACAGCGCGGGCGCTGTCGTCGTCGGGGGCGCGGCGGGAGCGGGGGAGGGAGACTTGTTCTTCTTGCGGGGCATGGAAATGCAACCTAGGGCATCGCCGTCGCACCGGCCAAGCACTATTTGGCGGTGAAAGCGGCCGACGGATCCGATTTCATCGGGTCGCGACCGCTGCCCCTCGGACCGTTGTGTGTGGGGCGCTCACGCCGCACGGGCGGTTGGGTGTCTTGCCGGTGGGGTACATCAGCGCGGCCTCGGCGAGGTAGGGCATCGCGCCGGCGTAGACGTCGAAGCCTGGGTCGAGCTGCTTGCCAATCCCCTCGGCGACGAGCATCGCGAGGTTCACCACCGTGAAGATCGGATCGACCTGCACCCTGTGGCGACGGAGGATCCCCATCGCGCCTCCGATCGCCTGGCTCACCTCGATCTCGTCTATCGGCCTGCCGCGCAGCGTCTGCAGGTGCGCGGTGACCTCGCGCGCGAAGCCGTCGAAGTCGTCTCCGTGCACGACGGGCGCGAACCCCCAGAACAGCTCGGCCGCGCGGCGGCCGTCGCCGAGGGCGACCGCGAGGAAGGTGTCGGACCACGGCTTGCGCATCTCGACGGGGATCTCTGCACAGAGGCCGGTGTCGATGAGGTAGACCTTGCCGTCCCGCGTGAAGAGCATGTTGCCGGGGTGCATGTCCGCGTGCACGAACCCGTCCACGAACACCATCTTCGCGATGCAGCGAAACCCAGCCTGCGCCAGCTCGCGCCGACCGGACTGCACCTCCGTTGGCTTGATGCCGTCGACCAGCTCCATCACGAGCACCCGGCGCGTGCAGAGCGAGTCGACCAGCCACGGCACCCTGACGACCTCGTCCCCCGCGAAGTTGCGCGCCAGCCTTCGGTTGTTGTCGGCCTCGATCCGAAAATCGATCTGCTCGCGCAGCGCGGCGGCGAACCTCCCCACCGCGCCGGGGACGGACATGTACCGCATGCCCGGCAGCCAATCGATCACGCGGGCGAACGCCTCGAGGATCGAGAGATCTCCCTCGATGTGCCGCGCCGCCGACCAGCGCTGCACCTTCACGGCGACCCGTCGGCCGTCGGCGAGGGTGGCCCGGTACACTTGCGCCACGGAGGCCGCGGCGAGCGGCTTGGGATCGAGGTCGGCGAGCTCGCGGCGCGCGTCGTGGGACCACTCGCGCGCGAGCGTGCGCTCGACCTCGAGGAAGGGCGCGGCGGGCACGTCGTCCTGGAGCTTCGACAGCCCCGCGATCCACCCTTCGGACAAGAGATCCGGTCGCGTCGCCAGGATCTGACCCAGCTTGACGAACGTCGCGCCGAGCCTCGTGAACGCCGCGGCCGCGACCTCCCCCCGGAGCTCGTCGCGCGAGGCGCCGCGCCCTCCTCCTGTCAACCGCGCGAGCGCGTAGCGCGCGAGCGCGAGTGACAGCACGACCGCGATGTACAGCGCGCGAAAGGTCAGGATGACGGGGCGCAAGGTGCCGGGCCGATAGCGCTCGGCGCGCTCCGCGCAAAGCTCGTAGAGCGGGGGCGGAGGCTGACGTGAAGAGCGCGAGTTTGTCCCGCGAGCCTCGTCGTCGTAGGGGCCCCCGATGCCGATGTCACCACTGAAGAGCTGCCCCGCCGTCATCGCGTCGCTTCGCGGAGAGCTCTCGCGGGGCGTGTCCCTGCTCGAGGAGAAGGTCGCGGCCGACGCGCGCGGTGAGGCGCTCACGCTCGAGCCGGCGGCGCGCCGCGAGCTCGCCCGGGCCATGGCGACCCTCGAGGCAGGTTACCTCGCGCTGGCCGCCGACGGTGAGGTCAGCGGGGCCGAGCTCGACGCGCTGCTCGACAGCGTCGACGTCGTGCTCGGGGGCGCGCTCTCTCGCGACGCGCTCGCCTCCGTAGTCGACGAGCTCGAGGCCGCCCTCGACGCCGACGGCCTCGACGCGCGGCTCGCCGGGCTGTCCCTCGCGCTCCGCGGGGAGGACCGTCGCCGCGCGTTCGCGCTCGCGAGCGTGTTGAGTTTGTGTGATGGTGAGACCGAGGACGAAGAGCTCGACGTGCTGGGGCGGCTCGCCGACGCGCTCGGGCTGTCCGAGGAGCAGGCCAACCAGACCTTCAACGAGCTCGCCGACAGGGTCGACGAGTTCCTCTGAGGCCACGTGACCCCGCGAGCGCCGAAGGCGCGCATCCTCATCGTCGATGACAACGCGGCCCTCGTGGCGAACCTCCGCGACATCCTCGAGGGCGCGCGCGAGCTGCCGGCCGAGGTCGCGACCGCGCACGACGGGCGCTCCGGGATCGAGCACGCGTCGGCGCGTGGGTTCGACGTCGCCGTCGTCGACGTGAAGCTGCCCGACATGAGCGGCGTGGATCTCGTGCGACGGCTGCGAGAGGCCAACCCGCGGGGTGAGGTCGTGCTCGTCACTGGCTTCGCGACGGTCGACAGCGCGATCGCCGCGCTCGAGGCGGGCGCCTTCGCGTTCCTGTTGAAGTCTTTCCGCCCCGAGGAGCTGCTGCGGACGGTGGCGCAGGCGTTCGCCAAGGCGGAGCTGGTGCGCGCCCGTGAAGAGCTCGAGGCGCGGCAGCGCGCGCTCATCGAGACAGCCGGCGTGCTGATCGTCGGCGTCGATCGTGACGGGAGGATCGTGCTGTCGAACCCGAAGACGACAGAGCTCACGGCGGGGCGCCCCGCCGAGGGCCACCCCTATCTGTCGCGCTGGATCGGCGAGGACTCGCGCGAGCGCATCGAGCTCGGCCTCTCCCGGGCGCGGAGCGGCGAGCGCGGCCTCTCGGTCGAGGCGACCCTGCTGGTCGGCGACGACGCGCCGCCGAGGCGGATAGAGTGGCAGCTCTCCGGCGTCCCGGGCGACCCCTCGGGACTGGTCTATGGCATCGGCGTGGACGTCACCGAGCGTCGCGCCCTCGAGCGCCGCGCCGCCGAGGCCGAGGCGCTGTCGGCCATGAGCTCGATCGCGCTCGGGCTGGCGCACGAGATCCGCAACCCGCTCAACGCGGCGGTGCTGCAGCTGCACCTGCTCGCGCGCGGGATCGAGCGCCAGGGCGGGGCGGAGGCGGGCCCGATGCGCGAGCGCGTCCGCGTCGTCGAGACGGAGATCATGAGGCTCGAGCGGCTGCTCACCGAGTTCCTCGAGCTCGCGCGGCCGCGCGGGCCGCAGTTCGACGCGGTCGATCTCGGAAGGCTCGGTGAGCAGGTGCTCGCGCTCGAGGCCGAGGCGATGCGCGCGGAGGGGATCACGCTCGTCGCCGAGCTCTCCGAGGGCGTGGTCGCCTCGGCGGACGCCGAGAAGCTGAAGCAGGTCTGGCTCAACCTGCTCGCCAACGCGCGCGCGGCGCTCTCGCCTGGCGGCGGGACCGTGTGGGTGCGCGTCTCCGGGGGCGACGCGCCGCGCTTCGAGATCGAGGATGACGGCCCCGGGGTCGATCCGAGCGTGCGGGAGACGCTGTTCGACGCGTTCGTCACCACCAAGCCCGCGGGCACGGGGCTCGGCCTCGCGATCGTTCACAAGATCGTGCAACAGCACGGCGGCCGGGTGACGGTCGCGACGGGTCAGGCGGGTGGGGCGCGGCTGATCGTCGAGCTGCAGCCCGACCGTGGTCGACCGCGTCGCTGACCGGATCGCGCCGCTCTTCGAGACGTGGTAGCGGACGCCTCATGAAGAGGTACCTCCTGCCCGCCGTGGCCGCGCTCGCGGCGTCGGCGCCCGCGCTCGCGCGCGCCGAGTCCAAGATCGCCGTCGTCGAGATGGCCCGCGCCATCGCCGAGACCAACGAGGGCGGACGCGCGACGCTCACGCTCAAGTCGCTGTTCGACAAGCGCCAGGTCGAGCTCGACGGCAAGCAGACCGGCCTCTTGAAGGAGCGCACCGAGCTCGAGAAGAAGTGCAAGGCAGGGCTCGGAAAGGCCGAGTGCGACCGCGGCCAGGAGGAGATCCAGAAGAAGCTCTTCGATCTCCAGCAGCTGCTCATGCAGTACCAGGGCGAGATCCAGAAGAAGCAGGCCGAGGCCACGCAGCCGATGTTCCAGAAGATGACGCGCGTCCTCGAGCGCCTCGCGAAGCAGAAGGGCTACGATCTCGTGGTCGACAAGCAGGCCGCGCTGCACTTCAAGTCAGAGCTCGATCTCACCGAGCTCGCCATCTCGACCTACAACGCCGACACGCCCGGCGTGCCCGCGCTGACCGCGGCCGAGAAGGCGCAGCTCGCGGCGATGCCCGCGCCCGGCTCGCCCGCGCCGCCTCCCGATCCCAAGGCCGCCAAGAAGCCGGCTCCCCCCAAGAAGTGAGGTCCGACATGCACAAGAAGACCACCTGGGTCGGGGTGCTCGCGGCGGCGCTCGCGCTGTCGGTCAGTCCCAGCCTCGTCGCCCAGCAGCCCGCCGCCCCCGCCCCGTCCCTGACCAAGGTCGCCGTGGTCGACATCCAGCGCGCGGTCATGGAGACCGAGGACGGCCTGCGCGCGCAGGCGCAGCTGAAGAAATACTTCGACCGTCGCCAGGCCGAGCTCAACGGACGCCAGGAGGAGCTCCTCAAGAAGAAGGACGATCTCGAGAAGCAGTCGAAGCTCCTCTCGAAGGAGGCCCTCGCGCGCGCGATGGATGACTGGCAGCGCCAGATGGCCGAGCTGCAGCAGGTGTTTCAGTCGTACAACGGCGAGCTCGGCAAGAAGCAGAACGAGATCACCGCGCCTATCTACGCGCGGGTCAGCGGCTACCTCCGCAAGATCGCGAAGAAGGACGGCTATGACGTGATCCTCGATCGTCAGGCGGTGCCGTACGTGAGGTCCGAGCTCGACCTCACCGATCTCGTCATCAGCATGTACAACTCGGGCGAGGACGCGCCCGCCGAGCCCGCGCCGGCTCCGTCCGGCAGCGCGGCTCCCGCGCCGAGCGGCGCCGCCAAGTGACGGTCGCGCTCGCCGGTGGCGCGACGCTGGCCTCGCTGGCCGCGCGCCTCGGCGGGCGCATCCTCGGCGCGGCCGATCACCGTGTGGTGACGGCGCTCGCGACGCCGTGGGAGCGGGCGCTCCGCGCTGACGATCTCGTGCCCGCGCTGCGCGGTCGCGTGCTGGCGGCGCTGGCCGACGCGCCCTGCGTGCTGCTCGTCACGGGTGAGCTCGCGACGCGCGTTTCATCGCGCGCGGCCTGGTCCCACGAGGATCCGCCCTCGGTCATCGCGGCGCTGCTCGGTGAGCTGACGCGCCCGCCGCCGGTCGACGAGCGCGAGCGCGCGGTGATCGAGCCGGGCGCCGTCGTCCCCGCGAGCGCGATCATCGGCGCGTTCGCGGTCGTGCGCGCGGGGGCGATCGTCGGAGATGGCTGCGTCGTCGGCGCGCACGCCGTGCTCCACGCCGGCGTCACCCTCGGCGCGCGCGTCGTGGTCGGAGACGGCGCGGTGCTGGGCGCGCCCGGGTTCGGGTGGGTGCCGAGCCCGAGCGGCGTGACGCGTGTGCCGCAGCTCGGCGGCGTGGTCATCGGCGACGACGCCGAGCTCGGGGCGCACGTGACGGTCGACGCGGGCACCATCGGCCCGACCGTGATCGGCCGACGGGCCAAGCTCGACGCGCACGTTCACGTCGGCCACAACGCCGCGATCGGCGACGGCACGATCGTCGCGGCGCAGGCGGGGTTCGCCGGGTCGTCGCGCGTCGGAGCGGGCGTGCTCGTCGGCGGTCAGGTCGGCGTCGCGGATCACGCCGCGATCGGCGACGGCGCGCGCCTCGCGGCGAAGGCAGGCGTCATCGGGGACGTGCCCGCCGGGGCCACCTACGCTGGCTATCCGGCCGTCCCGCGCGCCGCGTGGCTGAGGTTTCACGCGCAGCGACGCCGCCGCGCCTGATCAGCCTGGCGCGCGCTGGTCGGGCGGGACCGTCTCGTCGGCGTGCACCGTGAGGGCGCCGTCTTCGGCCACGCTGACGCGCACGTGGCGGAGCTGCGCGCGCGCCGGACCCGCGACGGGCGCGCCGTGCGCGTCGAAATCAGACGCGTGGCAGTCGCAGTGCATGCCCGTCGCGGTGACCTGGCCGTCCTCGATCATGTCGCACCGCTGGTGGGTGCAGATCGCGCTCATCGCGTAGATGCCCCGGTCGTCGCGCGCGACCACGAGCGCCGCGCCGGGCACGGGGCGCAGGCCCGACAGATCGTGCGCGCTCCCCGCCGCCCACGCGCCGCTCGCCTCGGGCTTGCCGGTGCCGTCGCCGCACGCCGCGGTGACGCACGCCGTCCCCAGCACCTGCAAGAAGCCTCGTCGCGTCGACATCCTCTCGCGCCATCCTAACCGAAGCGCCGAAACCCACGTTGAATCGATCGGGCGGGGGCGGGTATGGTCGCGGGCCATGAAGTCACGACGCTCGATCCTCGGTGCCCTCGCGCTCGGCGCGCTCCTCGTCGGCTGCTCGAAATCGAGCGCCCCGCAGCAAGGGGCGGCGCCCGGCGCGTCGGCGGCGCCCGCCGCGGGAGAGGTCCTGGTCGGCGCCTACTTCTCGCTCTCGGGCGAGGAGACGCAGTTCGGCAAGGACAGCCAGGAGGGCATCGTGCTCGCCACCGACGAGCTCAACGCGGGCGGCGGCGTGAAGGGCCGCAAGGTGAAGGTGATCTTCGAGGACACCAAATCGACCCCGCAAGAGGCCACCAACAAGGTCCGGCAGCTCATCGATCGCAGCAAGGTCGTCGCGCTGCTCGGCGAGGTCGCGTCGAGCCGGTCTCTCGCAGGTGGGCTCATCGCCAACGCCGCCAAGATCCCGATGATCAGCCCCTCGTCGACCAACGTCGAGGTGACGCGCGGCCGCGAGTTCGTCTTCCGCGTCTGCTTCACCGACGACGCGCAGGGCGTCGCGGCCGCGGAGTTCGTCACGAAGAAGCTCGGCAAGAAGAAGGTCGGCCTGCTTTACCTCGCGCAGGACACCTACTCGTCAGGGCTCGCGAAGACGTTCAGCGAGGCCGTGAAGAAGCTCGGCGGCGAGATCGTGGTCGAGAAGGGCTACCAGAAGGGCGAGAAGAACTTTCGAACGCACCTCGACCAGCTGATGGCGGCGAAGCCCGAGATCATCTTCGTGCCCAACTACTACACCGACATGGTGCCGATCGCGCAGCAGGCCAAGGAGAAGAACATTCCGGGGAGCATGTTCGTGGGCGGCGACGGCTGGGACTCCGAGGACCTGCTGAAGGGCGCCGCGACGGAGCTCGAGGGCGCCTATTTCACCAACCACTACGCACCGGACGTCCCCTGGGAGAACTCGAAGCGGTTCGTCGCCGCGTACCACGCGCGCTGGAAGCGTGAGCCGTCGAGCCTGGCCGCGCAGGCCTATGACTCTGCCAAGCTCTTGTTCGACGCGATGGGCCGCGCGAAGGCGATCGAGCCGCTCGCCATCCGCGACGCGATCGCGGCGACCAAGGGGTTCTCCGGCGCGACCGGGACCATCTCGATCGACAAGGATCGCAACGCCGACAAGCCGCTCGTGGTCGTGCAGATCAAGGGCGGCAAGTTCGTCTACCACTCGACGGTGAACGAGAAGCAGCCGTGAGCGGCCTCGCCTCTGCGCTGCTGAACGGCCTCGCGCAGGGCGCGATGATCGCGCTGGTCGCCCTGGGCTACACGATGGTCTACGGCATCCTGAAGCTCATCAACTTCGCGCACAGCGAGGTCTTCATGATGGGCGCCTATGCGGGGTTCTTCGCGCTCGCGGGGCCGCTCGCGGGGCTGCCGCCGCTCGCCGCGCTGCCGCTGACGATCGTGGCGGCGATGGCGGCGTCGTCGGCGCTCGGCGTCGCGGTCGAGCGCGTCGCGTACCGCCCGATCCTGTCGCGCGGCGGAGGGGGCAAGGCGGTCGGCGCGCGGATCACGCCGCTCGTGACGGCGCTCGGGATGAGCGTGCTGCTGCAGAACGCGGCCGTGCTGGCGTTCGGCGCGCGCCCGCGGAGCTACACGCGCATGCCCATCAACACGCAGCTCGTCATCTTCGTGACGGCGATCGCGGTGATGGGCGCGCTGCACCTGCTCGTGAACCACACCTGGATGGGCAAGGCGATGCGCGCGCTGTCGACCAACGTCGAGGCGGCGCGCCTGATGGGGATCCGCACGACGCGCGTGATCCTGTTCACGTTCGCGGTCGGCTCGTCGCTGGCGGCGCTCGGCGCGGTCCTCTACTGCCTCGATCAGAGCCAGGCGTACGCGACGATGGGACAGGTCATCGGCACGCGCGCGTTCGTCGCCGCGGTGCTCGGCGGGATCGGCTCGATCCCCGGCGCGGTGGTCGGCGGGATCTTGCTCGGCGTCGTCGGCGAGCTGACGAAGCTGACGAGCTACTCGGGAGGCCAGGACGTGCTGACCTTCGTCGTGCTGATCGCGGTGCTCCTGTGGAAGCCGACCGGGCTCTTCGGTCGCGGTGGGGTCGAGAAGGTATGATCGAGGGCGCGCGGTGCAGCCTGCCGCGGCGCTGATCCTCGCCGCGCAGGAGCTGGCGCGGTCGAGAGCGCCGTCGGAGAGGAGACGCGGGCTCACCGCGCTGCTCCACGCGGCGGGAGAGGTGTCGGCCGGCGACGCGCCTGCGCCGCTCGAGCCGCTCGGCGACCTGCTCGCGCCGATCGCGGCTGCGCTCGACGCCGACACGCTCGCCGCGCTGCCGACGGCTGACGTGGACGTCGCGCGCGGTCTGTTCGAGCTCGCGCACGCGCTGCCGAGCGGACCAGGGCGCGAGCTCGCGCGCGGCTTCGTGGAGCGCCGCATGCTCGAGGGCCCCTGCGCCATGTTCGTCGCCCTCGCGCGCCAGAAGGCGCTCGCGGCGCCCCACGAGCTTCGAGGTGACCCTGTCCGCGCGAGGCTCGGCCTGGCGCTCGCCGGTCGCCCGGCGCCCGACGTCGGGGTCGCGAAGCTCGCGCTGGCGCTCGTGTCGCGTCGAGACGGGTGCCACACGTGGCTCGAGCTGCCGAGCGTGCGCTCGCTCTCCGAGCGACGCATGAGCGCGCGGCTCCTCGGCCGCATCGCGCGAGGGCTCGCGGCGAGCGGCGCACGGCTCGCGAGCCTGCGCCACCACGACGAGGTCGAGATCGTGCTGCGGCGGCTGCTCGCCGACCGTGAGCCGCTCGTCTGGCGTCACGCCGCGGTCGCGCGCGGGTTGCTCGCAGAGGTGCATTCCCCCGCGCGCCGGGAGATCGAGGCCGCGCTCGCGCCGAGCGCCACGGCGACCGAGTGGCGAAGGGGCGCGGCGTCGCTCGCCGCGTCGATCGGGCACGAGCCCGGCTGGGCCCTGGCCACGCTCGAGCGCGCGATCGCGGACGGCCTCTTGTCGAGGGACGCCGGGGTCGCGACCGCGTTCACCTGGGGCGTCGCCGCGGGCGCAGAGCGAGACCCTTCCGCGGCCGATCGCGCGCTCACGCGGGTCGCCGAGCTCGCGCCGCTCGCCGTCGCCGAGGGGCTCGCCTCCGCGCTCGCGCTCGGCCCCGGAGGCGGTTTTGGAGCCGACGCGACGGCGCGGGTGCGCGACGAGCTCGTGCGCGCGCGCGCGTCGTCCGGCCAGGCGCGCGGCGTGGGCGCCCTGCTCACCCAGCTCATCGGCGAGCTCGGGCCGGAGGCCAGCCCGGTCGTCGCCGCCGTCGAGCGCGCCGTGGCCGCGTACCACGCGCGCGGCGCGCGGGAGGCGAGCGACGCCAGCGACCTCGCGCTCGGGCTGCTCACCGGCGGGCCCGCGCTGGCCGCGCTGATCGATGGCTCGAGCTCGCTGGACGACGAGGCGGCGCTCCTCCCGCTGCGTGAGCTCGAGCGGAGCGTGCTCGAGGATGGCACCTTGCACGATCTCCACTCGCTGCGCGACGGCGGCGCGCGCGCCACGCAGCTGAGCTAGGTCGACGCCCACATCACGCGCGCGACGGACGCGGTGCTCGCGCGGGAGGCTCGTCGCGCGGCGCGCGGCGTCGGCCCGAGCGAGGCGCTCCCGCTCCGTGTCCAGGAGGTCAAGACGCTGCTGCACCTCGCCGACGTGCGCGTCGTCGAGGACGCGGGGCTCGCCGCCAGCGCGGGCCAGCGCGGGCGCCAGATCGCCTGCGCGATGCTCGCCTGGCTCGCGCGCGAGCCGCCCTCGACGCTGGCGCGCGCGATCGGCGCGACGTTCGCGCGGGCGACGGGCGCGCTGCTGCGCACGGGCGAGCTCGGCGTCGACGACGTGCTGCTCGCGTGCGCGTCGTCGGGGCTGACCGCGCGCGACCTCACGGCGATCGCCGAGGCGTCGATGAGCCCCGACGTCGCCGCGGCGCTTCGAGGGCTGCTCGCGCTCACCGAGGCCGAGCCCGACGACGCGCCCGAGACGCGCAGGCACCCTTCCCTCGTCGACGCGCGGGCGCCGCTGCCGCGGGGGGTGAGCGCCCTCGCCGAGCTCGCGCTGCGCCTCGATCCCGGGCGTCCGCCGCACCTGCGTGCGATCCTGTCGCGCGCGGCAGGGGCGCTCGAGCTCGTCTCACGCGCGAGCACCTGGGGCGATCTCGCGCGCGACGACGGACCCTCTCCGATCGCCGCGCTCGAGCGCTCGATGCTCGAGCTCTCGGGTCGAGTGATCGAGGCGCGTCGACGCCTCGGTGAGGCAGGAGAGTCGCGCGCGAGCGCGGTCGTGGCGACGTTCGACGACGCGACAGCAGAGCTCGGCGACGCGCGCTCGGCGGCGCGCGCCCTCTCGGTCGCGGCGCGCGGGCTGCCCGAGCCGTTCGCGACGCTGTTCTCGCAGGCGTTCGAGCGGGCGGCGGCGCTGTCGGCGGGGCCGCCCACGACGCGACGGGCGGGCGCGCTGCCCGCATGGATCCCGGCCGATCGGCTCGTGGGCGGCTTCTCGATCGAGGCGCCGCTCGGCGAGGGCGGGACGGGCTCCGTCTTCGTCGTGACGCGCGCCTCGGAGCGCGGCGAGCCGGGAGCCGAGCGCTTCGCGATGAAGATCCCCTCGCTGCCCGACGGCGCGGGAGATCCCGCCGCGCTGTTTCGAGACGAGGCGCGCGCGCTGCTCGATCTCCCGTCGCACCTCAACCTCGCGCGGTTCGTCACGTTCGATCTCGCGGCGCGGCCTCGCCCCGTGCTGGTGATGGAGCTGGTGCTCGGTCCGTCGCTCGAGGCCGAGCTCACGCGAGCGCGCATGACCGTCGGGCGCGCCCTCTCGCTCGTCCTCGGCGTCGCCGAGGGCGTCGCCGCGATGCACGGCGCGGGCCTCGCGCACCTGGATTTGAAGCCGTCGAACGTCATCGTTCGCGACGGTGAGCGCGCGGTGCTCGTCGACTATGGCCTGTCAGGCCGACGCCTCCGCCCGGGCTGCGCGACCGCGGCGTACGGCGCGCCCGAGGTCTGGACGGCCGAGCCCGACGCCGGCGGCTCGCCGCTGCCGGCCGACGTCTACGCGCTCGCGTGCACCGTGTTCGAGGTGCTGACGGGTGAGCCGCTGTTCGTCGGTGGCGAGATGGCCGTGCTCGCCGCGCACCTCGCGCACGACGGGGCGCCGCCACGGCTCGTCGAGCTCTCGCGGCACCACGCGGCGCTCGGCTCGCTGCTGTCCTCCGCGCTGCGTCGCGAGCCGACCGCGCGGATCGGCGCGCGCGCCCTCGCAGACGGCCTCACGGCGCTCACCGCGTCGCTCGCCGACGCCCCGTGGCCGCTCGAGCTCCGCGCGTAATCTCCGCAGATCCGCGTCGACGCGCCCGTCCTTCATCCGCACGGTGCGCGGCATCCGGTCGGCGAACGTCGAGTTGTGGGTGACGACGACGACCGTCGTGCCGTGCTCGCGGTTCACCTTGAAGAACAGATCGTGGATCGCGTCGCTCGTCGCGCTGTCGAGGTTGCCGGTGGGCTCGTCGGCGAGCAACAGCTTCGGCTCGAGCATCAGCGCGCGGGCCAGCGCCACCCGCTGCTGCTCTCCGCCCGACAGCTCGCCGGGGCGGTGCCTCAGCCGGTGCCCGAGGCCGACGTCGCCGAGCAGGCTCGACGCGCGCGGCTCCAGGTCCTTCCTGCGCTTGCCGCCGATGAGCCCGGGCATCAGCACGTTCTCGAGCGCGGTGAACTCGGGGAGGAGGTGGTGAAACTGAAACACGAACCCGATCGTCGCGTTGCGCAGCTCGGCGAGCTTGGCCGAGCCGAGCGACACGGCCTCGCGCCCGTCGAGCTTGATCGAGCCCTTGGTCGGCAGATCGAGCGTCCCGATGCAGTGCAGCAGCGTGCTCTTGCCGGCCCCGCTCGCGCCGACGATCGCCATCACGTCGCCGTGCTCGATGTCGAGATCGATCCCGCGCAGGACCTCCAGCGCGCGGCCCTCGTGCTCGTAGGTCTTCTGCAGTTCTCTGATTTCGACGAGCGCCATCTCGATCTCTCTCACTCGTGTCGCAGGCCGTCGACGGGCCGGAGCCGCGACGCCGCGATCGCAGGGTACACGGTCGCCGCCGTGCAGATGACCAGCGCCGCCGTGGCGACCATCGCGTAGTCGGCGGGGTTGGTCGCGACAGGCAAGCGGTCGATATAGTAGACGTCTGGATCGAGGCGTACGCCGAACCATTTGAGCCCGACGCAGGTCGCGACGCCGGTCGCGACGCCGAACAGCGTGCCGATCGCGCCGATGATCACGCCCTCGAGCATGAACACCCGCAGGATCCCGCCGTCGCTCGTGCCGAGCGCCTTCAGGATCGCGATCTCCTTGCCCTTCTCGGTGACCATCAGCAAGAGCGTGCAGATGATGCAGAAGCTCGCGACCATGATCGCGATGCTGAGCACGATGAAGGTCGCGATCCGCTCGAGCTTCAGCGCCGAGAAGAGGTTCTTGTTCATCTCGCGCCAGTCGCGCACCCGCAGCTCGGGGCGATCGCTCACGGTCGCGCGCACGTCGGGCAGCATCGCCTCGGTGCCAGACGGATCCTCGACCTTCACGTCGATCGTCGTCGCCTTGTCCTCGAGGCTGAAGAACCTCTGGGCGACGTCGAGCCGCACGTACACGTGCGTCGCGTCGTACTCGTACATCCCGCTGTAGAAGATCGCCGCCACGCGGAAGCGCCTCGCGCGCGGCATCACGCCCATCGGCCCGAGATCGCCGCGCGGCGAGACCAGCAGCAGCTCGTCGCCCACCATCCGGTGCAGGCTCCGCGCGAGCTCGCGCCCGACGACGACGCCGGGGTAGACCTTCTCGGGGCGGCGCGACGACGACGAGAAGTATGCCGAAAGATCGGGCCCCTTCCTCAGCGGGTCGCCGCGGGTGCCGGCGCCGATGATCGTGTCGGCGGGGAGCCGCGCGAGCTGGACGTCGTCGACGAGGTAGTCGAGCTTGCCGTACTCGATGTTCTTCTGCAGATCGATCACCTGGCCGATCGTCGACGGCTCCACGCCTCGGAGCAGCACGCCCGCCGTGTTCGCGTTCGAAGAGGCCATCGCCTCGCCGGCGACGACCGGGGTCGCCGCGCGCACGCCGCGCACGCGCTTGACCCGCTCGAGCGTCGCCTCGTAGTCGCCGAAGCCCGTCAGCTGAGCGGGTAGATCGACGACGATGTGCGCGTTATTCCCCTGGATCTTGCGCTGCAGATCTTGCCCGAAGCCGCCCATGATCGAGACCACGCTGCAGAGCGCGCACGAGCTGACCGCCACGCCCGAGATGCTGAGCACGCTGATCACGGTGAGGAACCCGCTCTTGGTCGCCCTCACGTGCCGCGCGCCGACGAACGCGGTCAGGCCCCCGCGCTCGAACCAGTCGAGCAACGACGGGAGCGCCGCCGAGAGCACGCCGAGCAAGAACACGACGCCGGTCGCGAGCGCCGAGAACCGCACGATCTCGTGGCGCAGCACGTAGCGAGAGCCGTGTGAGACCGGCAGGTGCATCGCCGAGTAGGTCAGCCACACGAACGCCAGCCCGAGCACCGCGAAGACGGCCGACGGCGCGGCCCGGAACACCCCCGGCAGCCTGACCGTGAACGCGTCGCGCAGCGAGCGAGACGCGACGAACGTCGCGAGCGTCAGCGTGGCCCACGTCGACAGCGACACCCAGAACCCGTACCGCGCGAGCGCGGGGACGCGCGGGACGAGCAGCAGGTACACGGCGACGGCCGCGCCGATGGCGGCGATGAGCCCCGGCGCGAACGCGAGGCCGAAGTGCGAGAGCGTGATCACGAGCGGCGCGTCGTGGCGGGCGCGCGCGACGCCCCGCAGCGCGACGATCACGACGCCGAGCAGCGCCGCGGCCCCCAGCACGAAGAAACCCTGCACTCAGTGCTCCGGTCGCAGGAGCGGGAAGAGGATCACGTCGCGGATGCTCGCGCTCGCCGTCAGCGCCATCACCAGCCTGTCGATCCCCATGCCGAAGCCCGCCGTGGGCGGCAGCCCGTGCTCGAGCGCGCGGATGTAGTCGGCGTCGTAGTCCATGGTCTCCTCGTCGCCGCGCGCCTTCTTCTCGAGCTGGTCGCGGAAGCGCGCGGCCTGATCCTCGGGATCGCCGAGCTCGCTGAACGCGTTGCAGAGCTCGCGCCCGTGCACGAACAGCTCGAAGCGATCGACGAGCGAAGGGTCCGAGTCCTTGCGCCGCGCGAGCGGGCTGACCTCGGCGGGGTAGTCGAGGATGAACACGGGGACACTCTTCTGGCCGTCGGCCGACGTGTAGTCCTCGGCCAGAAAGGGCTCGGCGAGGTACTCGTACGCCGCGAAGAGCGCCTCGCCGTCGTTGGCGCACTTCTTCACGCCCTTCAGATAGTTGCTCCAGTCGATGCGCTTCTTCGCGCGCTCGCTCGAGCGTGACCACTCCTTGATGGGCGCGCCCTCGCCGCGGATCGTCGTGTGTACGTCGGCGGGCAAGCTCGCCTTCGCGAGCGCTCGCTCGACCGCCGCCCTCATGGGGACGCGCGCGAACGGCTCGTCGAGCGTGAACGGTCGCGCCCGGAGCCACGCCCCGTGCTCGTCGGGCATGCGCCGCGCGAGATCGGCGTCGACCGCGCGAAACAGGGCCTCCGTCCGCGTCATCAGCGTCTCGTAGGTGGCGTAGGCCTCGTAGAACTCGAGCATCGTGAATTCGGGGTTGTGCCGCGTCGAGATGCCCTCGTTGCGGTACATCCGGCCGAGCTCGTAGACGCGCTCGAGCCCTCCGACGACGAGGCGCTTGAGGTACAGCTCGGGCGCGATCCGCAGGAACAGGCTCATGTCGAGCGCGTTGTGGTGCGTGGTGAAAGGCTTGGCCGCCGCGCCGCCGACGAGGGTGTGGAGGGTCGGCGTCTCGACCTCGAGGAACCCGTCGTCGTCGAGGTAGCGCCGCACCGCCCGCACGATGTGGCTGCGCGCGCGGAACACCGCCGCCGCGTCCCGGCTCGCGATGAGATCGACGTAGCGCTGGCGGTATCGCGTCTCGACGTCGGCGAGCCCGTGCCACTTGTCAGGGAGGGGCCGGAGCGCCTTGGTCAGCAGGCGCACGCGCGTCACCTCGAGCGACAGCTCGCCCTTGTCGGTCGCCATCAGCTCGCCCTCGGCCTCGATCACGTCGCCGAGCTGGATGTCGTCGAGCCGCGCGAGCTCGGCCTGGGGGGTCGCGCCCTCGTGCAGGTACAGCTGCAGCTCCCCGGTGCGATCGCGCAGCCGCAGGAACGCCGCGCGCCCGAACCCTCGCTGCATCAGCACGCGCCCCGCGACGTGCGCGACGCCGAGCTCGCCCGACAGCTCCGCGACGCGCGCCTTGTCGTAGCGCCCGGCGTCGTTGCGAGCGGCGCTCACGCGGGCACGCAGCGGGCCGAGCTCGGCGAGCGGCGCGGGCCAGAGATCGTTCGCGAAGGGGTTCTCGCCGCGCTCGCGCAGCGCCTGCGCCTTCTGCCTTCGCGCCTCGCGCAGCGCGTCTTCCGGCGCGTGACGGTCGTCTTGGGACATCTGTCTGGCGCGAGCGTTATCACGACTCGAACGCGGCGCGAGCGCCTCGCGGACGCCGTCGGCTCGCGAGGCGTAAGGCCGAGGGGCGAGCCGCGTTATCGTGGGGTCGTGCGCCGCTCCTCGCTGCTCCTCGCTCCGCTGCTCTCGCTCGCGTGCTCCTCGTCGCCGCCGCCGCCGCCCACGTCACCCCAGCGACCGGCCGAGACGCAGAGCGCGCCGCTCGAGATCGTCGACGACGCGCGAACGGTGCGCTGCGGCGTCGATGATCGCCCACGCAGCGTCGTCTCCCAGCTCGACGATCCGGCGCCGCGCGCTCCCGGTTCGACGGCGTCCGAGGCGCCGTTCGTGGGAGACCGCATCGCCGGGGCGCCCGCGGTGCGGTTCGATCCGATGCCGCCGATGCCGCCGCCGCCTCGCGCGAGCTTCGTGCGCGGATCGCCGCGTGCGCTCGACGGCGCGTCCCTGTCGCGGGCCGCGGTCGAGGCGCTGATGTCCGTCGATCCTCAGTACGAGGTCTGCGCGCCGCTCGCGGAGCCCGGCGACTCGGGGCAGCACGAGCACGCGGTCCGCTTCTCGTCGTCGGGGACGCCGCTGGACGTGCGCGCCGAGCGAGGCGAGCCCTCGCGCGGTGTCCGGTGCCTGATGGAGCGCACCTGTCAGCTGCGCGTCCCGGCGGGGCAGGGCGCCGCCGCGATCGTTCCGCTCGAGGTGCGCCTCGACGCGCCTCCACCCCCACCTCCGCCTCCACCTCCACTTCAGCTCCCGCCACAACCGTCGCTGCCAGCGCCGAACGTCGACGTGGTGCTCGAGTCGCCCGCGTCCAGCGCGAGCTCGGACGCCGCGATCGATGTGCGGCGCGTGTTCGCCGAGACAGCGCGTCGATGCGGCGTGGGGCGCGCGCTGCCGACCCGCACGCGCGTGACCTTCGACGCGCAGGTGTCGCGAGCGGGCCGCGGGTTTCGCACCCAGCAGGTCACGACGCGCAGCGAGCCGGGCGGCGTCGATCGCGCGCTGCTCGCGTGCGTGATCGCGGACCTGTCGGCCGCGCCGCGCGCCTCGATCCTCGGTCGGCTCGCGCCGAGGGTCAGCGTGACGGTCGTGTGGAACCCTTGAGCGCGGGTTCGGGGCTCTTCGTCGCGCAGGACTTCACCCTGCGCGCCTCGAGCCCCCGAGACCTACGTCGATCGACGGCGCCTCCCCACGCGAGGCCGCGACCCACCGGTCTATCGCCGTGCGCCGCCGTCGCGAGACGCGCGCCGAGATCCGCCTGGTCGCGAGCGCGCTCACGAAGCTCCCACCGCCTATCGCGAGCGCGTCGAGCAGGCCGATCGGTGAGGCTGGCGCGTCTCTGCCCGCTACGACCGCGGCGAGAGGTTCGAACACGCTGAGCAGCGCCGCGAGCCCGGTCGCGTAGGCCGCGAGCCGCAGCGCGCCCACGTGCGCGTCGTCGTCGTGCGCGAGCTTGCCCTCGAGCTCGACGAGGGGCTCGTTGCAAGCGCGCGAGTCGCCCTGCTCGAGCGTCGAACCCAGCTCGTGCAGCGAAGTGCCTTCGAGCGCCTCGGCGAGCCGA
>CAUJFL010000021.1 GCA_963169165.1 Myxococcota bacterium | reverse complement strand
GCGCGCGGCGCCAGCTCGTGGACCCCCTTCGCGACCCGCGTCCTCATCGCCGCTTGCGCGAGCAGCGACAGCGCGTCTCCCAGCGTGTCGGGGTCCGCCTCGTCGGACAGGCCCTCCTTCAGCGCCGCGAGCGCGCCGGTGGTCGCTGGATCGAACCTCCCCTCGGCGACGCGGCCGCGAGCGGCGGTGACCCAGACCCGCGCTGACTCGTTGTGGCGGTGCGCGGCCGACAGGTGCCTCGCGCGGCGCTCGCGCGCGCCGAGCGTCGAGTCGCCGTCGAGCGCCGCGGCGAGCTGCTCGTGCAGCGCGCGCGCCGCGTCTGCGGAGACTCGGCCGTCGAACAGCGCCTCGACGAGCGCGACCGACGCCGGCGCGAAGCCGTCCGCGTCGCGCAGCAGCCCCGCGTCGGCGAGGCGCGTGGCCACCGAGGCGCCTTGCTCGCCGACGACCGCGCAGAGCAGGCGATCGTCGAGCGGTTCGCCCGCGACCGCGACCAGCGAGAACACCCTCAGCTCGTCGGGATCGAGGCGCCCGAGGCGCGACGCGAGCACCGCACGCAGCGCGCGGGGCAGCGTCGAGGCGGCGTCGAGGCGCAGGTCGACGACGGCGCGATCGATCACGGAGATCGCGCCGGACTCGAGCAGCTCGCGCGCCAGCGCCTCGAGGAAGAGCGGGTTGTCCTCGGCCCGATCGTCGACGAACCTCGCCAGCGCGTCGGGCACCGAGGCGACGCCGAGGCGATCGGCGAACAGGGCGGCCGCGTCGGCGCGCGGGAGGCGCCCCAGCGGCAGCTCGACCACCCCCGGCACCTCGAGCGGGCAGCCGTCGAGCCGCCCCGAGAAGAGCAGCGTCAGTCGCGCGTGAGGCAGCTGGAGCGCCGCGCCCTCGAGCACCTCGCGAGAGGCCTCGTCGAGCGACCGCGCGTCGTCGAGCGCGACGAGGTGCGGCCGCTCGTTGGCCAGCCGTGACAGGAGGCGCGTCAACGCCGCGCGCACCGCCGCGCGCGAGGGCTCCTCGCCCCCGGCCAGCGTCGTCGCGACCAGCGCCGCGACCTCGGCGTCCACGAGCCCGAAGGTGCGAAGCTCGCTCGATCGATCGACGCTCGCGCCCTCGTGCGCGCCGAGCAGCGCGCGGACCAGCGCGCCGACCCCCGAGAACGGGACGGCGTCACCGCCGGGCGGGCAGGTCGCGGCGAGCACGAACACGTCGTAGCCACCCCTCGACAGGCGGCGCTGCGCCTCGCGCAGCAGGCGAGACTTGCCCGAGCCGGCGGGGCCGCGGACGTTGACGACCGAGAGGTGGCCGCGCGCGCTCTCGGCGAGCGCTCGACCCAGCCCCGCGAGCTCGTCACGCCGCCCGAAGAAGCGCCCCTGGTGCGCCTCTCCGCGCTGCTCGCGCGTGACCGCGAACGCCGCGCGAGACGCCTCCTTCGAGGCGGCGTCCATCACGAACTGATCCTGGACGAGGCGCGCCGCCGCGCGGCTCACGACGACCCGCCCTGGCAGGACACCGGCGAGCTCGGCCGCCTGCGCGAGCATCGCCGCGGCCACCTCGTCGAGCACGGGCGCGCCGTCGGGGGAGACGTGGACGCGCCCCGCGTGGATCCCCACGCCGACCAGCGGCACCGTCGACGAGCGCGCGATGACCAGCGCCGCGCGCACGGCGTGCTCGGTGTCTCGTCCTCCCTCTTCGGCGAGCCCGAACAGCGCCTCGAGCCGCCTCGAGCCCGCGCCGCCCACGAGCCGACCGCCCCACCGCTCGATCGCCTCGACGATCGCGCGCTCTGCCTGTGGCTCGGGCTCGCGGAGCGAGATCACCGCGGCGGTGACCTCGCGGCGCGAGACCGCGGAGACGGGAGGCGCGGACGGCGAACCCGGTGACGTCTCGGCGAGCTTCACGCTCGACGGCGCGACCGGGATCTCGACGGAGGTGCGGTGCTGGGGCGCCGCGCTCGCGCGGTCCAGGTCGCGTGAGGCGCGCAGGGCCGCCATCGTCGCCGCGAGGTCGGCCGCGCCCGCGCGCGCGCCGTTCTCGTACTGGTAGGCCAGCACCTCGTCGACGACCCGGCCGGCGTCGGGCGTGCGCTCGGCAGGCTGGGCGCGGAGCATCCGACCGACGAGCTGTGCCAGGCCGCGCGGCAGGTCGGGGCGCAGCGCCTCGATCGGCGGCACCTCGCACTGCTGCACGCGCCGCAGCGTCTCGAACGGGAGCTGGGCCTTGAAGGGGTTGGTGCCGGTGAGCAGCTCATAGAGGACGACCCCCAGCGAGAACACGTCCGAGCGAGGGTCGACGTCCTCGCCGCGGGCCTGCTCGGGGCTCATGTACGCGTACTTGCCCTTGATCAGCCGCGCGCCGGTCGCGTCGCCCTCTCGCTCGTCGAGATCTCGCGCCTTCGCGATGCCGAAGTCGGTGACCTTGACCTCGCCGTCCCAAGAGAGGAGCACGTTCTGGGGAGAGATGTCGCGGTGCACGACGCCGAGCGGGACTCCGTCGTCGTCGCGGCGCCGGTGCGCGTGATCGAGCCCCTTGGCGACCTCGGCGGTGACGAGCAGCGCGAGCGCGTCGGACAGGCGCGCTCCGACCGCCTCCGAGCGCGCGGCCACCGTGGCGAGATCGAGGCCCGCGACGTATTCCATCGCGATGAAGTAGGACGGCGGCTCACCGTCGACGCGCCCGAGGTCGAACACCTGCACCACGTTGGCGTGGGACAGCCGCACCGCGAGCTTCGCCTCGTGGACGAACAGCTCGACGAACTGCTCACGCGCCGCCAGGCTCGGCAGGATGCGCTTGATGACGAGCGTCTTCTCGAAGCCGTGCGCGCCGAAGCTCTTGGCCTTGAAGACCTCGGCCATGCCTCCCTTGCCGAGCGGGCCGAGCAGGCGGTAGCGACCGTAGGCCTCGCCGCCCGCCGCCGTATTCGGTTCCCTCTCCGCCACCTTGCCTCGGATCCTCACCAGGTAGCACGACCGCGGCACCACGCGCCGCGAAAGATCACTTGCAGCCAGCGCCGATCGGCCCGCCCATCCGGAACCAGCTCGTCAGATACGCGCGGTCGTCGTCGCTGAGCTGCTTGTCGTACGGCGCCTGCGGCATGAACTTGCTGGTGAGCGCGGAGGCGGCGCGCTCGGCGACCACCTTGCCGTTGTAGGTGCCGCGCACGTCGCCGAGCTTCATCAGCGGGAACGGCGCGCCGCTCTGCGGCGGGTTCGAGTGGCAATTTCGGCAGACGGCGAGGCGTGTCTCGACGTCGCATGGGATCTCTCCCGTCACGTCCGCCGGCGCGAAGGCCAGGGTCTCGGTCGGGGTCTCGTCCTCGCACGCGACGAGCGCGAACGTCAGGGCGGCGAGCGGCAAGAAGGCGCGGGTGGCTCTCATCGACAAGGGCGGGAGCGCATCGGATCGCGCGTGGGTTGTCAAGCGCTCGTCGGCGGCGCTCGGCGCCGCGAACCCACGATTCGCCTTCGCGTCACGCGGGGCCGCAGCTACGTTGCCGCCACCTTGGAAGACGCCGACAAGTCCCCGCCAAAGAAGACCTCGTCTCGGGGCCCCGTGGTCGCCGTGCTGCTCGTGATCGTCGGCGCCGGCGCGTGGGTCGGCTGGGGAGAGTGGCAGAAGCGCGCGGCCCACAAGGCGCTGGTCGCCCGCTGCGACGGCGGCGACGCGCAGGCGTGCAAGCAGCTGTGCGAGCGACCTCCGACCGACGCCGCCGTGTGCCTCAAGGGCGCGACGGCCGCCGAGAAGGGCGCGTCGAAGGACGACACGCTCGCGGTCTCGCTGGTCCGGCGCGCGTGCGAGGCGGGCAGCGCCGAGGGTTGCGCGCGCCTCGGTCGCAAGATCTACAACGGCGCCGGCACCACGAAGGACGTCGCGAAGGCGGCCGAGCTCTTCAAGCAGGCGTGCGACAAGGGCAGCGGCCTCGGCTGCGCGGGGCTCGGGCACCTGCACGTGCGGGGCGAGGGCGGGAGCCCGCGCGACATGAACCGCGCGATCGAGCTGTTCAAGCTGGCGTGCGACAAGGGCGAGCCGCGCGGCTGCACCGATCTCGCGACCGCCTACGTCAACGGCCAGGGCGGCGTCCCCAAGGACGAGAAGAAGGCGCTCTCGATGTTCGACGACGCCTGCAAGAAGCAGGTGGATCGCGCGTGCTTCGGCAAGGCGACGATGCTGTTCAACGGCCAGGGCACGGACCGCAACCAGTCGGCCGCGATCGAGCTGATGCGCAAGGCGTGCGAGGGCGACGCCAAGGAGGCGTGCGGCTTCCTCGGGATGGCCTACCTCACCGGCCAGGGCGTCCCGCCCGATCCGAAGCGCGCGGTCGCGTGGTTCAAGGACGCGTGCGAGGCGGCGCCCCCGGCGGGCTGCGTCGAGCTCGCGCAGACCTACGGCTCCGGGCGCGGCGTCCCGGCCGACGAGGCCAAGGCGCTCGGGTACTACAAGCGCGCGTGCGACGCGGGGCTGCCCGACGGCTGCGCTGCGATCGGCCACGCGCAGCTGCTCGGCCTCGGCATGCAGCGCGACGTCGACGGCGGCGCGAAGATGCTGACGACCGCGTGCGACCAGGGCAGCGCCGCGGCGTGCACGCAGGTCGCGATGGCCGAGCTGCAGGGGGTCGGACCGATCGCCCGCAACGTCGACAGCGCGGCCGCGCGCGCCAAGAAGTCGTGCGAAGAGGGGCACCCGCCCGCCTGCACCCTGCTCGCGCAGCTGCTCGCCGACGGCGCGATCGGCGGCAAGCGCGAGCCCGAGCGCGCGGCCGAGCTGGCCGACCGCGCGTGCAAGGTGGGCGATCCGGCCGCGTGCGCGATGGTCGGCGCCATGCTCGTGCAGGGCGAGGGCATCAAGAAGGACTTCGTCGAGGGGATGAAGCTGCTCGAGGCGTCGTGCGAGAAGATGGGCTCGCCGCAGGCCTGCTCGATGTACGCGCGCGCCCTCGTGCTCACCGGCGACGGCAAGCTCGCGATGGAGAAGGGCGTGCGCATCGCCGAGGAGATGTGTCAGATGGGCGATCCGGGCTCGTGCCTGCTCGCCGCCGGCGGCCACATCGAGGGCCGCGGCGTGAAGAAGGACAAGAAGAAGGGCGCGCTCATCCTGGTGAGCGTCTGCGACCAGGGCATCACGCAGGCGTGCGAGCTCACGAAGAAGCTCCCCGACGACGTCGTGTCCGCCGCCAGGGCCGAGTACGCGAAGCGCAAGCAGAGCCCGCCCGCGGCCCCCTCGGCGCCAGCGCCCGCGGCGTCGGGGCCGCCGTGAGCTTCGCGCGGCTCGCCGTGTGCTCGGTCGGGCTCGTCGCGTGCGGCGGACCCGGCCCTGCCGCGCCGCCCAGCCCCGCGACGGCGGTCGATCCGGCCATCCCCGCCGAGGCCGCGCGCTGGTTCCCCGCCGAGGACGACGTCGTGCTCGCGTTCGACACCGAGGATCGCGTGACGGGCGGTCGAGGCGTGATGATGCTGCGCGTGCGGCGCGTCGGCGGCGGTCGCGTCGAGCTCGTCGGTCCCAGGCGCACCGAGCGGCTGCAGCTGACCGCCGCAGGGATCATGCGCGACGCCGAGGGCTCTTATCTCCTGCGCCTGCCCGTCACGGTCGGCGCGACCTGGCCCGCCGGACCCAACGCGTCGCTGTCGGTCGCGCGCGCCGGGCTGTCGATCAAGGTGAAGGCCGGCGAGTTCGACGGGTGCGTCGAGACGGTCGAGCGGCGCGTCGGCGCGGTCAGCGGCACGCTGACCACCACCTTCTGTCCCAACGTTGGAATTGTAAAAATAGAGACGAAGGGCGAGGCCAGCGCGCGCGGCAAGGAGGCCGCGCCGACCGAGATCCACGAGGTCGTCGAGCTGCGCAGCTTTCAGCGCGCGATCGACCTCGGCCCGCCGGGCGTCACGCAGACCGAGGTCAAATGAGCCAGCTTACGCGGGTGCCGGAGCCCGAGGTGATGGACGACGCCGAGGAGGCGCGCGCCTACGACGCGATGGATCACGCGACGGTCAACGCGGCGTTCGTCGACGCGCTGCTCGCGGCTGGCGCCGATCCGAGCCGGACGCTCGACGTCGGCACCGGCACGGCGCGGGTGCCGATCGAGCTCGCGAAGCGGCGCGCCGACGCGCGGATCGTCGCGATCGACCTCGCGGAGAGCATGCTGGCGATCGCGCGGGACAACGTGCGCGCGGCCGGACTCGACGGCGTGATCGAGGTGCGCGGGGGGGACGGCAAGCGGCTGCCGTTCGGCGACGGCAGCTTCACGATCGTCATGTCGAACAGCATCGTGCACCACGCGCCGTCGCCGCCGACGCTGTTCGCCGAGCTCGCGCGCGTGACGGCGCCGGGCGGGACGCTGTTCGTGCGCGATCTCTCGCGACCGCGCGACCAGGCCGCGCTCGACGCGCTCGTCGCGCTCCACGTCGCGCACGAGACCTCCGCGCAACGCCGGCTGTTCGCCGACTCGCTGCGCGCGGCGCTGACGCTCGACGAGGTGCGCGCGTGCGTGGCGCCGCTCGGCGTCGCGGGGAGCGCGGTGACGCAGACCAGCGATCGACACTGGACGCTCTGCGCGCGTCTGCGAGCGGTCGCGAGCTAGCCGTGCCCGCCGCGCCACGTCCGCTCTCGCTCGACGGCTCGTGGTTGCCGCGGCTGACCCGCGACGACGCGCGCTTCGCCGCGGCGCTCGTCGACGCGGCCCGCTCCGAGCTCGTGGAAGAGGCGTGCGGTCACGCGGCGGCGCTGCTGCGCGCGCCCGTTCAACGGCTCGACGCCCGCGCGGCGCTCGGCGACGACACCCGCCACGAAGACCTCGTCCTTCACGTCACGGACGGCGCGCGCTCGTTCACGCTCTCGGTCGATCCCCGCTCGGCGAGGGCGCTCGCGGCGCGGGTGCTCGGCGTCGACGCGCCCGAGCCGTCGACGGGACCGATCGGCGCGAGGGTGCGGGGCGCGGTGACGGCGCTCGCGCTCGCGGTGCTGCGGCGCCTGGGCTCGACGCCGCGCGCGTTTCACGTCGTCGATCACGGCCCTCACGGGCCACGGCTGACGGTGACCGCGCAGGCGCTCGTCGGCTCCGAGCCGGTCGAGCTCCGCGTGACCTCCCGCGCCGCGGACACGAGGGCGCGACGGCTCACGTCCGACGGCGCGCTCCGCGACGTGCCGTTGACGCTCGGCCTGGTCGATACGGCGGGGTTCGCGCTGACGATGCTCGAGGTCGAGGCGCTCATCCCGGGTCGCGCCCTCGCGCTCGGGGCTAGCGCGCTCGCCTCTCGCCCGCTCGCGCTGCTCCCGCCGAGGGCCGAGCGAGGGGCGGGCGCGCGCGTCGCCGCTTCTGGGGCGCGCGACGTCGTGCTAACGGGCAGCGTCGTCGCCGCCCCGCTCGCCATGGACCCCGACAGCTCTTCCCCGCTCGAGCCCGCGCTGCGTGAGGCTGAGCTCGTGGTGCGCGTCGAGCTCGCGTCCGTGACCCTGCCCATCGCCGCGTGGGCCGCGCTGCGCGAGGGCGACGTCGTGACGACCGACGCGCCGGTCGGCCGCCTCGTGCGCCTGCGCGCAGGCGGAGTCGCGTTCGCCGAGGGCGAGCTCTGCGAGCTCGAGGGCCAGCTCGCCGTGAGAATCACCCGCCGCGCCCAGACCGACCGAGATCCACGATGAACCTCACGCGCTGCGCGCTCCCCATCCTCCTGGTGCTCACGGTCGTCGGCTGTGACAAGTCATCGGGCTCCCCCGCGCCTGCCGCGTCGTCCTCGGCGCCCGCCGCGTCGTCCTCGGCGCCCGCGGCGGCGTCGTCGGCGCCGAGCGTCGCGGCGCCGGTCGACTGGGAGGGGCCGTACACCGCCAAGGTCGGCAAGGTCACCCCGCCCCCGGCCGCCAAGATGAAGCTCTGGGAGAAGGACCCGGGCAAGGTCGGCGTGGGGACCGGCACCATCAAGCTCACGGTCTCCGGCAAGCAAATCACCGGCGAGCTCACCGGCGCGCTCGGCGACCTCTTGCTCACCGGCGAGCTCGACGACAAGGTCGTGACGGCGCGGGTCGATCCAAAGGATCCTAACGCAGCCGAGACCTGGTCCGGCACGCTGACAGGCAAGCTCGAGGGCGACGGGCTCACCGTCACGCTGCGCGTCGCGAGCCGGGACGCGAACCTCGCGCGCGAGGTCGACGCGAAGCTGACCAGGCGCTGACCGAATGGCGGTACACTCCCGCGATGAAGCGGGGATGGAAGATCGTCGGCGGGGTCGCGGCCGCGCTGGTCGTGGGCGTGGGCGGGTTCGTGGGCTGGCAGGCGCGCGCGTTCGACGCGAGCATGGAACACCCGCGTGCGCAGCCGCTGCCGTCGCTGGCGCGCTCGAGCGACGAGGCGGTCCTCGCGCGCGGCAAGCACCTCGTCGAGTCGGTGGGCGGGTGTGTTAGCGCGGGGTGCCACGGGGCCGATCTCGGCGGCGGCGAGCCGATCCACATGGGTCCGGTCGCGACGTTGACCGGCTCCAACATCACCGCGGGCGGCAAGCGCGCGGGCGGCTACACGGTGCCCGAGCTGGCGCGGCTGCTGCGGTACGGCATCAAGCGCGACGGGCACGGCGTCGCGTTCATGCCGGTGCAAGATCTCAGCTGGCTCCCCGACGACGATCTCGTCGCGATCGGCTCGTACCTGGCGACCGTGCCGCGCGTCGACAAGGCCGACGGCGAGACCCGCGTGAAGCTGCTCGGCAAGGTCCTCGATCGTCAAGGCAAGCTCGTCCTCGACGTCGCGCGAAAGCTCGCGGAGGCGCCGCGCGCAGACGACGTGCCGAAGCCCGAGCCGACGGCGCGCTACGGGGCGTTCGTGGCGCGCGCTTGTACGGGGTGTCACGGTGAGCACCTGTCGGGCGGGAGGATCCCCGGCGCCCCGAGCTCGCTCCCGATCCCTGCCAACATCACGCCCGATCCCTCGGCGCTCGGTCCGTGGTCCTTCGATGACTTTCAGAAGCTGCTCGCGACCGGGGTGAAGCGCGACGGAAAGAAGCTCGACCCGTTCATGCCGATCGATGCGTTCTCGAAGCTCGACGACGTCGAGCGCCGCGCGCTGTGGGAGTACCTGCGGGCGGTGCCGCCCCGCCCCTTCGGTGGTCGCTGAGGTCCGTCAGTCGCGCGGAGGATCGGGCTTCAGCGCACCGGGCCCGAGGACCTCGGGATCGCCGTCGCAGAGCTGGCGCAGGATCTCGTCGTAGAAGTAGTCGTACCTGGCGCGCGTGTCCTCCGCGACCCGCTGCTTGTAGGTGTCGATCGAGAGATCGAACGAGTCCTTCAAGCGCTCGTACAGGTCCCGCTTGGCCTTGCCCTCGGCGACGGCCTTCTCGTTGTAGAGCTTGATCTCTCCGACCAGCAGGCGGGCGAGACGTCGGGCCTGCTTGTGCTTCGGATCGGACGCCTCGAGCTCGGCCGTCGCGGAGGCCGCCTTCGCGGGGCGCGCGGCGATCGCCTCGGGTTCGGGCTTCGCTTCGGGCTCGGGCTTCGCTTCGGGCTCGGGCTTCGCTTCGGGCTCCGGCTTCGCCTCGGGCTCGGGCTTCGCATCGGGCTCGGGCTTCGCGGCGGGCTCGGGTGTCGCCTCGGGCTCGGGCTTCGCCGCGGGTGCGGGCGGCTCCGCCGCCGCGGGCTGCGCCTCGGGCTCGGGCGTCGCCTCGGGCTCCGGCTTCGCCTCGGGCTCGGGCTTCGCTTCGGGCGCGGGCTTCGCTTCGGGCTCGGGTTTCGCCTCGGGCTCGGGCTTCGCCTCGGGTGCGGGCTTCGCCTCCGGCTCGGGCTTCGCCTCGGGCTCGGGCTTCGCTTCGGGCTCCGGCTTCGCCTCGGGCTCCGGCTTCGCTTCGACGACCGGCGGTTCCGCCTTGACGAGAGGCTTCGGCGCGGCGGGCGTCGACGGCTTCGGCGCGGCGGGCGTCGACGGCTTCGCCGCGGCGGGCGAGGGCTTCGGCGTGGTGAGGGTCGACGGCGCCTTCGGGCTCGGGCGCGGCAAACCCGGGATGAGCGGCTTCGGCGCGGGCTTGACGGTCTCCGGCTTCGCCGGCTCGACCTTCGCTGGCTCG
>CAUJFL010000020.1 GCA_963169165.1 Myxococcota bacterium | reverse complement strand
GACCTCGGGCTGCCGCAGCGCCGCGACCGTCGCCGGGACACCGACGCGCTTCGACAGCGTCCTGGCCGTCGGCAGGATGAGCTGCATCAACCCCACCGCGTTGGAGCTCGAGAGCGCGTCTGGATCGAACGCGCTCTCCTCTCGCATGATCGCGTAGGCGAGCGAGACCGGGATGCCCGCGCGGGCGGCCTCTCGGGTCACGATCGGCAGGAACGGGCGGGGGTAGGCGAGCTCCCACGCGCGCCGCCACGGACCCTCGGGCCAGTGGGTGAGCCAGTCGCTGACGCGGTGTCGCGGGATGCCGTGCGCGAGCACCGCGTGCCCGGTCGACTCGTAGAGCTGCGCGAGCGCCCACTGCGCCTCGCTCGGGGCCGACTTCGCGTCGAGCCCGGCCGCGGAGAGCTCGGCGCGGGCGTGCGGGAGATCTCCCTGGCGCAGCAGCTCGACCGCGCGGGCGACCTCTGTCCTGGTACCGAGCGAGCCACGCGAGAGGCGCGGCGCGCCGCGCTGGGCGGCCTTCTTCGCGTCGGCGATCGCGGTCGCCGCCCGGGCCGGATCGAGCTCGGCGAGCCGCGCGTGCGCGAGGGCGCCGTAGTACGCGAGCGGCTGCTCGACGACGACGCGCGCGAGCTCGTCGCGAGCGCGCTCGCCCTCGCCCGTGGCCAGGAGAGCGCGCGCATGAAAATAGGCTGCGCGGCCCGCGACGGCGTAGTCGGTCTCGTGAGGTCGGGCGCGGAGGCTGGCCTCGAGCGGCGCGACGGCGCCGGCCCAGTCACGCTGCTCGATGCGGTGGAGCGCCAGCTGAAACAAGCCCTCACTGACGAGATCGCCGTCGGGGAAATCGTCGGCGATGCGCGCGAGGGCGCTCGAGAACCTCGCCTCGTCGCCGAGCGCGAGCGCCGCCTCGGCGCCCTTCACCCGCGCGTCGTCGGAGAGGCGGTGCCTCGGCTGCTCACGCTCGAGCCGCTCGAACCGCGCGAGGGCCTCGGCAGGGCGCTTGGCCGACGCGCTCGCGACCCCGCCGCGATAGAGCGAGATCGCGCGGTCCTCGCCCGCGCACCGCTCGATGGCCTCTCCGTACCCGTCCGCGGCGTCGGCGCGCGCCTTCTTCAGCGAGCGACCCCGCGCCACGAGCATCGTCAGCTTGCATCCGGCGGCGGAGCGCTGCGCCTCGGGCGTCAGCCTCCCGAGCAACGCCTCGGCGAGCGCCGCGCCATCGCCGGATTTTCCTGCGCCGAACAGGGCCGTCGCGCGCGTGAGCTCGTCGTCGAGGGTGCGCGCACCGCGCGCCTTCTTCTGGTCGGCAGGGAGCCGCGCGAGGGCCTGATCCTCGAGGTCGGCTGCCTGCGAGCCGAGCTCACCCGTCGGGTGCTCGACGGCGACCTTGCGCGCGAGGGTGAGCGCGGCGTCGGCGTCGGGCGGCGTCGCGGCGAGCAGCATCCGCGCGAGCTTCAGCGAGACCTCGGGGCCGCTCGTGGGGTGCGCGGACGACGCGAGGTGGGCTCGGTACAGCGTGATCGCCTCGGCGGGCTCCCGCTTCGCGACGTGGGCCTCGGCCGCGGCGAGCCTGCAGACCTCGACGAACGGGCCGTCGCCGAGCGGGGACGCGGCGAGCTTCAACGCCTCGTCGTGTCGTCCGACCCGCACGGCCGTCTTCGCGGCGAGGCAGGTCGCCCACGGCGCGAGCGCCCATCCTGGGACGATCGCCTGCTGGTACGCGGTCAGCGCGGCCTCGGGGCGCCGCGCGTCGGTGTGGAGCCTCGCCAGCTGGAACCACCATCGTCCACGCGTCTCCGCGTCGAGCTCGGTCCTCGCGAGGGTGGACTCGAGCGCGTCGGCGGCGCGCTTCGGGTCTCCGAGGGCGACCGCCGCCGCGACCTCGGAGAGGCGCGGATCAGCGAGCACGGTCATGGTCGCGCCGTCACTCGGCGCATCGGGCGCGACGGGCGCGGTCGTGGCGTCGAACTCGGCGCGATCGATGGCCGAGCCGGGCGGCGAGGGCGCGGGCGTCCCCGGCGCGGCGCGCTCCCGTCCGCTGCAACCGCATCCGGTGACGAGCGCGACGTATCCGAGCAACATCGCGCCGCGCAGGCCAGCGGGGGCGCGCCCTCTGGTCATCGCGTGGGCCTCGCCGCGCGGCCGGAGGTCTGCTCGTCGGCCTCATCGTCGGCCCTCTGGGCCCTCTCCGCGCGGAGGCGGGCGGCGTCTTCGGCCTCGCGTCGCTCGCGGCGCTCCCGCGTCTGCTGGGCCTCGATCGTCGCGCGTCGGCGCTCGATGGCGCGCGCCTCCGCCGCTGCCGACGCGTCGTTCAGGCGCACGCTGGCGGCGCGGGCCTCGCGCTCCAGCTCGTCTCCGAGGGCTGCGTCGAGCGCGAGCCCGCCCGCGGTCGTGCCCCTCCGGGCGTCCTCGCGCCGACGCGCCTCGGCCGCGGCCGAGCGCGCGTGGACCAGCGCTGCGTCGTGTCGGGCGGCGTCGAGCTTCGCCGCGGCGAGTCGCTCGGCGGAGGTCGTGTGCCCGAGCGCGCGGCCTCGCGCGGCCTCGTCGAGCCTCGCGCGGAGCGTAGCCAACGACATGCGCTGAAATCGCCCGAGCATCAGCCCCACTCTTGCCAGAGTCGGCGCCACGCGCAAACTCGCGCGTTCACGCGCGGCGGGTCTTCAGCCCGGCCGCGCGGCGGTCGCGACGCCCTCTCCCATGCGCACGAGCGTCTCGAGGCCCCTGCGCGTGTTCGCGACGATGTCGTCGTCGACGACGACCCGGCCTCGCTCGAAGACGAGGATCACCGTCGAGCCTCCGAACTGGAACAGCCCCTTCTCGGCGCCCTTCTTCACGGCGCCGGGCGCGAACGTGTGGACGATGCTGCCGACGCACATCGCGCCGATCTCGAGGTAGGCGACGCGCCCGAACCGCTCGGTGTCGAGGTAGGTCACGTCCCGCTGGTTGCGATCGAGGATCGCCCGCCCCTTCGCGAGCGCGCCAGGGTTGACCGACTCGAGGGGGCCGGCGACGGCGCGCGGCCTCGACGCCGTGCCGTCGCAAGGAAAGTGAAAGCGGTGATAGTCGGACGGGCACAGCCGGACGATGAGCACGACGCCGTCCTGGAAGCGCTCTGCCTCTCGTGGGCTCGCCAGCAGCGCCTCGAGCGACAGGTGGCGCCCCTTCGCCGGCACGAGCGTGTCGCCGCGCACGTGCGTGTAGGCGAAGAGCCGCCCGTCGGCCGGCGACACCAGGCGGTCGTCGCGCTCGTCGAGCGGCCGCGCCCCCGGCCTCAGCCGCCGCGTGAAGAAATCGTTGAAGTGCCGGAACCCGCCCTCGGGCTCGACGTAGTCGCCCATGTCGATCGACAGCGACGCGACCACGCTCGGGATCCCGCGGCGCGACAGCCCCGAGCTCTGGTACCTGCCGTACACCTTGCTGAAGGTAGGCCTCGTCAGGATGGCCCTGCGCAGGGCTCGGCCGAGCGCGCGCTCGTAGACGTAGCGCACGAACGCGACGCCCATGACTGTCTCTTCACAAAGTTCACCCGTGCGACGATCGACGTAGTCGATCTGGAACGCGTCCGTCCGGTGGTGCCTGGTCATCGCGTCAGACCGTGTCCCTGCGCCTCAGGAAGATGAGCAGCACGATCAAGGAGCCGAGGGTCATCCCCGCGAGCACCGCGAACGGCAGCCAGATGTCGGTGTACTGCGAGAAGCCCCACGCGCCGTTGTAGGTCTCGGACGCGAGCTGCGCTATCGCGCACTTGAACTTGCCGGCCGAGATGAACTCGTCGGGCGAGTTCGCGCCGGGGTTCTTCAGATCGAGCAGCCAGGCGGCGGTGTTCTCGACGGCCTTGCGCTCCTCGGCGACGGCGCCCTGGAAGCCCCAGCGCGCGGGCACGCCGTACATCAGCCACTTCAGCGTCGGGTTGCTGGTCATCGGGACGATCAGCCCGCCGAGCACGATCTGCGGGATGAGCGCGATCGGCGTCAGCGCCATCGCCGCCTCGCTGCTGTCGACGACCGATGACAGCAACAGGCCGAGGCCCACCGAGCACCACGCGACCGCGACGAGGTTGGCGAGCTCGATGCCGAACGCCTGCATGCCGCCGTGGAAGCCGAGCGCGAAGAAGACGATCGCGAGCAGGACCGAGCACTGCACGACGCAGAACAGGCAGAGCAGGATGAACTTGCTGAGCACGTAGTTGAGCAGGCCGAGGTTCACCATCCGCTCGCGGAGGTAGATGGCGCGCTCGCTCACGATCTCGCGCGCGGCGTTCGAGGTGCCGAACCACAGCGAGGAGACGGTGACGAAGAACATCGCCGCCGTGAAATCGCTGGTCGGCTGGAGCGACGCCAGCGCGTCGCCGGTCGCGCTCGCGGGCTGGCCGTACTTCCGCGCGATCTCTTGCAGCGCGCCGATGCACCAGAACGGGACGGCGTTCTTCTGGCCGCCGAACACCACCGCGAGCAGGGCGCCGATGATCGGCGCCTGAAGGAACATGATCGCCGTCCCGGCGCGGTCGCGCGTCTTGATCTTGAAGTAGCGCGACAGGAGCAGCCACAGCTGGCCGCTGGTCGGCGGCGCGCGATCGGGGACGCCGCGGCGACCCGGCTCCTGGCCGATCGCGCGGGGCCCCGAGTACATCCGGCGGTAGGTCTCGGTCTGGGCGAAGTCGGCCGCCCACAGCTTGGCGACGTGGTTGCGGACGACGCCTCGCGGGATGTTCGGATCGCGCGCGCGCAGCTCGTCGCCCACGGCCGCCTCGCGCAACCTCAGCATGTCGAACATGTCGCGCGGGTTGTCGACGTCGTTCCGCTTTCCCTGGCGCTCGAGCTCGCCCCCGAAGAAGCGGTACGAGTCGGGCGCCGTCGGCCCGAAGAACATCGGCACGCCGCCGGGCCCGAGGATCAGCGCGACGTTGAACTTCTCGTACTCGTCCTTGGCCGGCTGGTGGATCGTCATGATGATCGTCTTGCCGGTCGACTGCGCGAGCTGGGACAGGAGCGTGATCAGCGCGGTCGTGTCGTCTGCGGCGAGGCCGCTGGTCGGCTCGTCGAGGAACAGGATCACGGGATCGGTGACGAGCTCGAGCGCGATGTTGACGCGCTTGCGCTGTCCGCCGGAGAGCACCTTCTTCTCGGGCTTGCCGATCTCGAGGTTCGCGACGCTCTCGAGCCCGAGCGCCTGAAGCGTGAGCATCACGCGCTGGTCGATCTCGTCGTCGCTGTAGTCGGGGGGCAGGCGAAACTTGGCCGAGTAGCGCACCGCCTCGAACACCGTCAGCTCGGGGTGCACGATGTCGTCCTGCGGGACGTAGCCGATCGAGCCGCGCAGGACGTCGTAGACCGAGTAGAGATCCTCGCCGTTGACGCGGACCATGCCGGACGTCGGCGGCCTGTAGCCGTTGAGCGTCATCAGCAGCGTCGTCTTGCCGGCGCCCGAAGGGCCCATCAGCGCGATCATGTCGCCGGGCACGGCCTTGAACGACACGTCGTCGAGCAGCGTGCGGGTGACGCTCGGATCCTCGCGGTCGGGGACGTCGACGCGCAGGCGCCACCCCTCGACCTCGAAGAGCGGCCTGCCGGCCCATTGCCCGACGTCCTCGATGACGATCTGGCCGCCGCCGCCGCCGGCCTCGATCTGGATCACGAGGGGCATCGGGCCGATGAAGACCTTCTCGCCGTTCTGCACCTCGACCGGGACGCCCGGGGCCACGCGTTGCCCGCGCACCCACGTGCCGTTCGCGCTGCGGCGATCCTCGATGAAGACCTTGTCGCCGCGCTTCATCAGGACGGCGTGGCGGCTCGAGACCTGGGGGTGCTCGAGGCGGATGTCGTTGTCGGGGGTGCGCCCGATGCTCTTGAAGTCGCGCGCGCCGTCGTCGAAGTCGAGCTTGCCGACGACGGTCTGGTTCTTCTTGTGTGGGGCCGCGCCGGGCGCGACCGGCGGGGCGGGCGGGGCGGCGTGCGGCGGGGGGGCGGCGGGGTAGGCCGACGGGGGAGGGGC
>CAUJFL010000019.1 GCA_963169165.1 Myxococcota bacterium | reverse complement strand
CTCCGCGGTCGCTCGGCGAGGTGGGGATGTGCGGCGTCGCGGTCGACACGCTGCGCGACATGGAGGTGCTCTACGGGGGCATCCCGCTCGACGAGGTCACGACGTCGATGACCATCAACGGCCCCGCGATCGTGCTGTTCGCGTTCTACGTCGCGCTCGCCGATCTGCGCGGTGTCCCCCGCTCGAAGATCGGCGGCACCGTCCAGAACGACTGCCTGAAGGAGTTCATCGCGCAGCACGCGTGGGTCGTGCCGCCGCGCCCCGCGATGCGCGTCGTGACCGACATGATCGAGTTCGCCTCCAGGGAGGTGCCGCGCTGGAACTCGGTCTCGATCAGCGGCTATCACATCCGCGAAGCCGGGGCGACGGCCGCTCAGGAGCTCGCGTTCACGCTCGCCGACGGCCTCGCGTACGTCGAGAGCGCGATGGCGCGCGGGCTCGACGTCGACGATTTCGCGCCGCGCCTCTCGTTCTTCTTCGACGTACACAACGATTTCTTCGAGGAGATCGCCAAGTTCCGCGCCGCGCGTCGGCGGTGGGCGCGCATGATGAAGGAGCGATACGGCGCGAAGAAGGCCGAGAGCATGAAGCTCCGCACGCACGCGCAGACGGCCGGCGTGTCGCTGACGGCGCAGCAGCCCTACAACAACGTCGTGCGCGTCGCGCTGCAGGCGCTCGCGGCGGTGCTCGGCGGCACGCAGAGCCTCCACACGAACAGCCTCGACGAGACCTACGCGCTGCCGACGGAGGAGTCCGTGATGATCGCGCTGCGCACCCAGCAGATCATCGCCGAGGAGACCGGCGTCGCGAACACGATCGATCCGCTCGGCGGCAGCTACCTGGTGGAGCACCTGACCGACAAGCTCGAGCACGAGGCGCGCGAGTACATCCGGCGCATCGACGACATGGGCGGGATGGTCTCCGCCGTCGAGAAGGGCTACCCGCAGCGGGAGATCGCGGCCTCGGCCTATCAGTTCCAGCGGCAGGTCGACGCGGGCGAACGAGTGATGGTCGGCGTCAACCGCTACACGACCGACGGCGACGCGAAGATCCCGCTGCTGCGCATCGACGAGACGGTGCAGCGGCAGCAGATCGCGGCGCTCACCCGCGTGAAGGAGTCCCGTGATCCCGCGAAGCACCGGGCGACCCTCGACGCGGTCGCCGAGGCGGCGGCGTCGGGCGCCAACCTGATGCCTCCGATGATCGAGGCGGCCAAGGCCTACGCGACCGAGCAGGAGCTCTGCGACGTGCTGCGCCGCGTGCTCGGCACCCACTCGGACCCGGCCGAGTTCTGAGGCCCGAGTCAGATCGGATCGCCCGCCGCCTCGGGCTGGTAGGTGACGGCGACGACCCTGAGCTTGCGGGTCCGGGAGCCCGGCAGCGGCCAGTCGATCGTGGCGCCCACGGCCAGGCCCAGCAGCGCGCTGCCGATCGGCGCGAGCACCGAGATGCGGCGGCTGTCGGCGTCCGCCTGGTTCGGGAACACCAGCGTGACCTCGCTCTCCTTCTTGGTGCTCTCGTCGACGAAGCGGACGCGGGAGTTCATCGTGACGACGTTCGCCGGCACGTCGGCGGGCTCGACGATCTCGGCGCGCTCGAGCTCCTCGCGGAGGGCGTCGAGATCCGGGCGCTCACCCACGGAGTAGAGGAGACTCTCGAGGCGTTCGCGGTCGAAGCGCGACAAGATGATGCGCGGCAGAGGGCTCATCGGCGGCAATCTCGCGAGCGCGGGCGCGCGTGTCAAGCGCGACGGGCGAGCCTCCTCCGACCAGACACCACCTGCGAGCGCTAACTGTTTGCAGAACTTGTTGAACCCGTCGATGAGGGTCTGCTCCTTGCCCTCGACCTCCTTGAAGCCCTTGTCGGCGGCCTCGGCCTTCACGCCCAGGGCGTGCATCGCGGCGACGTGCGCCGTCGAGGCCGCGTAGGCGTCGCGGACCTTCTTCGCGGACGCGCGCAGCTCGTCGCTCTTCCACTCGATCTTGTCCATCGCGAGGAGCGAGCGCTCGACGCTCGGCTTGTTCGTCGGGTCCTTCGGGAGCGTCTTCATCGCTTCGGCGAACGCGAGGCAGCCAGCGGCGTCAGGTTTGTTCTTCTCGGCGGAGCACGCCTCTCCCCAGCCGTCGATGCTCGCCTTCAGCGCGAGCCCGAGCTTTTCCATCTCCTTCTCGGCGACGCCGATGGCCGCGATGGTGTCGGCGAGGGACGCCGCGTCGCTCGAGGCCTTCGTGTAGAGGGCCCGATAGTCGGTCTGGACCTTCTTCAGCTCGGGCACCGTCACGGTCAGCTTGCCCATCGCGTCCGAGGCGTTCTTCGTCACCGTGGCGAGCTTTCGCATCGCTTCTGCTTGTTCGGCGCCCGACTCGGCCTTCGACGAGGTGGCGCGGACCATGGCGTCGGAGGTCGGGTTGATGACGCCGACCATCGCCTGGCACTCGGGCCCCTTCTTGCTGCAGCCCGCGCTCGAGGCGCTGAGCAAGCCGACGGTGAGCAGCGCGAGGGGGCGAGCGTGGAGTTTCACGGCGTCGCCTTACAGCGCGGCGCGCGCCGACGGTCAACCGCGAGGTGCCGGTCGTCGGCCTCGGGTCACCGCCGCCGCCGCGTGATAGGAGCGCCGACGCGCATGCTCGAGGCGTCGTCGATCACGGCCCTGCTCGGTCCGACCAACACGGGCAAGACCCACCGCGCGGTCGAGCGGATGCTGCAGCACGCGAGCGGGATGATCGGGCTGCCGCTGCGGCTGCTCGCGCGCGAGGTGTACGACAAGCTGGTGGCGCGGGTGGGCGCCGACCGCGTCGCGCTGGTCACCGGAGAGGAGAAGCGCGCGCCTCGGCGCGCCGACTACTGGGTCGCGACCGTCGAGGCGATGCCCGTCACGCGCGACGTTGATTTCGTGGCGATCGACGAGATCCAGCTGGCGGAGCACGACGGGCGCGGGCACACGTTCACGGCGAGGCTGCTCGACGCGCGAGGCCGCAAGGAGACGTATTTTCTGGGCTCTTCGTCGATGTCGGGCGTGCTCTCGACGCTCGCGCCCACCGCGCGCCAGGAGACGACCGCGCGGCTCTCCCGGCTGCGCTACGTCGGCGCGACAGAGCTCCGTGATCTGCCGCCGCGTTCGGCCGTCGTCGCGTTCAGCGCGGCGCGCGTCTACGAGCTGGCCGAGCGCCTGCGCGCGCGGAGAGGCGGCGCCGCGGTGGTCATGGGCGCCCTGTCGCCGCGGACGCGCAACGCCCAGGTCGAGATGTTCCAGTCGGGCGAGGTCGACTACCTCGTCGCCACCGACGCCATCGGCATGGGGCTCAACCTCGACGTCGCGCACGTGAGCCTCGCGGCCCGCCAGAAATTTGACGGCGGCAAGCTGCGCGAGCTCACGGACGCCGAGCTCGCGCAGATCGCCGGGCGCGCCGGGCGCCACGTCTCCGAGGGGACGTTCGGCGTGTTGCCGCCAGCGTTCCTGTCGCCCGAGGCGGCGTTGGGGATCGAGCTCGGTCACGTCCGCCCCGTGCGGGCCGCGTGGTATCGCAGCGCCCAGCTCGACACGTCGTCGCTGACGTCGCTCCGCGCGTCGCTCCGCGAGCCGCCGCGCCGCGCGGGCCTGCGCCTCGTGCCGCCCCCCGTCGACGAGCAGGCGCTCGAGCTGCTCGCGCGACGCGCCGACGTCGCGCGCCTCGCCTCTGGCTCGGGCGCGGTCGGCCGACTGTGGGAAGCCTGCAAGATACCTGATTTTCGCGCGGCCGGGGCCGACTCGCACGCGGCGCTGGTGGCCGAGGTCTTCCTCGAGAACGAGGCGCGTGGCGGGCTCTCCGACGCGTGGCTCGACGCGCGCGTCGCGCGGCTCGACGACGAGGGTGGCTCGCTCGACGACCTGCTCGACCGCCTCGCGGCCGTGCGCACGTTCACGTTCCTCTCCAACCGGGAAGGCTGGGCGGCGAGCCCGGACCTGTGGCGCGAGCGAACGGCCGCGATCGAGGATCGCCTCTCGGACGCGCTCCACGCGCGGCTGGTCGAGCGCTTCGTCGAGCGCCAGAGCAAGCGCCGTGGGGGGCGCGCGCGCGCGCGTCGAGGTGTCGATCCTTCGCACCCGTTCGCGCGGCTCGCCGCGCGGGCAGATGGCCCGCCCGCAGCGCCCGACGCGCCGCTGCACGAGCGCGCGCTCGACGCCGCGCTCGACGAGCTCGAGCTGGAGGCCGACGGCCTCATCACCCTTCACGGCGAGCCGCTCGGCCGGTTGACACGCGGGCCACGTCCGTCTCGCCCCGACGTCGCGCCGCGGGTCCACGACGGGGTGTCTGCGGACACCACGGCGCGCCTGTCACGCAAGCTCGCCGCCTTCGCGCGCGCGCTCGCGCGGGAGGTGCTCGGCCCGCTCGGCCAGGTCGGCGACGACGTCCCCGCGTCCACGCGCGCCCTCGCCCACGCGCTCGAGGCGTCGCTCGGCTCCGCGCCACGGCGTGAGGTCGCGCGTGTCGTCGAGCAGCTCGAGCCCGCCGAGCGCGAGCGGCTCGAGCGCGAAGGGCTCGTCTTCGGCCGCGCGTCCGTCCACGCGGCGTCGTCGGTCGCGCCCCGCGCGCTCGGTGTGCGCGCGGTGCTGGCGACCGTCGCGCTCGGGCTCTCGCGTCCCTTGATCATCGATCTCGATCGCCCCGTCGTGAGCCCGTCGATCGACGCGCCGAGCGCCGCGTGGCGCCTCGCGGGTCACCTCGACGTCGGCGCGCTGGCGGTCCGCGCGGACGCCCTCGAGCTGGCGCTGCTCGAGGCCCCCCGCGCCGCCGCCGCGCGCCTCTCGGTGAGCGGCCCGGAGCTGCGCTCGCTCTGGCGCGCGATGTCGCTCGAGCATGAGCTGGACGGGCCAGCGGGGCCGTGATCGATGATAGCGTCTCGCGCCCATGTCGCGCTCGGTTCCGCCCTCGTCCCGTGACGTGCTCGTCCCCTTGATCGCCGCGCTGCTCGCGTCCGAGCGGCGGATCGCGATGCTCGAGCGGCGCCTCAGCGACGCGCGCTGGCTCGGCCCCGGCGAGGAGCCCAGCGATCGCGACAAGATGGTCGCGCAGGCGCGCGTTCGCGACGCGCTCGGCGGCCTCGCGCTCCCAGGGGGAGAAGACTGGGATGACCTCTGAGCCGCTCTCGCGCGCGCGTGCGCTCGTCGAGGCGGCCGATGCGCTCGTGTTCTGCGCTGGCGCGGGGATGGGGGTCGACTCGGGGCTGCCGGATTTTCGCGGCAATGACGGCTTCTGGCGCGCGTACCCTCCCTACGCGAAGCTGGGCCTGAGCTTCGTGAATCTAGCAAATCCAACCTGGTTCGTCAGGGATCCCGCGCTCGCCTGGGGGTTCTACGGCCACCGTCAGGCGCTGTATCGGGCCACGACGCCGCACGAAGGGTTCTCGCGCCTGCTCGCGGCGTCGAGGCGCCGACCCGCGTTCGTCTTCACCTCCAACGTCGACGGTCAGTTCCAGCGCGCGGGCTTCTCGCACGACCACGTCGTCGAGTGTCACGGGTCGATCCACCACCTCCAGTGTCTCGCCGGGTGCGGCGCGGGCATCTTCGACGCGAGCCACCCCGACGTCGACGTCGACCCCGACACGTTCCGCGCCCGTGACCCGCTGCCGCGCTGCGAGCGCTGCGGCGGCCTCGCGCGCCCCAACGTGCTGATGTTCGGCGACGGCGGCTGGGACGCCGCGCGCACCGACGCGCAGGAGCAGCGCCTGAGGCGGTTCCTGTCGAACGGCGCCTCGCGCCTCGTCGTCGTCGAGTGCGGCGCGGGGACGGCCGTCCCGTCGGTCCGCGGCTTCTCCGAGCGGCTCGCCCTCGTCGGGGCGTCGATCATCCGCGTCAACGTGCGCGAGCCCGAGGTTCCACGCGGCGACCACGTGGCGCTCGCGCTGGGCGCGCGGGCCGCGCTGTGTCAACTCTTCTCGCCGTGAAGCCCGTCGCCACCCTCCTCGCCGCGCTCTCGCTCGTCACGCTGGCCGCCGCGTGCGGCGACGGCGAGCCGGACCAGATCCCGAGCGCCGACGCCGGCACGAAGACGGGCTGCCTCGACGGACGCACCGGCGCGCAAGGCGCTTGCAGCGACGCGGGCGTCGACGCGTCCGACGGCGGTTGACGCGGCGAGACACGCCAAAAATCGGCGCAATTCTCGTGGCGCTAGCGGCCTTCTCGCGTTATGGCGCCGCTCCAGACCATGTCGCTCAGTTTCGACGAGTACGGCATCAACGCCGGTTTCATCGAGGAGCAGTACCTTCGCTATCTGGAGAACCCGCAGCACGTCGACGAGACGTGGCGGGTCTTCTTCCGCGCGCGCGGCGGCAACGGCGCGGCGCTCAACGGCGCGGCCCACGCGTCGCACGACGCCGCGCTCCACGCCCCCGCGCTCGCGCAGGCCCAGGTCACCAACCTCGTCAACGCGTACCGGCGCCGCGGGCACCTCTACGCCGACATCAACCCGCTGACCGAGCCGCCGACGGCGCGAGATCAGGTGGCGCTGTCGATGTTCGGGCTGTCCGACTCCGATCTCGGTCGCACGTTCTCCACCGGCGACCTCCCCGCGCCCAAGACCGCCACCCTGCGCGACATCGTCGCGCTGCTCGAGGAGACCTACTGCCGCTCGATCGGCGTCGAGTTCCTGTCGAGCGACGACCCTGAGATGCGCTGGCTCCAGGCCAAGATGGAGAGCTCGAAGAACCGCATCGATCTCGGGCGTGAGCGCCAGCTTCAGGTGCTGACGTGCCTGACCGAGGCCGAGGCGATGGAGCAGTTCCTCCACAAGAACTTCGTCGGCGCGAAGCGCTTCTCGCTCGAGGGCGCCGAGTCGATGATCCCGCTGCTCGATCTGCTGATCGACGAGGCCGGCAAGCACGGGGTCGAGGAGATCGTCCTCGGCATGGCCCACCGCGGGCGCCTCAACGTGCTCGTCAACATCATGGGCAAGGATCCGCGCGAGCTGTTCGCCGCCTTCCAGGACCAGAAGCCCGAGCTGCACCTCGGCTCCGGCGACGTGAAGTACCACCTCGGCTACTCGAGCGATCGCACCACCAGCTCGGGCCACAAGGTCCACCTCACGCTCGCGGTCAACCCGAGCCACCTCGAGTTCGTCAACCCCGTCGTCGAGGGTCGCTGCCGCGCCAAGCAAGATCGCCGCAACGATCCGGCCCGCAAGCGCGTCGTGCCGATCTTGATCCACGGCGACGCGGCCTTCATGGGGCAGGGGGTCGTCTCCGAGACGCTGAACATGGCGGGGCTCGAGGGCTACGCCACCGGCGGCACCATCCACGTGGTGGTCAACAACCAGATCGGCTTCACCACCGAGCCCTCCGACTCGCGGTCTACCGACTACGCGACCGACATCGCGCGGATGCTCAAGGTGCCTGTGTTCCACGTCAACGGCGAGGACCCGGAGGCCGTCGTGCAGGTCACGCTGCTCGCGATGGAGTACCGCCAGACGTTCGGCAAGGACGTCATCATCGATATGTACTGTTACCGAAAGTACGGTCACAACGAGGCAGACGAGCCGCGCTTCACGCAGCCGGTCATGTACCAGCGAATCGACGCTCTGCCCTCCGTGCGCGAGGTCTACGTCAGGCGCCTCGCCGAGCTCGGCAAGCTCACGGTCGACGAGGCGAACGAGCTCGCCGAGCGCACCCGCAGCGAGCTGTACGCCGGCCTCGAAGACTCGAAGAAGGGCGACTGGGCCAAGCTCCCCGACACCGGCCACGGCGTGTGGACCGGCTACGTGGGCGGCGCCGACGCCGCGGTCGCCGACGTCGACACCGCGGTCGCCAAGGATGAGTTGTTGTCGTTGCTCGAGCGCATGGCGACGGTCCCCGACGGTTTCACACCCAACCCCAAGGTCGCCCACGCCTATCAAGAGCGCCTCAAGCGTGGCCGCGAGGGCAAGGGGCTCGACTGGGGCGGCGGCGAGGCGCTCGCGTTCGCGTCGCTGCTGTCAGAGGGGGTGTCGGTGCGCCTCTCGGGCCAGGACGCGCGGCGCGGCACGTTCACCCACCGGCACGCGGTGCTCACCGACGCCAAGAGCGGCGAGCGCTTCACGCCGCTCGACGGGGTCAAGGCTGGCGCGGCGCGCTTCGAGGTTTGGGACAGCCCCCTCTCCGAGGCGGGCGTGCTCGGCTTCGACTACGGCTACAGCCTCGACTCGCCGGCGTCGCTCGTCATCTGGGAGGCGCAGTTCGGAGATTTCGCGAACGGCGCGCAGGTGATCATCGATCAGTTCGTGGTCGCGGGCGAGGACAAGTGGCGTCGCCTCTCGGGGCTCACGCTGCTGTTGCCGCACGGCTACGAGGGGCAGGGGCCCGAGCACTCGTCCGCGAGGCTCGAGCGCTTCCTGCAACTCGCGGCGGAGGACAACATCCAGGTGTGCAACCTGACGACGCCCGCGCAGATCTTCCACGCGCTGCGCCGCCAGGTGAAGCGCCCGTGGCGCAAGCCGCTGATCATCATGTCCCCGAAGAGCATGCTGCGGCTGCCCGAGGCGGTCTCGACGCTCGACGAGCTGGCCACGGGGCGCTTTCAGCGGGTGATCGGCGATCCTGCCGTCGATCCCAGGAAGGTCAAGAAGGTCCTCCTCTGCTCGGGGCGTGTCTACTACGATCTCGCGGCGCGGCGCGCGGCCGACAAGCGCGACGACGTCGCCATCCTCCGGCTCGAGCAGCTCTATCCGCTCAACGACGAGCTCGACCGGGCGCTCGCGCCGTTCGCCGCCGGCACGCCGCTCGTCTGGGTGCAGGACGAGCCCGCCAACATGGGCGGCATGTACTACGCGGCGATCGCGCTGCCGAAGCGCCTGGGCGCGCGCCTGCCGCTCTCGTTCGTGTCGCGCGCGGAGAGCGCCAGCCCCGCGACGGGCTCGCCGGGGGCGCACAAGATGGAGCAGAAGCGCCTGCTCGACGAGGCGTTCGGCTGATGTCCGCGAAGGCCGAGTCGACCGCGATCTCCGAGGGGGTCAGGGTCACGGTCAAGGCCGAGTACGTGCCCGAGCAGTCGTCGCCCGCCGAGCGCCGCTACGTCTTCGCCTACACTGTCAGGCTCGAGAACCAGGGAAAACGCCCGGCGCAGCTGCGCACGCGGCACTGGATCATCACCGACGGCAACGGCCAGGTCGAGGAGGTCCACGGCGCCGGCGTCGTCGGCAAACAGCCGCACCTGAAGCCCGGCGAAGCCTTCGAGTACACGAGCGGCTGCGTGCTGAAGACCTCGCGGGGCGAGATGCGCGGCAGCTATCAGATGGTGCGCGACGACGGCGCGTGGTTCGACGCGATCATCGCCGTGTTCGCGCTGTCGCTGCCGCACTCGCTCAACTGAGCTCGTCGACGCGCTCGGCGAACTCGTGCGAGCATGCGGGGCAAACACCAGGGAGGTCTCAGATGCCCAAGCCCCGTCTACGCGTGGTCCCGGCCATGCTCTCGCTCCTCACGCTCCTCGTCACCTCGCTCGGCGTCTCCGCGTGCTGCGCGATGGACGAGAACGCTCGCGCCACGGCCGCCTGCCGCTCGCAGGCCTCCCAGAAGGGCTGCGCTATCTGCTGCCCCAACAACGGCGCGCGCGCGAGCGTCTACTGGTCCGGGTGCACCTGCAAGGGCACCAGGTGAGCGCCCGCTCGATGCGCGTCGACGAGCTCGAACGCCGAGGCTAGACAGCGCGCGATGAGCCCGCAGCCCAAGCCGCCGTCCGCGTCGGTGACCCAGATGACCGAGTACGTGCTGCCGACCCACGCCAACGCGATGGGCAACGTCTTCGGCGGGCAAATCCTCGCGTGGATGGACCTCTGCGCGGCGATGTGCGCCGAGCGCCACTGCGGCACGATCGCCGTCACCGCCGGCATCGACGAGCTCGCCTTCGAGCACCCCGTCAAGATCGGTCAGTTCGTCAGGCTCGAGGGCCGCGTCACCGCCGCGTTCAAGAGCAGCGTCGAGATCGAGGTGCGCGTCACCGGCGAGGACGGCGCGACGGGCGTCACCTGGCCTTGCGTCAAAGCGTACCTCACCTTCGTCGCGATAGGTCCGGTCGGCGTGCCGTGCCCCGTGCCGCCGCTCCGCTCCGAGGGTCCAGACGACGAGGCGCGCCGCGCGGCCGCCGAGGAGCGCAGGACGCGCCGCCTCCGCGCGCGCGCCGAGTCGCGCTGATCAGCCCTCCGCGGCCGGGTCCCTCGCGGCGCCGAGGTCGGCGACGAACGCGCTCGTCGCGCGCGCCTCGGTGGCGGCGCTGAGATCGAGGAGCAGCGGCGTCAGGCTGGCCTCTCCCGCGTCGAACGCCTCGGTGTCGCTGCCCGGGACCAGCGCGAGCTGCGGCGGCGCTCCCCCGCTCCCCAGATACTCGCGACCGCGAGGATCCGTCTGAAATGTCACCTGTTCAACCTCCAGCCGCGCGCCGAGCACGGTGGGGCGAAGCCGCCACGG
>CAUJFL010000018.1 GCA_963169165.1 Myxococcota bacterium | reverse complement strand
CGGCGGAGGAGGAGGGCGCACGGACGGCTTCTTCAGCGGGCGGCGAGAGGTCGGCGGCGCGTCGTGCTTCGCGGTCGGCGTCTCGTGCGGATCGAACGGCGCCGGGCGCACCGTCGCGATCGTGTTGGGAGACGCCCCGATCGCCGGAGGCGCGGTCGAGCCGAGCTGCGCGGGCCCGAGCGACGACGGCGCGCCCTCGTCCTCGAGCGCCGCCGCCTCGAGCAAGAGCGCGCCGATGCTGCCGCGGGTGTCCGGCGGGAGCGCCGCGTGGCCCGAGCGAAACGTGAAGCGCCCGGTCTTCCACTTGAGCACGCGGCGCAGCACCGAGATCGGCGACACGTCGGCGCCCGCCAGCGTCGCCTGGACGGCCGCGCCAGCGGCGAGCTCGACGGACGCCGTCTGGCGTGCGCCCTCGATCGTCAACACGCCCGAGCGCCGCTCGAGCTCGAGCATCGTCAGCACCGTGGAGAACGACAGCTCTTCCAGCTCGCCCGACAGCGCGCTCGGAGCCTCGTGGATCACGGGGGCGTCCCACCCCGCGTCGACGCTCGCGCCGACGCCGACGAGCCTCCCGCGCATGCGCAGGAGCGCGCGCAGCGAGCCGATGACCTCCTCGACTCGGAACGGCTTGTTCACGCAGCCATCGGCGCCGGCGTCCAGCGCCTCGAGCCGCGTGTCCGCGTCCTCGACGTGGCACAGCACGAACGCGACGGTCCGAGCGCCGCGTTCGCTCTCGCGCAGATCGCCGAGGATGCGCGAGGCCTGATCGCCGCGCAGCCCGGCGTCGACCACGAGCGCGTCGGCGTCGAACAGGTGAGGAGCGGCGTCCTTCGCGCCGCGCTTCACGTCGACGACGAAGCCCGCCTCGGCGAGCGCCGTCGCGAGCAGTCGACCAATCCAGTCGTCGGCGACGACGAGGAGCACGCGCGCGGACATCTCGGCGCACGGTACCACGAGCCCGCGCTCGCCGAGATCCGCCATGAATTTCGTGTGACCCGGCGTTTATCCTACACTGTGCGACAGGAGGTTCCCCCATGCCCCGCCGACTCATCACGCTGCCCCTCTTCGCCCTCGCCTCTCTCTCCCTCTTCGGTTGCGCCAAGGGCCCCGAGAAGCGCCTCGCCGGGAAGTGGGTCGGTGAGCGCATCGACAACATCCCGCCCGGCCAGGAGGCCCGCGCGAACGGCTGGGTCCGCGCGACCACCATGGAAATCAAGGGCGACAGGCTCACCGTCGTGATCCCTGGCGCCGAGCCCCGCTCGGGCGCGTTCAAGGTCGAGAAGGTGCACGGCAACAAGGTCACGGTCGGCGTGACCCGCGACTCGGGGGAGCGCGACGAGGCCGTGCTGACGATGGCGGGAGACGATCTGCTGAAGTGGGACGTCGGCAACGAGCGCGTCGTGACGTTCACGCGGGTCGCGAGCCGCTTAGACCTCGAGGGAGGGTCGCGCGCCCATCCGCGCGGCCCTTGCTATGCTCGCGCGGGTGTTCGCAGACGCCCCCGAGCTGAGCCCGGTTCACGATCTCGATGACGCGTGGGCCGAGCCTCGCCCCGGCGCCCGCGCGACGGCGCTCCGGCGAGCGGGCGCGGCGCTCTCCGAGGCGTTCGTCGCGGGGCCCAGGATCGTGGGCGCGCGCAGCTTCGACGTCGCGCGGTGGTCGCTGCCCACGCGGCTCGCGCTCGCGGGCGCGTCGCGCGGGGTCGGGCGGTACGTGACGCTCACCCACCGCACGGTGCTCGTCCAGTTCCTCCAGCGCGGCGCGCTGAAGACGCTGCTGTTCGATCCGACCGACACGCACGCGGCGCGCGGGACGCCGTGGTTCGACGCGGGCGCGGCGCTCATCCCTCGCCTGGTCTCGCGCGCGCTCGCCCCGATCGAGGTGGGGCTCGCCGCGCTCGGGCTCGGCGTCGACGACGTCGACTACGTCGCCTTCGACGACCTTCACGGTCAGGATCTCCGCACGCTGCTCGGCACGCGCGACGGCCGGGTCCTGTCGAGGTTTCGTCGCGCGAAGCTGCTCGTCCCGCGCGCAGAGTGGGACTCGCTCGACGCGCCGCACGCGCTGCAGCGACGGTGGCTCGTGCCCGGCGCGCGCGACGGGGTGGACACGCGCCGCGTCGCCCTCACCGACGGGGACCTCTCGCTCGGTGACGGGGTCATGCTGCTGCGGACGCCGGGGCACACTCCGGGGACTCAGACCCTGTTCATCAACACGGGCGACGGCGCCTGGGGCATCAGCGCGAACGGAGTCTCCGTCGACTCGTGGAGCCCGCTCGCGAGCCGAATTCGCGGGGTGCGCGGGCACGCCCGTCGCGCCGCGCTCGACGTGCTGCCGAGCGCCGCGACGCCGGATCACCTCGGCGACCAGGTGACGTCGATGGGCCTCGAGCGCGCCATCGCCTCGCGGGTGCGCGCCGCGCCGGCGTTCGCGCAGGTGCTCGCGTCGAGCGAGCTGACCGCGAGCGCGCTGTCGCCCGGCTTGCGCGCGACGCTCTGCTTCGGCGGGCTGTCGGTCGGCGTCGTGTCGCGCCCGCGTCGCGGTCAGACGACGAGCCCGGGCGCGAGCGGGGCGCCGGCCGGCGGAGACGGCACGCGCAGCTCCGCCACCGCGTCGACGCAGTAGAGCGAGCTCGCGAGGCCCGCGGGCCGGTGGTTGCCCGAGGATTTGCGCCCACCGAAGGGCAGCTTCGACGAGCTGCCGACCGTGCTGCGATTCCAGTTGCAGAGGCCGACGTCGAGCTCGTCGGCCACGCGCTCGAACCGCGCCTCGGCGGCGGTGAACACCGCGGCGGCGAGCCCGTACTCGCCCTCGTTGGCGCGCGCGACCGCCTCGTCGTCGTCGTCGAAGACCTCGACCGTGATGATCGGGGCGAACAGCTCGTCGAGGCCGAGGGGGGCGTCACCCGCGCGACCGGCCCGCTCGCGGTGCAAGTAGACGGAGGGGCGCAGGTAGCTGCCGTCGAGCTCGGGGACCTCCGCGGCGACGCGCGCGTCGAACCGCTCGCGCGAGCGCTCGACCATCGAGAGGGCGCGCGCGACCGCCGCGTCGTCGATCAGCGGCCCGAGGAAGCAGCCGGCCTCGCTCGGCGGGCCGACGCGCGTCGACGTCGCGGCGCGCGCGAGCCGCTCGAGCAGCTCGTCCGCGCGCGAGCGGTGCACGAGCACGCGGCTGTTCGCGGTGCAGCGCTGTCCTGCGGTCACATACGCCGCGAACGCGAGCTCGCGCGCCGCGTGGGAGAGGTCGGCGTCGTCGAGCACGAGCGCGGGGTTGCGGCCGCCCAGCTCGAGCGCGACGAGGCGCCCTGGGAACGCGGCGCTCGCCTCGAGGATGCGCCGACCGATCGCCGTCGAGCCGGTGAACATGACCGCGTCGACCCCCGGCGAGGCGACCAGCGCGGAGGCGACGTCGGCGCCGCCTTGCACGACGTTGACGACCCCGTCCGGGAACCCCGCCTCGTCGAGGCACCGCGCCATCAGCTCGCCGACCTCGGGCGCACGCTCCGACGGCTTGAAGATGACGGTGTTCCCGGTCGCCAGCGCCGGCACGACGTGGCCGTTGGCCAGGTGCCCCGGGAAGTTGAAGGGGCCCAGCACCGCGCACACGCCGATCGGCCGACGCCGCAGCCGGGTCCCGGGCTCGTCCGGGTAGCGAAGCCGCAACAGCTCCAGCCCCGCGCCGAGCGTGATGTCGATCTTGGCGAGCATCGCGTCGACCTCGGTCTTGCTCTCCCAGGGGGGCTTGCCGATCGACCAGCAGATCGCGCGCTCGAGCTCGCCGCGGCGCGCGCGCAGGCGCTCCTTGTAGGCGAGCAGCCGCGCCGCGCGCTCGTCGGGCGAGGCCCGGCGCCAGCCGTCCTTCGCGCGCGTCGCGGCGTCGACCGCGAGCCTCGTGTGCGCGACCTCGGTGCGCGCGACGAACGGCGTGTATCCGCGCCGCGCCGGCGACCGGGGCGCGAGCGCCGCGCCGTCCCCGAGCACCCACGCCCCGTCGATGAAGTCGCCCTGGCCCTCGCGCGTCGCCTCTTGCATCCACGCGGTCTACCCCGGACCCGACGAAGCGGCGAACGACCGTGGACCGAAGCTCCGCCGTCATGGTAAACACGTTGTTTACCATGCGCGATCTCTCGAGGACCGGCCCGATCCCCACCGCTGCTCGGCTGCTCGCGCTCGGCCTCGCCAGCGCGGCGTGCGGCGCGCCGGTCGACGAAGGGGTCCGCGACTACTCTGTCAAGACGGTCGCCGCAGGGCACGCGGGCACGAGCGCCGCGGGGCAAGGCGGCGTCGGCGGCGGCGTCGGCCACGCAGGCGCGAGCGCCGCGGGACAGGGCGGCGTCGGCGGCGTCGGTCACGCAGGCGCGAGCAGCGGCGGCTCGAACAGCGGTGGCGGTGGCGGCGCGAGCGGGGGTGGCGGCTCGAACAATGGCGGCTCGAACGGCGGTGGCGGTGGCGCGAAGGGTGGTGGCGCGGGGCTCGGCGGTGGGCCCGCAGCGGGCGGCGCCACGTCGGGGAGCGCGGGGACGTCGAGCTCGGCGGGCGCGCCCGCGAGCGATTCGCCGCCGACGAAGCGAGTCCTCTCCTTCACCTGGAAGGGACAGGAGACGTATTACTGGTGCGGGCCCGGCTCGACCCGCATGGCGCTCAGCACCAACATGGCCTCGCCACCGAGCCAGACGCAGCTCGCCTCGTACATGGGCACCACCGAGAACGGCACCGATCACGTGGGGCTCGTCGCCGGCGCGCTCAATCACTGGCTGGCGACCTCATGGTTCTCCAGCAAATCGATCAGTGATCCCCCTGGTCCGGGACAGGAGGCGCAGCTGAAGAAGGACATCGTCTCCAACGTCGGCAAGAAGGGCTACCCGCTCGTCGCCAACGTCATCTCGGGGTGGCGTCCGCCGGGCTACCCAGGCGGCACCATCTATCACTACGTCGCGATCGTCGGCTACGACGCGGCGGGCGACGAGGTGCTGATCGCAGATCCGGCCGGCGCGGGCGCGGGCGGGGCCAGCTGGGGCAACGTCCCGCAGTCCTATTGGGTGTCGATCCATGACCTCGCGGTGTGGATCGGCGGCAAGGGCTACGCGGGGTTAGCCCGGACGGAGACCGAGCGCGCGCCGAGGTCCCTCGTCGCCAGGCGCGCGGTGCAGTAGCCAGGTCAGGCCGGTCAGGCCTTCTGCTTCACGAGCGAGACGTCGATCGAGATCTTCACGTCGTCGCCGACGAGCACCCCGCCCGCCTCGAGCGCGGTGTTCCACGTGATGCCGAACTCGCTGCGCTTGATGGTGGCGGTCGCCGACGCGCCGATCCGCTGGTTGCCCCACGGATCCGCGTGCACCGCGCTGGGCCCGTCGACCGCGAGCGTGACCCTCTTGGTGACGCCCTTGATGGTAAGGTCGCCGTCGACCGCGAGGCCGTCGCCCGCGGGGCGGACCGCCGTCGAGCGGAAGGTCATCTTCGGGTGGCGCTCGGCGTCGAAGAAGTCGGCGCTCCGCAGGTGCGCGTCGCGCTTCTCGTCGTGCGTGTCGATCGACGCGAGCTCGACGTCGACCTCGACCGACGCCTTCTCGGGGGCCGCCGCGTCGAAGCGCGCCGTGCCGGAGAACGCGCCGAACTCTCCCTTCACGTTGCTGATCATCATGTGGCGCACGCTGAACGTGACGCTGCTGTGAGAGGTGTCGATGGCCCAGGTGGTCGCGGTGTCGGTCATGGTGGGCACATGGATACGTCGCCGCGCCGCGGGGCGTAAGAGCGCGCCCAGACAAGTCATCGTTGCGCAGACGCAACGATCGCCCCCGGCCCTCCGCCGTCGGGCGGCGGCGCGAGCGGCTCGCGGAGCCAGGGCCCCCCGAGCGCGCGAAAATCCACTGTCGCGTCGAGCCCACCGAGCACGCTGAGCAGGCCCCACTGCAGGCGATTCACGAACGTGAAGTCCTTGGGCATGTCGATGGGCTTCGGCATCCGCGGCGCGCCGCCTCGCCCGAGCACGAGCTCGCGCTGGCCGCGCGACAGGAACTGCACCGCCTCACGCGCCACCTCTCTCGTGACGTGAAACGGCGTCTTCGAGGCGAACGGCGCGAGCAGGTGCACCGAGTACGCGCGGTACAGCGCCCACTCGGCCTCGTCCTCGCGGCGGTAGCCGAGCACCTCGACGAGGGCCCGGTCGAAGTCGTCCCAGCGCTCCTCGACGCCCGACAGGATGTAGCGCTTGATGCCGGCGACGAGCGCGGGAGGAAGCAGCTTCACGCACCCGAAATCGAGGAACGCGACCCGCCCGTCGTCGAGGAAGCGATAATTGCCGGGGTGGGGATCGGCGTAGAGCAGGCCGTGCCGCAGCATCGACCGCGTCACGAACGACCAGATCGTTGCGCCAGCGCAATCACGCGCGGCGGGGGGCGCGGAGGCCGCGAACTCGCCGTACGACGCGCCGTCTACGAGCTCGGTCACGAGCACCCGACGCGACGACAGCGCGTGGTGTACGCGCGGCACGACGACGCGCGGCAGGTCCGCCGTCGTCGCGCGGAACAGGTCGTACATCCCCGCCTCGCGCCCGTAGTCGAGCTCGGCGCGGAAGACCTCGGAGACCTCGTCGAGGTAGTCCTTCGTGTGGTACCTGCGCCCGAACGGCGACGCGATCGCCTCGAGCGCGGCGAGGCTCTTGAGGTCGGCGTCGATCGCCTTGTCGATGCCGGGGTACTGCACCTTCACCGCGACGCGCTCTCCGCCGTGCGTGACCGCGGCGTGGACCTGGCCGATGCTCGCCGCGGCGAACGGCTCGCGCTCCCAGCTCGCGAACAGGCGAGAAGGCGGATCGCCCAGCTCGTCGGTGATGACCCGCTCGGCCGCGTCGGGGTCGAGCGGCGGCGCGCGCTGCTGGAGCCGCTCGAGCGCCGCCTGGAGCCGGGCCTCCTGTCCTGGCGGCGCGAGCCCGTCGATGTAGCTGAGCATCTGCCCGAGCTTGAGCGGCAGGCCCTTCATCTCTCCGAGGGTCTTCAGCATCGCGTCGCCCAGCTCGGTCGCGGCCTCGAGCGCCCGCTCGCGCGACGCCTGATCGTCGCCGACACCTCGCGCGAGCGGCGCCGCCTTCACCCCGAGCACGCCGAGGTCGAACAGGCGACCGAGGCGCGAGGTAGACACTCTCCTGGGCGGCGTCCTGGGCATGTCGGGCGGCATAGCGCGCCGGTGCGCACGGCGGAAAGCTCCTTGACACCGCGGGCCAGGATCTGCCATAAGCGCGCCCCCTGTACCTGCGCCCATAGCTCAGCTGGATAGAGCACTGGTCTACGGAACCAGTTGTCGGAAGTTCGAATCTTCCTGGGCGCGCTGAATTTCTCAGGGTTCTCGAGGGCTCTTCGGTGGATGTCTCGCTGGAGGGCCTTTTTTGCGCGGCTCTCGGCGCGGCTTGGCGCGCGTCCCGTCGCGCGCCCTCGCGCGACAGGCGGTCGAGCAGAGACACCTCGCGCGAACGCTCGCTCGACAGGTGCGCGACGCCGGAGAGCGCCTTCTCGGGCGTGGCGAGCTTCGCGTCGCGCGGCGGCGCCTTGAATCGCCCGAAGACCTCCGGGGCGACGCGGTGGACCGAGAACGTCCCGACCTTCGTCGCCGGCCGCTGCGAGCCCCAAGACCGTCGCCGTGCGCACTTCGGCCATCGTGAACGCTCGTGCCGAGCGCCGGGACGCCGATGCGCCGCAGGATGGCGAGGGCGTCCGTCGGCTACATCGGCTCAGCTTCTGCTCGCGCGGGCGCCGGGCGAAACCCGGCGGCGGGCACCAAGAATGGGGCGATGTAACTGTCGTCCGTGGGGAGGTGCAAGTGTCGTCGAGCAGCGCGGCGCGCGGATCCGAGCAAACCTCGAGAGGGACTCGCGCCGCTCGCGCCGTCGGGCCACAGCTGTGAGCAGGTAGGGCAGAGGCGCATCGCGCGGCATCCTACCCATGTCTCCGCGCGCGGGGCTCGATGACGACAGGCGCGCGGAGCAGGCCGAGGAGGGCTTCGACCGAGGACGCGCGGAGTCCGGCGCTCGAGGCGAAGGGGCTCCATCGCCCAGCGTCGGTTCAGTTACATGCCGGCGCCGGACGCGCCGACATGAGCGCCAAACGTGGGTGGTTGCGCCGCTGGGGCCTCGATGCTCTGTGACTTCGCGCCGCTGAGACCACTGGCGGCGCCGTACAGGAGCACGGCCTTCTTCATCCCCGAGAAGGGATCATAGAGTCCGGCGAGGACGTCCTGAAACCCGTCCCCGTTCACGTCGCCTGCGCCGACGAGCCCGTAAGTAAATGGCTTCGAAGGCGCGAGGGGCGGCACCGACCCCGACGGGGCGCTCGCGAGGCCAGGCGCGCCTCCCGTGAAGTAGTCGAGCGGCTGAGGCGCGGCCCCGTTGGTCCCCCACGACGCCGCGTCGGCGAAGCCATCGCCATTCACATCCGAGACCGCGCAGTACGGGATGCTGACGGTTCGTGGAAAACCCGTGGTCTTCGTCGGTGTGGTCGCGATTCCCGCCGCGCTGCCCGCGTAGAGGTATATGAACTTCCCCCCGAGATTACCGCCGGTCGGGTTGTACGCGAGCAGGTCGGAGTATCCATCCCCGTTCACGTCGCCTCCTACCACCGACTGCGGGGTCCTGAAGTCTCCAGCAATCGACAGCTTGATGGGGGTCGCCACGATGCCCTTGGCGCTGCCCATGTAGACGGCGGTCTCCAGCCCCGCGGCGTCCGATCCGACCGCGATGTCGGCGTAGCCGTCGCCGTTGACGTCGCCGATCCCGGCCGTCTTCATCACTGTCTGCGACCAGCTCGTCGGGAAGCCGCCGGCGAGCACGACCGGCTTGGGATCGACGCCGCTCGACGCCCCGTAGTAGAGGTACGTCTTGGCGACGTTTCCTGTGCCGACGAGGACGTCGGCGTATCCGTCACCGTTGACGTCGCCAGCCGCCGCGGTCGCGCCACCGAAGAAGCTGCACTGGGTGCCGCAACACGGGGCGTTCGGGTTGGGGCCCTCGAGCGTGACGGCGGCGGTGGACCCCAGCCCGGAGGGACCTCCGAGGTACAGGTAGGCCTGATCGGTCGTGTGCCCTTGACTCGGGCCGGAACACAGCGCGTACGCGCCCCAACTGCCCACGATGGCGTCGGCGTATCCATCTCCGTTGACATCGCCCGCGCTCGAGAGCGCCCAGCCGAACCCGGACGCCTTGCTCGATGGACACGACAGGGTGCTGGTCGGGGTGGTCGCGATCCCGCTCGAGCCGCCACGAAAGTAATAGACGTGACCGCTCCCGTCGTCCGCGCCCTCACCATGCGCGGCGACCATGACGTCAGCGTACCCGTCACCGTCCGCGTCCAGCTGGGTTCCCCACGAGCTGTCGATGGGAGAAGTCTTCGGGCCGACGGTGAACTGCCACGTCGCGCTGGGCTGGCAGCCGGCTCCATCCGCGGGCAGCCGCTCGAGCTTCCAGTAGACCACGCCGGGGCTGAGATCCTTCGTCAGCTTGACGCTCGATCCGACCGCGTCGAGTTGAGTGATCGTCGACGCGCAGGCACGATCGCGACAGACCGTGACCCGGGCGCCGGTCGCACCCGGTGGGAGCGACCAGCGGAGCGTCGGCTTCCAGGTCGTCACGCGCCCCGTGGAGGTGGGCGCCAGGGGACGCGGCGGGGGTTTCTCGGCGTCGCACGGCCCGGCGTCGGGGAGGTCTGCGTCGGGGGGGTCGGCGTCGGGCGCGCCGGTGTCGGGTGCGTCGGTGCCGCCGTCAGTGCCGCCGTCGACACCGCACCCCTCGTCGGTCTTCCCGTCGCAGTCGTTGTCAACGGCGTCCCCGCACGTCTCCTCTGTCGGCTGCACCGCGCCGCCGCAGGGCGTCCAGGTGCCATCCGAGCCGCACGTCTGCGCGCCGGCCTTGCACTGCCCAACTCCGGCGAGGTCCGTCAGGCACGCGCGCGACGAGCCGGCCACGCACGAACACCCTTCGTCGACCGCCCCGTCACAGTCGTCGTCGATTCCGTTGCAGCGCTCCGCAGCGGGCAGCACGTCTCCTTCGCACGTGCCCCCCCACGATCCGAACTCACCGTTCCTGCTGCACGAGATCTTGCCGTCCGAGCACTCACCGACCCGGCGCGCCGCCGGAGGCCCGCGAAAGCACGCCTCGCTCGTGCCGGGTACACACACGCACCCTTCGTCCACCAGCCCGTTGCCGTTCAGGTCGAGCCCCTCGCCGCACGTCCCGTCCGCTCCTGCTCGGAAGCCCGGTCCCCCTCCACCTCGATTGTCGCCGACGCTGCTGGCGTCGGAGCAGGCCGCGGCGATGCCTAGCCCCGTCAAGAGGGCGGTCATGCCAAGGAGAGCGGTCCGATTCGATGCCATTGTGTCTTCAGGGCCTTTCTGGGCTCGGCGTGGTCGACGCCTCCTCCGGCCAGCCATGCCGTGGAGTCGCCAACTTTCTGAAGTCGCGCGAACGAATTCGTGGCGCCGGCTCGGCTCGGCATGGATTTCGGGAGATCTCGCGGCGCGGTCGGCGCGGCCACGCCCGCGCGCGGCTCGACTCCGACGCTCGCTCCCTGGGCTCCCGAGCTCCGTGCTCAGTCCGCTCCTCCGTCCCCGATCAACACCTTGATCTTGTTGCGGTGCGCGGTGTCGGGGTTGGTCTGGAGGAGCTGCTCCGAGGCCTCGGCCGCTTCGCGGTCCCGGCCGGTCCGCTTCAGGGCCTCCACCATGAGGACCTCGCGCTCCTGCGCGAGCATCCCGTTCGGATATCGGCGAGCGTGCTCCTCGCAGAGCCTCAGCGCCTGCTGCGGATGGGTGTGGATGAGCACCTGCGCGCGACCGATGAGCTGCGTCTCGGAAGGACCGCCGGCGACGGCGCTCGGCGCGCCGCTCACCACGGGCCTCGCCGACGGCCTGGTGGGGACGGCCGACGAGCTGGCCTCGGGTGCGCCGAGCGTCTCCACGGGCACGCGATCGCGAGGCTCGGGCGTCGAGCTGGGCGAGGCCGACACCGCCGCGGGGCTCGCCCCTGTCGCTGGCGGGCTCGGGGCGCGATGCGCGGTGACATACCATCCGACACCGGCGAGGCTCGCGCCGGCGACCACCACCCCGACGGCCCTGCCGAACGCCGATCCCGACGCACGTCCTGGCGGGCGGGGAGGCTCGACGCCTTCACCTCGTCCGGGCTCGCCGGCCGGACCGGGAGATCCGCCGCCTCCCAGGTGGGCTCGCAGCCGAACGAGGGCGTCTTCGCTCGGGCCTCGCGCGCGGAGGTCGGACACCGCCTGCCGCGCCGTGGCAGGGAGGCTGGGCTCGATGGGAGACGGGCTGGAATCAGGCTTCATCTCGACCCTCCTGGGGCTCTACGTCCGCGAACGCCGCCGCTACCTTGCCTCTGGCTGCCTTGACCCGGCTGTACGCAGTCTGAAGCGGGCACTCCATCGCGTCCGCGACCTCTTGCAGGGACAGCTGCTCGACCTCGCGCAGCACGAAGGCGAGCCGTTGATCTTCGTGCATCTCCTCCAGGACCGCCCGCAGACGCGCGAGGTTCTCCCGCCGTTCCAGGGTGACGTGCTGGTCGGCGGGCGTCTCGACGGTGGGGAGCTCGCCGGTGAGCTGCTCCCGCCTGGTGTGCGCCTTGCGGCGCGACGCGGCGGCGACGCGCCGAGCGATACCGTAGAGCCACGACCGGATCGGGGCCGCCGCGGTGAGCTGCGGCAGCTTTCGCGCGACGACGACGAACACCTCCTGGGTGGCGTCTTCGACGTCGGCTCCGCGCAGGCCATGGTGCTCGAGCACCCGCCACACGAACGACACGTGCTGCTCGAACAACTCCTCGACGCGAGGCGCTGCGTTCGCAGGGGAGTGCATGCGATTCATGGACAATTGCTCGGTGCCCCGAGGTTTTCTGATCCGCGGCTCACCTCGAGTACCCGAGGGTCAAGAGCAGCCGACCAGCCACGCGAGATGACGAGTAGAGCGGTGACGGGTCGCCCCGCTCATCGGTGAACTCCCAGCGCTGAGCCACGAGCGGCGTGCCGAGCTGGGCGCCGACCCCCGCCCACCATGCCCCGACGAGACGCGCTCGGGCCTCGGCGCCACCCCAGGCCCGAGCGTGGGTCGCCACGGCGTCGCTGTCGTGCACGAACCGGGAGCCGGCGAGGTACAGGCGTCCGGCCTCGGCACCCAGGCAGTAGGCGGTGTGAACGTCGGTCGCGTGCCGCCACACCGCGCACGCGGAGGCGCCGACGCCCCATCCGGTGACGAAGACCCGCCCAGGCTCGAGGGTCGCCGTCTTCGGCGCGAAGAACACGCCGTCTGCGCGCAGCATCGACCAACCTCGCGTCAGCTCGACTCCGGCCAGCACCAGCCAGGTCGCGCCGGGCAGCGCGCCGGCGTCCACCCCGGCGCCCACGCGCGTGCCCAGCTGCCACCGCGGCGTGGTCGGCCCCGTGGGCGCTGCCGCGGGAGGAGAGGCGGGGCGGGAAGGCGGAGGGGGAGGCGCCGATTGCGGGAGCGCGGGGACGTGCAGCCTCGAGACGCGCTGCTGGTAGTCGATCATCAGCGCGACCGACAGCGGGACCGCCTCGTCCAGCGTCCTGCAGGTCGCGTCGCGACTCTCCAGCTCGCGCTTGCCGATGAGCGCGCCGTCGGCCTTGCGCAGCGAAATCCGCGCGACGCGCGCCCCCCGCTCGCGCACCACCCCCCCGTCGAGCTGGAGATCGTAGGCGTCTTGCACGAACGCCGGTCGCTGGAGCCTCACCTCCACGGCGCGCGCCAGCTGCGCCTCATCGATGCAATCGGCGGCGGAGGTGTCGTTGCGCCAGTGGAGCAGTACGCGGATCGGGCGCGCGTCCTCGGCGAGCGCCAGCGTCGGCCACGACAGGCTGGCCAAGCCCGCGAGCGCGGCCAGCGACCATCGCAGCCGGGGCGTGGACATCCTCGTCCGCTTCGCGAGCGTCGCGCTGGTGCGTGGGAAGTTCAACGAGGTCTCGGAGTCGGTCGGCGAGGTGCCGAAGTGGGCGAAGCCCGCCGAGCGCGCCTCTCGCCACCCGGACCGCCGTCGCGGCGACGCGCGCTCGCCTTCCGACGAGCGGCTTACGCGACACGAGCCGCGAAATCCAGCGCCGCGCGCGCAGGGTGCCACACGCCCGTCGCACGAACATCGTGTCGACGTCGTCGCGCCGTGGCTCACGCCCGCGCCTCGCCCGCGCCGCCGAGCGCCCTGCGGCGCAAGCACCCTTCCGCCAGTGAAGGGGGCCGCGGCGCGGGCTGCGCCTCGGGCATGCCTCGGCCGCGCAGGTAGACCCGCGCGCTCTGCGGGTGAGTGACCGTGCGACGAGCCTCATGCGCCCGCTGCGCCGAGCGCGCCCGAGGGACGTGGGTGGCAAGAGCCCGCGCACGCACCTGGGGACGAAGGCTCGATGTCAGTCTTGTCTTGGATGGATGGTGTGCCTTCCACTCTCCGTGAAGCGCATTCCTGAGCATGCCTTTGAGCGTTGAGGCTGCTGGCCTCGGCGTCCGTGGCTTCGCTCCGGCACGCTGTGGTGCCGGGCGCGCTGGGCGTCGTCTCCCACGTCTCCGCCGCGTCGGCTCGAGGCGCGGCGTCAGCGATCGGCGCGGCGGGCGTCACCTCGCCCGAGGCCCGGCCCGTGCTGCTCTCGCCGACCGCCAGGGTCGCCACGGACGTCCGACTTGTCCGCGAGGGACGTCCGCCGACGGACAGGGCCGCGATGAAGGGGCGCGATTCCGCAGGCCGAGGCGGCGTCGCACGCGGCACGGCCATTGCTGAGAGGGGCGCCGATGCGCTCGCCGAGCCCTCTCCTCTCGCTCACGCTGATCGTGGCGCTCACAGGCTGCACCACGACCACGACCACTGTGGAGCACGCGAAGCAGCCGCCCCGGCTGGAGCAGGATTCCCTCAGCCTCCAGGGGGAATTCGAGCTGAAAGACGACGCCGTCCTCGGTGAGGTCAAGTTGCGGGGCAAGTGCTACGAGCGGGCCGTCGAGGAATTCACCGTCGTCAAGCGAGAGGAGCCCTCGAAGGTCGGGAACTGGACGCTGATAGGCCTGGGCACGTTGGCGGCAGCGGGAGCAGGCGTCGCCGCGACCAAGATGGGGGACGACCCGAAGAGCTGCAAGGGAGACACGAGCGAGGCCTACAACGCGGACGGCTCGAAGAAGGACAAGCCCATCTGCCTGCGCGCCGTCGCAGCGGTGGGCGGGATCACCGCGGTCGTGCTGCTGGGCAGCGGACTCGTCGGCCTGTCGGGGTCCAAGTCGGAGATCCGCGGGTCGCCAGTGAAGGCGGTCGCGCGGGACCGCACGGAGAGGGACTGCGCTTCTCCCCAGACGCTCGCCGCGGTGCCGCTCGAGCTCCACGTCCCCGGGCTCGCGCCGATCCCTGGCAAGCGCGACGACAGCGGGCACACTCGCTTCGAGCTCCCCGCGATCGACGCGGCCGCGCTCGCCGAGGTTTCGCCGCCCCTCGCGTCGGTCACGGTCGCGTCGGTGCCGGAGGCGCTGCGCCAGGTGAGCCAGCCCGGAGAGTCGATCGCCCAGGTGTCTCTCCAGCCCTGGCTGGAGAAGCAGCGTGCCCGCGCAGGGGCGGCGCGGCGCGCGACCTTCGCCGAGGCGGACAAGCAGGTGTTCACTGGCACGATCCGCGGCGACGACGAGGCGCGTTCAGCGTTCTCCATGGTGTGCACCCCGTCGGGCCAGGAGGTCTGCTTCGACGGAGTCGACAACGACTGCGACGGCCTGGTCGACAACAACTGCGGCTACGCCCCCGGCGCGCTCCAGTGGACGCTGGCGTGGAGCACGGGAGACGACCTCGACCTGCACGCCGTCGGCCCGGACGGCGCGCACGTGTTCTTCGGGCACCGGCAGGGTGGCTCGTCGCGCCTCGCGCTCGACGTCGACTGTCGAGGCGCCTTCGGCGGCGGGTGCCTCGCGGGCAACGTCGAGAACATCTTCACGCCGCGTGACCGCAAGCCCGTCGAGGGGACCTACCGCGCCTGGGTCGAGGTGTTCCAGGCGCTCGACGGCCCGCCGGACCGAACCATCGACGCGACGCTGGGAGGTCGCCTCGCGGGCAAGGCGTTCCGCATCCCGTTGCACCTCGTCGCGCAGAGGGGGGTGAGGACGTTCTTCGCGTTCGCCATCGGAGACGACGGCGACAAGGACGCGGTCATCGACCGCGAGGACGCCTGCCCCAGCGAAGCCGGGCCGTGGAACGACGTCGCGACCGACCGGGGCTGCCCCGACAGGGACTTCGACGGCGTGGCCGACCACAGCGACGCGTGCCCCGACGAGGCTGGTCTGCGCAGCAGAGACGCGAAGCAGAACGGGTGTGCGCGCCGCTTCGGCAAGGCGCGGCTGACCGCGCGCGGCGTCGAGATCGACGGGACGGTCGAGTTCGACAGCGGGAGCGCCGTGATCCGGGCGGCGTCGTTCGGGCTGCTGCACGACGTGGCGCAGGCGATGACCGCCGGGGCGTTCCGCCGGGTGCTCGTCGAGGGCCACACCGACGACGTCGGCGACCGGACGAAGAACCTGATCTTGAGCCGCGACCGCGCGCGCGCCGTCGTCGCCCACCTGACGGGCCGCGAGCACGTCGCGGCTGACAAGCTGCTCTTCGCCTTCTTCGGGCCGGATCGCCCGCGCGCCGACAACTCGACCCCGCAGGGGAAGGCGCGCAACCGGCGGGTCGAGTTCAAGGTGCTGGACGCCGAGCGGGTGACGGTGACCCGGTGGTGACGGCAGAGCAGCGGGACGAGGGAGCGCCAGGGGACACATGACACACAAACATGTCTACAGCCGCAGGGACAGGGACGGGCGAGCGTGGAGCATCTACCACGACGACTCCTGGACGGCCTCCGGCCGCTGGGTGGTGTTCCGGGACGAAACGCGCTGGGTGGGATACACGACGAGAGAGGAGGCGATGGATGAGATCAGGGAGCGCTGCGATGGTTGACTTGTGGGTGCGCGCTGCGCTGGATCCCCTCACGCTCCTCGTCGCGCGCGTCCCCGACGCCCCGCCGAGGCACGTCGAGGTCGCGAGCCATGAGCCCACGCCCGCAGGTCGCATCGTCGAGACCGGGACCCGGGACACGACCGCACAACGCTACACACCTAACGTGGAGTGGTGGGAGATGGACATGCCGCGAACGCCGAAGCCCAAGGAGAAGCGATGACCCCCCCTGGAGGGACGAGCCGTGCCGTCACCCGCCCTGTCTCCCCGCGCCGCGGGGCGTCGCTGCTCACCGCCTGTCTGCTGTCCCTGGTCGCCTGCGGAGACAAGCCCACCGTCGGCGAGAACGCCGAGGAGTTCTCGCGTCGGTACTGTGACAACTGGGAGATGTGCAACCCCAGCGGTTTCAAGTCAGCATATGGATCGCAAGCGGCGTGCCGCGGCGACTGGCATCAGGCGGTGCTCGTGGGCGGCGTCGCCGAGAGTGAGGAGTCGAAGGGCGGCAGCGTCCCCATCTGCCTCAAGCTGATGAAGGCCGACGCTTGTTACTTCCCCAGCTCCTACTCCGAGCCTCCTCTCCCCCCGGTCCTCGACGTCGCCGCGTGCCGGGACCTGTTCGAGAAGTGACGAGGCGGGGAGCGCGCGGAGCACCCAATGCGCTTGCACGCGCCGGAGAGCGCGCCCGAGCGCGCGCGGGTCGCCGGGCCCCACGTGCCCTTCAGGGAGCGCGTCCTCGCGAGCATCCCGCCGACGCCAGGCGCCTCGGCGGCGCTCACCTGACAGGGGCGCCTCCTTGGGCACGCGACGTTCAGCTGGTTCCAAGGGTGCAGGATGCCGAGGGAGTCCTCCGCGTCGCACGGCTCGAATCACGCCCCGAAGCCCGCGTTCAGTTGGGCTCGCACCAGTTCGACATGCCCAGCGACTCGCCCGACTTGCAGTGCGTCCCCTTGGGGCACTTGCTCGTGCAGCCGCCCTTGCAGTCGCTGGCCGCGCAGACGTTCTTCGTGGCCGGATACGACGTGCTGCAGCAGCCCGACCAGCACGAGGCCGAGGCCACGCAGCCAGCGCAATAATACTGAGTGTGGCCGGCGTTGGACCGCGCCTGACACGACTCGCCGTTGGCGCCGTTGCACGCGATGTCACACGAGCCGCAGCGCCCGTTGGTGGTGACGCTCGTCGACGCGCCGCCGCAGCACCGGGTGAACGGCTTGGAGGCGTCCGGTACCGTCTCGTCGGGCTTGGCCTTCGGCGCGCCGCAGGCGCCGGACGCGCAGACGCCTGGAGTCTGACAGGGCGACTTCGGATCATCACAAATGGCACCGTCAGCTTTATTGGTTATCGGTGTGCAAGCCCCGGCCTGACAGACCCCTGGGTTCTTGCAAGGCGCGCTCGTCGCGGCGCAGACCTCTCCGTCGGACTTGCCCGCGCATGGCCCGCTCGGCGCGCCTGCCTGCGCCTGCCCCGCGCCGCCGCTCGTCGCGGCCCCCGCCGCGCCGCCCGGAGACGCGCCGCCCTCGCCGGCCTGTCCCGCCGCGGCCGCGTCGGGGACCGCCGCGCCGCCGCCCGCGCCCGCGGCGCTCGCGTCGGGGAACGCGCCGCCGTCGGGGAGCATCGCGCCGCCGACGCCCGCCTGTCCCTCGCCGCCCGCGCTCGCGCCCGCGACGCCGCCGCTGACGATCTCGGGCGCGTCGTCACCGCCGGCGGAGGCGCACGCGGCGACACAGACGAAGAGGGCGAGCCAGGTGAGCTTGCGCAATCGGCGGGCAGTGTAGCCGAAAACGGGCGGCGCTTGGTCGGCAGACCGCGACGTGCGAAGGCGAGCGCCTCGTGTCGACCCTCGTCCTCGTCAACCGGCGCGCGCGCCGGATCGCGCGCGAGCCCTCGCTCACCGCCGCGCTCTCTCACCTGCCTGCGCGCGTCGTCTTCACGTCGGACCTGGCCGACCTCGACGCTTGCGTCGAGGCGCACCCGGCGACGCGCGTCGTGATCGTCGGCGGCGACGGCTCGCACCTGGCCGCGCTGTCGTCGCTCGCCCGCCGCGGAGCCCTGCCGGAGGTCGCGCTCGTCGCGGCGGGCACCGTGGGCACCGCCGCGCGGGCGATGGGGAGCCGTGGTCGCGTCGTCGAGGAGGCGCGCGCCGCCCTCTGCTCGAAGAGCGTCGTCACGGCGCCGACGATCTCGGTCGAGCTCGACGACGGTCGCGCGCTCGTCGGCTTCACGTTCGGCGCGGGGCTCGTCTCGGGGTTCTTCGAGGAGTACGACGCGTCGCCGCGAGGGTTGCCGGCCGCCGCGGGGCTCGCGCTGAAGATCGCGCTCGGCGCGCCCCTCGGTCGTCCCACCGCGGGGCGCGTGCTCGCGCGAGTGCAGGCGCGCGTGGAGGCAGATGGGCGCGCGCTGCCGGGCGACGCATATTCACTGATCGTCGCGTCGGCGCTGCGCGACGTGGGGCTCGGCGTGAAGGTCACGTACCGCGCGCGCGAGCGGCTCGACCGGGTACACGCGGTCGCGTCGACGGCGTCACCCTCCGCGCTCGCGCTCGCGTCTCCCCGCGCGCTGCTCGGGCGATCGCTCGGGAGCGCGGCCGCGCTCGACGCGCTGCTCGCGCGTCTCGACGTCACGTTCCCGCGGGCGACGCGCGTGATCGTGGACGGTGACAGCTTCTCGACGACGCGCGCGACCGTGCGCCCGGGGCCGCCCATCAAGCGCGTCGCCTGCGGCTGACCCGGGTTGCGACGACGGGCGGCGACCGGGTACGCTCTCTCGCATGGCGGGGTTGGACGACGCGGACAGGCTGGGCGCGATCGACGAGGCGCTGCTCGACGGAGCTGACGACGAGGAGCTGCAGTCTCTCGCGCGCGCCGCGGCGATAAAGTTGGGGGTCCCGATGGCGCTCGTGAGCCTCGTCGCGGGGCGCGTGCAGTGGTTCTACGCGCACGCGGGGGCGCCCGCCGAGCTCGCGCGCTCGCGAGCCACGTCGCGCTGCGAGTCGTTCTGTCAGTTCGTGGTCCGCGACGAGGCGATGTTCGAGGTGTCCGACGCCCGCGCCGACGTGCGCGTACCGCGCCAGCTCGTCGACACGTACGGCGTGCGGGCGTACCTCGGCGCGCCGGTGCGCCACCGCGACCAGGTGATCGGGACGTTCTGCGTGCTCGACGTCGTGCCCCGCCAGTTCTGCGACGATCAGCGCGCGGCGCTGCTCGAATTCGCGGCGCTCGCGAGCGCCCGGCTCTCGGCGAGGGTCGCGCAGGCGCGGCGCGAGGAGGCGGATCGAGCAGCGGACTCTCGGCTCGAGCCGGTCCGCGCCAGGCTCCGCTCCGTCGAGCGCGCGCTGCTCGAGCTCGGCGCGCTCGCCAGGCTCGGCGCAGGTGTCGACGAGCTCTCGGGCGTCGAGGTTCACCGCGCGCTCTCGCTGCTGCGAGAGCTGTCCGAGTCACACGGCGGGCTCGTCCGCGAGCTGCGCGCCGTCCGCAAGGAGCTCGACGCGTTGCGATCCTGAGCGACAGCGCGCCGATCGTCGGTAGACTGTCCTCATGCGATCACATGTCTTGAAGGCGCTGCTCTTCTGCGGCGCGCTGTGCGCGGCGTCCGTGGTGGCGTGCGGCTCCGGGGATACGTTCGAGAGCGCCGCGCCGTCCGCGGGAGCCGCCGGCTCGGTTGGCGCCGCGGGCAGCGCCGGGGCCTCGGCGGGAGGCGCGCCGGGCAAGGCAGGCGGCGCCGGGACGACCCCGGGCGGCGGCGCGTGTGTCAAGGCGGCCGACTGCGACGACAAGAACCCCTGCACCCTCGACGGGTGCTCATCCGAGCGAAAGTGCGTGAACGTCGCGGCGCCCAAGGGCGCGGCCTGCGACGACGCCAACAAATGCGACGGCGACGAGTCCTGCGACGGCGCGGGCGCCTGCGCGAAGGGCGCGCCGATCGCCGTCGACGACGGCGACAAGTGCACGATCGACACCTGCAACGCCGCGACCGGCGGCGTGACGCACCAGCCGGTGGTCATCGACGACAAGGACGCCTGCACGGTCGACGCCTGCGATCCCAAGACCGGCGCCATCACGCACAAGCCGGTGTCGACCGACGACGGCGACGGCTGCACGCTCGACAGCTGCGATCCCAACGGCGGCGGCGTCCAGCACGTCAAGATCGATCCCGGCGACGGCGATCCCTGCACCACCGACTCGTGCGACGAGAAGGGCGTCCATCACATCCCCGTGCAGGGCTGCAACGGCTGCAAGGCCCACGCCGACTGCAACGACGGCAAGCCCTGCACCAACGACGCCTGCGACGCCAACGGCAAGTGCACGATCACCTCGGCGCCAGCGGACACCGCGTGCGGCGACGACAACGCGTGCAACGGCGTCGAGAGGTGTGACGGCAAGGGCAAGTGCGCGCCCGGCGCGCCGCCGAAGGTCGACGACGGCGACCCCTGCACCGATGACAAGTGCGATCCCAAGCTCGGCGTCACGCACGCGAGCGTACCCACCGAGGACACCGACCCCTGCACCATCGACAGCTGCGATCCCGCGACCGGCGTCAAGCACACGCCGCGCGACGTCGACGACGGGGACCACTGCACGAAGGACGCCTGCAACCCCAAGAGCGGCGAGCTGACCCACACGCCGATCCCGGTCGATGACGGCGACGCTTGCACCGACGACAAGTGCGATCCCGCCACGGGCGCGCGCCACGATCCGATCGCCGTGGACGACAACAACCCGTGCACCACCGACAGCTGCGTCAACCCGGGAGGCGTCCAGCACGTGAAGATCGACGGTTGCCAGGGCTGCACCTCGGCCGCGCAGTGCGGCGACGACAACCCCTGCACGACCGACGCGTGCGACGCAGGGAAATGCAGCCACGCGCCGGTCACCGTCAGCACCAGCTGCTCGAACGGCAACGCCTGCGACGGCGAGGAGAGCTGCGGCCCCGACGGCCTGTGCAAGGCCGGCGCGCCGCCGACGCTGTCGGACGGCAACCCGTGCACGACCGACAAGTGCGATCCGGCGCTCGGGCCCGTTCACACCCCGGTGAACGTCGATGACAACAAGTCCTGCACCGATGACTCGTGCGACACGAGCACGGGTCAGATCTCCCACAAGGACAACTGTGTCGCCCCCGCGACCTGCGGCGGGGGCACGAGCCAGAGCGGCTGCGGCTGCACCCCGGCGCCGAACCCCTGCGGCAACGCGAAGTGCGGCAGCGTGAAGGACAGCTGCGGCACGACCGTGCAGTGCGGCGCCGGGTGCGCGACGGGCACCCAGTGTGTGCAGGGCCAGTGCACCTGCGTCGACGACGGACAGGCGTGCAAGGGGCATCAGTGCGGCTTCGCCACCAACAACTGCGGCGTGACCTTGCCGTGCGGAGGCCTGAACGGCGAGTGCGGCGACGGGCTCACTTGCATCGGCTTTCTCTGCAAGGGCTGCTGCAACTCGGTGCAGTGCCTGCCTCCGGGGACCTGCGACCCGAGCGCCTGCATCTGCGTCAACAACTGATCAAAGCACCCGGCGCAGCTGGTACGCGGCGCGCTCGGCGAAGCGGCGGACCAGCGGGCGGGCGCGCCACGAGGCCCGGGAGAGCTCACCTGCCCGCGCGATGTCGGCGCGGATCTCGCGGGCGAGCGCGGCGACGAAGCCTCGCTCGCGCGTCGCCACGTTGAGCTCCAGGTTGTTGCGCAGGCTCAGGTGGTCGAGGTTCGCGCTGCCGACGGTGGCCCAGCCGTCGATCACGGCCGCCTTCGCGTGGAGGATGGGCGCCGGCAACAGGTGGACGTGCGCTCCGGCGCGCTGCAGGCGAGAGACGATCGCGTGGCTCGCGAGCGACACCGTCGTCACGTCCGACCACTCGGGCAACACGACGCGGACCTCGAGGCCGCGCCCCGCCGCCTCCTTGATCGCGCGCAGCACGGGCGCGTCGGGGACGAAGTAGGCGTGCTCGATCAGCACCGTCTCGCGCGCGGTCCTCAGCGCCGTGAGATACGCGCGACGCACCGTCCGCGCCGTGTGGAGCCCGCCGGTGGCCAGGACCTCGACGAGTTCGGAGGGCCCGTCGCGCCGCGGTCGCACCCTCGGCGGCGTCCCGCCCGCGCGCACCCACGGCGAGAAGAAGTGCCGCGCCAGCACGGGCACGGCCCGCGACGACTCGACCAGCGCGGCGTAGTCGCGCCACGGCGGCCCCGACGGCTGAAAGAGGTTCACGCCCCCGACGACGGCGCGCGACCGATCGGCCACGAGCAGCTTGCGGTGATCTCGCACCGTCACCCCCTCCGGCGTGAAGCGCCTCGAGAACGGCGACAGCGGGTGGAACACGACGACCTCGGCGCCGCGGGCGCGCAGCGCGTCGAGCGCCGACGAGCCGAGCCCGATCGAGCCGAAGCCGTCGACCATCAGGCGCGTCGCCACGCCTCGCTCGGCGGCGCGCCCGAGCGCTTCGAGCGCCCGCCGCCCGACCTCGTCGTCACCCAGCCAGTACATGGCCAGCAGCACCTCGCTCGTGGCCCCGTCGATCTCGGCGAGCATCGCGTCGACCGCCGCGTCCGAGCCGACGAGGAGCGAGATCTTCTCCGTCGCGCTCATCGGCCGCGCTCGCTCGCCGCGACGGACCAGAGGCGCGCGCGGCGGGTGTCGGACGGCGCGAGGCTCGAGCGCATGGCGCGGGACCTTGGCGCACCTTGACCCGGAGCGCGAGCGGCGGTTCGCAGCCGGGCCACAGGGTGCCGCCGCGCGCGCGCTGCGCGTCGTCGTGCCGTGACCCACGGAGCGATGGCGCGCCGCGCGTGACCGACTACGTTGCGACGGTGTCCCTCTCGACCGGAGTCCGCTTTCACGAGAACGTCCACGGCGTCTATTTCGACGATCTGGACGCGTACAAGATCCTCCACAACTCGCGCTATCTGCTGCTGTTCGAGCGCACGATCGGCTCGTTCTGGCAGCGCCTCGGGTGGGGCGGCACGCTCGATCTCGAGGACAACCCCGACAGCATGCATTTCGTCCGCGCCAACCACATCGAGTACCACCGGCCGGTGACGGGCGTCACCGAGGTGCGCGTTCGGATCTGGGTCGAGCGCCTCGGTGAGACGAGCCTCACGTTTGGATTCTGCGTGATGCCGATGGACGAGGACCTCGACTTCGCGACCGGCTCGCGCGTGCTCGTGCGGGTGGATCGCGAGACGAAGCGCCCGGCGCCGTGGACCCCCGCGTTCCGCGCGCGGCTGGCGCCGTACGTGCGAGTCCAGCCGGGCGCCGCGACGTGACCGACGGCCCCGCCTCCGCGGGTGACGCCGCTCCGTGGAGAGCGATGCTCCTCGGCGCGGCGGCCGCGACAGGCGCCGCCGCGCTCGCGCTGATGGGCGCCTTCACTTGCTCCGCGAGCCGCGAGCCGCGCGGCAAGCTCACGGACGGCTCGGCCGCGGACGGCGCCTGCCGTGATGGCGCGCGCGCGGCCCTGACGACGCTGCGCGACTCGCTCGGGTTCGCGTTCTCGATCGAGCCCGCCGACGTCGACGCGCTGCACGGAGCTGGGGGGCTGGCGAAGACCTACGCTCGCGACGGCGTGCGCTTCTCGGTCGGACTCGGGCTCGACGTCATCGGCGCGGACGGTTGCTCGCTGCGTGTCTGGTCACGCTCGACCTCGACGCCCACCTCGACCGAGACGTCCATTGGGACCTTCGGCGTGCAGCCGGTGCCGACGTGCCGGTGCGTCGCGCGGTGAGCTGGCGTGCGCTAGGCTCGCGCCGTGCCCCCGCTGGTCCGTGACGAGACCCCGGCCGATGTCAGCGAGATCCGCCGCCTGAACGGCTCGGCGTTCGAGAGCGACGCCGAGGCGCGCCTCGTCGACGCGCTGCGGGCGAGCGGCGCGCTGACGCTGTCACTGGTCGCCGAGCTCGACGGCGCCATCGTCGGACACATCGCGTTCTCACCTGTCACCGTCGAGGGCGCGGGCGGGCGCTTCGACGGGGTCGGGCTCGCGCCGATGGCGGTCGCGCTCGGCGTGCGACGCCGAGGGATCGGCGGCGCGCTGATCGCCGAGGGGCTCCGCCGCCTGCGCGGCGCGCACCGCTTCTGCGTCGTGCTGGGACACGCCGACTACTACCCGCGCCACGGCTTCGAGCGCGCGAGCCTTCACGAGCTCCGCTGGGAGAAGCCAGCGCCCGACGACAGCTTCTTCGTTCAAGAGCTCGTGCCAGGCGGGCTGCGCGGCGTCGCGGGCGTCGTACGGTACCGAGCCGACTTCGACGACGTGTGATGATTGTTTGCTAATAAAAGGTGACGGCGAGGCGCCCACACCCACTCTCGCACGCGCAGCGTCTGCCCTTCGTGGACGTCATCGACCTCTCGCACGAAGCTGAAGCCTGCCTTCTCGACGACGCGCGCGCTCGCTGGGCGATCGAGCGGCGTGTGCGCCACCACGCGCCGAACGTCGGGCAGGAGCGCGAGGCGTCGCAGCAGCTCGCGCACCGCGGCGGTGGCCAGCCCCTGCCCCTCGCGGGACCGTACGACGGCGTAGCCGACCTCGACGGTGCCGTCGTTGACGAACGCGCCGCCAAGCTCGCCCACCACGATCGCGTCATCCGACGAGATGATCACGTACGGACCGAGCTCGCTCCCGCTCGCGACCTGCGACGCGACGCCGGCCGAGAACTCGGTGGGGTAGTCATCGGCGACGCGCACGTCCGGCGGGCGCTGGCCGGAGAGGATCGCCGCCGCGGTGGCGGCCGTCATCCGCTCGAGTCGCACCGTCATCGAAGCCTTCTACCACCGGCGCTTCCGCTCGGCAGCGCTCGCGGGGCGACGCACGCGACGAGCTTGGCCCTCCGGCTCGGTCGCGGGCTACGATCCTCGGCGCGTGGCCCCCGTCTCGTCGTCGCACCCCATCCGCCTGCGCCCGGCAGAGGCCGCCGCGGCGGCGCCACGCCCCCCGGACGACGCGTTGAAGCTGCAGCTGTCGGTGTCGCGCGCCGGGCTCGGGCTCGAGTCGGCGACGGGCACGACGCTGGGGCCGCTGCGGATCGACGCGGTGTCGACGACGCTGCCGGGGCTGGTCTTTCCGGTCGATCTGTCGGGCGGCGTCGCGCGGTTTCGCCACCGCCGCGGTGCGCTCTCTCGGCTCGCCTTGACCTGCCTGCGCGAGCCGCTGTCGCGCGCGCTCGAGCGGCGCCTCTCGCCCGACGGCGCGGCCGAGGTCACGCTGTTGCCTCGCGAGGGCGGCGCGACGGTGGGCGTCGCGACCCCCGACGCGGCGCTCGCGTTCGACGTCCTCTGGGCACCTGTCGACGGCCGCGCGCGGCTGGTCGTCGTGCGCGCGCGCGCGATAGGGCTCGCGATGCCCGCGCACCAGGCGGCGCTCGGGGCGCTCGACGCGGCGATCAAGGGCCTCGGCGCGCGCGCGGGGAGCGTCGCGGTGCTCGACGACGTCGCAGGCCGGGTGCTCCGCGCAGCGCTGCCGCTCATCGGCGCGCGCGCGCCGTCGACGTCGGGCGTGGTGCTGTCGTCCCTGTCGGCGAGCGTCGAGGGGTTCCGGTTCGTCGCGGAGACAGACGTGTCACCGCCGAAGCTCGACGTGCCGACGCTCGCGGCGCTCGAGACGGCCGAGCTCGCCGCGACGGCCGACGACGCGCTGCTGCGGGGAGCGCACGCGGCCGCACGACAGGGCTATCTGCGCGCGCTCGAGCTCGCGCCGCACCACGCCGAGCTCGCGCGGCGCCTCGCAGACCTCGATCACGCGACGGGCGAGCGCGCCGAGGCCGCCCTGTCGACCCTGTCGCTCGCGGGACCTTTGCTCGACGCGGGCGCGCTCGGCGGCGCCGTGCTCGCGGCCTCGGGCGACGCACGCTCGGCCAGGGCCGCCTACGAGTCGGCCGCGCACCGTGAGCCGTTCGCGCCGCTGGCCGCGCGCGCGCTGGCCGCCGCCGCGGCGCTCACCGACGATCCCGCCGAGCGCCTCTCGCTGCTGTCCTCCGCCGTCGCGCGCGCCCCGACCAGCGCCTCGCTGCGGAGCCTGAGGCTCGACGCCGCGCTCGCGAGGGGAGATGTCGCCGCCGCGCTCGCCGAGGCGTCGCACCTCGAGGCCGCGGGTCGCACGCCAGACGACAAGCAGCGCGCGCTGCTCGACGCCGCGCGGGCGTTCGCGGCGCGGGGCGCGGCGGGGCTCGCGGCGCCGCTCGTGGAGCGCGCGCTCCGGTATCGACCGACCAACGAGGACGCGCTCGTGCTGCTCGCGGAGGCGCTGTGCTCGCTCGGGCGGCACACGCGCGCGGCCGACGTGCTGTCCCGCGCGATACTCCTCGCCGAACGGCGGCGCGCGACGCGGTACGACGCCGCGGTCAGGCTCGCGCGTTTGCTGCTCGATGAGCTCGGCGAGCTGCCCCTCGCGATCGCGCGCGCGCGCTCGGTCCCGCTCGGCGCGACGGAGCACGCGCAGGCTCGCTGGGTGGAGGGGCGGGCGCTCGCGCGGCTCGGGGATCGCGCCGCCGCCTCGCTCGCGTTCACGCGGATGCGCGACGCGCTCGCCGCGACCCGCGCGGCACCGGACGACGCCGCGCGGTGGCTCGAGGACGCCGCGACGTTCGAGGAAGAAGATCGTGGAGACCTCCACGCCGCGCGCGCGCACCTCGCCGCCGCGCTGTCGCTCGCGCCGCGGGATCGCGCCGTCGTCGCGAGGTTTCGTCGCGTGTCGACCGAGCTCGCTCGTCCCGACGCGCGCGAGCCCGCACAGGTCGCGTCGCCCCCGCGCCGAGACGCCCACGAAGAGCCGGCGCGCGCGCTCGCGCTCGACCCACCCTCGGCCGAGACGGGCGACGAGGGCGAGGCCCGCATCGAGCAGCTCACCGCGAGCGTGCGCGCCGATCCCTCTCGGCTCGACGTCGTGCTCGAGCTCGCGGCGCTGCTCGAGCGGTCCGAGCGCGATCTCGAGCTGTTCGCGCTGCTCTCGGCGCGCCTCGAGGAGGGAGACGCCGAGACACGCGCCGCGCTGTCACCGCTCGCCCGCGCGACCCTCACGCGCCTCGCCGCCGCCGCGCGCGCGCGCGGGAGCGACGCCGAGGCCACGCTCTATGACGACCTCGCGCGCTCGCTCTTACGACGCGCCGTGGCGAAAGCGCGCCGCCTGTGACGAATGATGAGGTAGGAACGCCCTCGCAGTCATGACCCGCGGCAACCTGATCCTGGCCTGCTTCTTCGTCGGCCACTGGGCGATCTCGGTCTTCTTCCAGACCTTCTTCCTGCATCGCTACGGCGCGCACCGGATGTTCTCGATGTCGCGCGGGTGGGAGCGCTTCTTCCACCTGATGACGTACCTGACCCAGGGCCCGAGCTACCTCGATCCGCGCGGCTACGCGATCCTGCACCGGCAGCACCACGCGTTCAGCGACACGCCGAAGGACCCGCATTCACCAACCAATTTTTCTAACGTTGTATCGATGATGCTGTTCACCAAGCATCGCTACGACGCCTACGCCTACCGCCGCGAGGAGCCAGAGGCGCGCTTCGACGGCGGCACGCCCGAGTGGCCCGCCCTCGATCGCCTCGGCCAGAACTGGCTCGCGCGTGGCGCGTGGATCCTCGCCTACACCGCCGTCTACGTGGCGCTGGCCACCCACTGGTGGATCTACCTGCTGCTGCCGTTTCACTATGTGATGGGGCCGATCCACGGCGCGATCGTCAACTGGTGCGGCCACATGTACGGCTATCGCAACTTCGACAACGGCGACGAGTCCCGCAACACCCTGCCGTTCGATTTTTTGACCTTCGGGGAGCTCTTTCAGAACAACCACCACAAGTACGGCATGAGCCCGTGCTTCGCGGCGCGGTGGTTCGAGGTCGACCCTGCCTACGTCGTGATGCGCGCGCTCGCGTGGCTGGGGATCATCCACCTCGGCGAGCACCCTCAGGTGATGCGCGCGCCGACCGCTGACGCTTGAGCGCCCGTCAAGGCGCGACGATCGTCGGAGGCTTCCCGTCGAGCGCGTCGGCGAAGAACCTCACATACTGTCGGCGCGCGTCCTCGGTGAAGATGAG
>CAUJFL010000017.1 GCA_963169165.1 Myxococcota bacterium | reverse complement strand
TGCCTTGCCAGCCGTCCCGCCCTGACCCGTGCCAGCCTTGCCAGCGGCGCCGCCTTGCCCTGCGCCGGCCTTGCCAGCGACGCCGCCTTGCCCTGCGCCGGCCTTGCCAGCGGCGCCGCCTTGCCCAGCGCCTCCATGACTTGCACCAGCCTGTCCTGCGCCTCCCTGACTTGCACCAGCCTGTCCTGCGCCTGCCTGTCCCGCGCCGCCCTGACTTGCACCGGCCTGTCCCGCGCCGCCTTGGCCTGCGCCGCCTGCGCCACCCGCTCCGCCGTCACAGGCGTCGCCGACGCCATCCTTGTCGACGTCCGCCTGATCGGGGTTGGGGATCAGTGGGCAATTGTCCTTCGCGTTGACGACGCCGTCTCCGTCGAGGTCCCCGAGCGGCCCGTCCGCGTCATTGGGATCGAGAAAATTGGGGATCTTGTCGCCGTCGGCGTCCAGGGTTCCCTCGTCCTTGTCCAGCTTGCCGTCGCCGTCAGCGTCGGTGTCGAGCCAGCTGGGCCGCCCGTCGCCGTCCACGTCGTCGGGGACGCCCGACGCCTGCGTCAGCGTCATCTCTTGCTTCGTTGGCAGGGTGTCGCCGTCGTCGTCGGCGTCGAGGGGATCGATGGTGCCGTCTTTGTCCGAGTCGATCGCCGCGCCGCCCGGGGCCTCTGCGCCGTCGCTCAGGCCGTCTCCGTCAGTGTCAGGATTATCTGGTTGTGTCTTCAGCTTGTCTTCTTGCGCGTTGGACAGGCCGTCGCCGTCCTTGTCCCCGCAGAGATCGGTCGGCGCGCAGGGTACGCAGCTCTTCGCGCTGCACCACTCGCCGGGGCCGCAGTGAGCGTCGGAGAGGCAGTCGACGCAAAGCTTCGGGCTCGCGCCGGTGTCGCAGTGGCCGCCGACGCAGGCGGGATCGGCGTCACACTGATCGATCACTGTCACCGTGGGGGCGCCGTCTCCGGGGGTCGAACCCGAGACCCAGCTCGACGTCGAGGCGCCCAGCTGCCCCGCCGCGCTCACGCTCGCCTGGTTGGCGAGAGCGCCAGAGACGCCCGCGTCGACCGTGACGACGAACCTCACGGTGACAGAGTCTCCGGGGGCGAGCGATCCGCCCGCGCCGAGCCGCGCGATCACGGTCCGGGTCGCCGCGACGTACTCGGCCTCGTCGTCGCCGGGTTCGTCGGTCTTCGGTCCCTGGCCCGCGCCCGCGGTGATGGCGAGCGAGCCTGGCTCGAACGTGACGCCGGTCGGCAAGAGGTCGGTGAGCTGGGTCTGCGCGCTCGTGTCGTCGCCAGAGTTGGTGACGACGATAGAGTACTCGAGCCGATCTCCGGCGAGCAGCGCGCCGCCGTTCAGGTCGACCGCCGTCTTCAGCGTGCCGCCGAAGTCGGGTTTGTACGTCGTGATCGAGGTGACGAAGGCCGCCAGGTAGTAGGCGTCGCCGCTGCTCGTCGCCTGAAACGGCGCCGTCTGCTGGCCGGGCGTGAGCTTCGAGGTGATGTCGACGACGTCGAGGTCGATCCCCGACATGCTCGCGGGCTCGCCGCTGGTCTGCGGCAGGTCGCCGGCCACGCTGACGGCTGCGCCGAGGTAGCTGTGCGTGCTGTTGAAGAAGTTGTCCGACAGGTTCAGCGGGTCGGACAGCGGCGCGCCGCCGCCGAAGAAGAGCTGATCGCCGGCGATCGACGCGTCTCCCTCGAACGACACGACGCCGAGCTTGCCGGCGAAGCCCGACGCCGGGACGAGGAACCCGGAGAGCGTCGCGCTCGCGGCGTTGCCGTTCGAGACGGGATCGAGCCCGTCGAACAGCGAGAGGTTGCGCAGCGGCGCCGCCGTGTCGGCGTAGAAGACGATCATCGTCCAGCCCGCGAACGCGACCGACTGGTCGCGGTCGAGGAGCGCGTCGACCCCGACGTCTGACACATGGAAGACCCCCGGCCCCTCTTGCTGCGCGAAGGCGGTGACGTCCGCGATGGCGGTGTACGCGTCGCTCGTGCTCGTCCACGTCTGCAGCGCCTTCGCCGCCGTCGAGCCGCCCGCCGGACGCGACAGCGTGACGAGGTCGTCCGCGCCGGCCGCCCGCGTCGCGCCCCACAGCAGGTAGGCGTGGGTGATCGAGGCGGTCGCCGGCAGCGCCAGCACCGCCGCGCTGCTCGCGTTGCTCGACGTGACGGTCTTGTCGGCGGTGGCCTTGCCAGGCGATGGCCAGTCGGCGCGCCAGAGCAGGTCGGGCGCCGAGTCCGAGGTCTGCACCCCGCACGCGCCGACGTCGCCGACCTTGGGGAGCGGCACGCCCGCCGCGCAATCTTGCCCCAGCGTGTTGCCGATCATCACGAAATCGCCGCGCTGATCGACGCTGACCCGCAGCTTGGGGGCGGCGCCCGCGCTCCAGGGGATCAAGCCGGTGGCGGCCAGGGTCAGGGTGGACAGAGCTCGAAGTGAAGTCCTCATGGAGAGTCGAATCGTGCTTTGTCCTCGCGACAAAGCCAAGCGCGGGCCCTCGAGCGCGACGAACCCAACGGCGCGAACCCTCGCGCGGCGCTCAGCGGCAGCTCGCGGTGACCCGCGCGCCGCCCGGACCGAGCGCGACCATCGGCCAGCCGACCGCCTTGACGGTCGCCCTGGGCGACGTGGGCGCCGCGCGCAGGCGCCCCGCGAGCGCGTCGGTGCAGGCGACGCCGACATCGAGGCGCGCGCGGAGCTCGACGTCGCCGATCTGGGCACCCGTCAGCCTCGGCGCATAGCCGAACGGGACCTCTGCCAGCCAGCCGTCGTCGTCGTCGGTGCACAGCGGAGGTGCCTGTCCGCCGAGGTCGGCCGACACCAGCCGCAGCGGCGCGGCCCTCGCGCCAGAGTCGGGATCGATCGGGAACAGCAGGAAATCTTCGTCGCTCTTGTCGAAGGTGCCCTGACCGCGCACCAGCAGACCCAGCCCCCGCGCGCGCGCGGGTCGCGTGAGCCGCACGAGCGGCGGCGAGCCGTGGCGGGGCAGCCTCGCGAGCACCCGCGCGCCCTCGGGCTCGAGGCGCACGACCACGGCCTCGTTGGCGTGCGACAGCGCGAGGAACCACGTGTCGTCGAGCAGGACCGCGCTTGCGCTCGGCGGGATCGCCCTCCCGAGGCCGAGCTCTTCGGCGACCGGCAGCCGCGTGAGCGAGCGCCCGTCCGCCGCGCCATATAGATCACAATCTTCACGTCCGCTGCGGCACGCCGACAGCAGCACGCCCGCGCCGCCCGGATCGGGGAGGCCGTGCACGATGAGGCCGGGGCCGTCGCGTCCGAGGGCGTCGACCAGCGCGGCCTCGTCGGCGAACGGCGCGCGCGTGACGGCGGTCGAGCGCACGGGACGGTCGCTCGCGAACCTGTCGACGTAGCGCGCGACGAAGCGTGTTCCGCCTCCCTTCGCGCCGCGCGGCGCCCACGCGTAGAGCCGCGCTCCCATCGCGCCGAGCACGGGCTCGGAGACCCAGCGCGAGCCCTCGGGCACCTCGGGCGGCGCGACGCCGAGGAACTCGGGCAGGTGCGCGTCGCCCCGAAGAGGAGATCGCGTCGGCGGAGCCTCGACCGAGACGAGCTCGCACGACAGCGCGCGCGGTCGGCGCAAGAAGGATCGGCGCGGCGGCAGCGAGGTCTCCTCGGGCGGCGCGAGCTCGCCTGGATCGCGCGGCGCGCCCCAGCCGACGCGGAGCCACGGCTGCTCGAAGGAGACGACACAGCCGGCCTGGCCACATCGCAGCCCTGGTCCCGCGAGCGCGCCCTGACCCGCGTCCGGCAGCGCGATCGCGTCCCAGGTCAGGCCACCGTCGCGCGTCTCGAACGCGCGCCCTGAGCTCGGAGAGAGCGCCGCGCCGACGAGCCCGCTCACGCTGACGAACGGCTCGGTGCGAGACGCCCCCGCGCGCACGTCACCGTTCTTCGACACACGGACGCCGGTCATCGAGCCACCTGCCTCGACCCACGCCGTCAGCTCGCCGTCGCCGGCCTCCTGCACGCCCTCGAGCCACAGGCCGCGCCGCAGCGCCGGACGCTCGGGCAGGCTGAGCGGCGCTCGCTTCATGCTGCCGCTCGGCGCGACCACGGTGAGCGAGCCGTCGTCCGCGCCCCGCGGCGGGACCAGCACCGCGGCCGCGCCGTCGGCGAGCGCGATGACACGGCTCGCGCCGACGTCGCCGGTGATGCGCACGTCGCGCGCGGCGCCGCCGGGGCTGATGACACAGACGAGCCCGCGCTGTGATGGCCCGTCGGCGCAGCCGCCGTGCACGACGAGCCCGCCGTTGCCCGACGGCGCCACGATCCGGGGGGTGCTCCACGACCACGCGAGGCGCGCCGAGCTGGGGGGGACGAACGCGTAGACGCGCGTGCCGCGGCCCTCTCCTCCGCAGACGAAGCCCACGTCGACGCCGAACCGGATCGCCAGGCAGTCGGAGTCTTCTTCGTCGGGCATCGCGCGCGACCGCGCGAGCACCTCTCCGTCGGCCGCGCCCACGACCGCGACCCAGCCGCGCCGCGCGACGACGAGCGCGTCCTCGGACACAGGCCACCCGCCCTCGACGGCCGCGAGCAGCGGCGGCGCGCCGAGCATCGGAGGGGGGAGGGGCCGCGCCGGGGCCGCGCTCGCCGACAGCGGTCCCTCGAGCGACGTCTCGCCGTTGGCGTCCACGCTGAAGCGCGCGAGCGGCGTCACCGCGAGCAGCTGACCATCCTCGAGCGCGACGCCCCGCGCGCCGGGCAAGTCCACCCTCGAAAATGTCTGCCCGCCATCGTGCGTCTCGACAAGCCCCCACAGGTCGAGCAGGTAGAGCGCCCGATCGGGGGCCGCGTAGGCGCCCCCAGCGAAGCGCGTGTACGGCGGGAGCGACGCGGGCGCGACCGCGCGCCCGGTGGTCAGCTCGACCGCGTCCACGCGCTCGCGCGTCGCGATCAGCAGGCGATCGCGAGCCGGCACCAGCGTCACCGGAGATGACTGCGCGCGCGCGATGAGCTTCAGCGGTCCCAGGAATGACGGCGCGTGGTGTACCAGCGACGGGCTGCCGGGCGACGCGAAGACATAGCCCCCGCCCAGACGCTCGGGGAGGGACAGCGCCGTCGATGGGCGGGTGGACGGCAGCAGCTCTCTCGCCGCGCGAAGCGAGCCGTCGGGACGCTCTTCCACCCGGACGCGGCCCACCGTGCCACGCCGGGTGCCATCGGGAAGTCGCTCGAGCGACGGCGCGCGACCGAGCGACGCCGGGAGCCACCGTGAGCGATCGAGCGGCGTCGTCAGCGCGGCGGATGGGCGCGCGGCGGGCGTGACGGGCGCGGCCGACCTCGAGCCCCCACCGCCGCATGCGGAGGTGAGGGCGAGCGACACGAGCGCCGCGCGCGCGCGATTCAACGCCCGTTGAACCTCGCCGCGCGTCGCTCGACGAACGACGCGAGCCCTTCGCGCGCGTCGTCGCTCGCCAGGATCGGCGCGAGCCGCTCGAGCAGCCTCCGCGCCTCATCGCCCTCTTCTCTCGGCAGCGCCGCGCGAGAAGACAGCAACGTCGCCTGTACGCCCATCGGCGCCTGCGCCGCGATCGTCTCGGCGAGCGCGACGGCGCGGGTGACGTGGTCGCCGGGCGCCGTCACCTCTTGAACGAGGCCGAGGCGCGCGGCCTCTGTCGCGCTGAGCTCATCGCCGGTCAGCAGGTAGCGCATGGCGTTGCCCCACCCGAGCTCGCGCGGCAGCCGCACCGTCGCGCCGCCGACCGGGAAGATGCCGCGCTTGATCTCGATCTGCCCGAACCTCGTGTCATCGGCGGCGACGCGCACGTCGGTCGCGAGCAGCAGCTCGATCCCGATCGTGAAGCAGATGCCCGACACCGCGCACACGACGGGCTTCGAGACGCGCGGGCCGAAGAGGCCGAGCGGATCGAGGCCGTCGTCGGGGACGCTCCAGCTGCCAGACGCGAACACCGGCGTCCACGCCGCGAGATCGAGCCCCGCCGTGAAATGCGGACCGTGGGCGAAGAGAACGCCGACCCGCGCGTCGGGATCGTCGTCGAGGCGCTTGTAGGCCCGCGCGAGGCCTCGGTAGAGCTCGAGATCGAACGCGTTGCGCTTCGCCTCGCGCGCCAGCCCCATGCAGAGCACGTGGCCGCGCTGCTCGACGGTGACCTTGCCCTCGCTCATCGTCTGACTGGTAGCAGACTCGTCACCCGCACAAAAGCGCCGCGAGCCGAGCCAACGCCCCGCGGCGAGAGCGGGCGAGGCCACGCCGATCGAGGCGCGCGCGGCCTCGAACCGAGGCCGATCGAGGCGCCGTCGCCGCCAGGGCGCCACGCCTCGTGGCACTTACAAAAGCCCTGCGGGCGAGTCGTCGCCGACCCGCCCGCATGGCTCATCCCAGAGGATGGGAGCGAGGCTAACTCGCCGCAGCCCTTGCCGGGCTGCGCCGGCGGCGCCGCCGAGCCGATCATCGTCTGCTCGGACTCGAAGCCGAGGCCGATCGAGATGCCGTCGCAGGTGCCCGCGCCCTGGGTGCCGTCCTTCATCATGTCGGACGCGCCCGAGATCTGCATCAGCACGTTGTCGATGGTCGTGCCGTCGCAGAGGCTCGACGAGATCTTGCCCGCGATGCTCTTGATGCCCGTCGTCAGCTCGGTCGTGTCGAGGACGCCCGAGATGATGCCCGCATTTGCCGTCTTGTGGTCGGCCGCGTACTTGGCCGTGACGACCGCCTGGTTGATCGTCAGCTTGAGCGTCTGACCCGACAGCGACAGGTTGAGGGCGACGGTGCCCTTCGCGCCCGAGACCCACAGGTTGTCGACGAGGTAGCTCGTGGGGAACTTGACGGCCGAGTGCAGCGCGTCGCCCTTGGCGGTCTTGTCGCCGTCGAGCGCCTCGGGGTAAGGCTGCCACTCGTACGTGCCCCAGTTGGTCGGCGCGACGTCGTTGCCGGACGCGTCACGCTGGCCGGCGGCCGCGAACAGCTCGGCGACGAGCGGGCTGTACGCCGCGCCAGCGCCGAGCTTCTCGATGCGGACGAGGACGCTGAACGAGCCGCCCGCGATCGAGTCGTTGATCGTCTCCTCGGCGTCGGGCGCGAGGCCGAGGATGATGGGGACGATGTTCTTGCCGAACGAGTTGTCCTCGCCCTTCGGGCCGTCGAGGACGACGTCCTTCTTCTTGCCGCCCGTCTGGAGCTTGCAGTGCGCCGGATCCTCGGGGTTGCTGAACTTCTTGCCGTCGATCGCGTAGGCCTGCTTGAAGACGTCGGCCGCGTCCTTGGCGAGGAAGATCTTCTTCACGCCCTGGACGTTGGTGCCGGTGCCGTCGCCCGCCGGACCCGGGGGGGCCTTCGGGATGTTCGTCGGCACCTCTTCGACCGGAGCGCCGCCGCCCGCCGAGGTCCCGCCGGACGCGCTGCCGCCCGCGCCGCTGCCGCCAGCGCCCGCCGTCCCGCTGGGCGGCGTGGCCGACGTGTCACCGCTGCTGCCGCCGCCGCAAGCCACCGCCGCGACGCCCATCGCCACAACGCTCAAAACGCTCCACTTCTTAGAAAGCATGCTCGTCTCCTTGTCTGTCGCGAACCCAGTTCGGTTGCATCGTGCGCCCCGCGTTCGCGAGGGGGCGGTTGGCCCGAGCGCACTCTACGGGCAGACGGGGTTTCGACAAGCGCGATGCAACGAGTTTCAGAAAAAATGCTCCTCTGTCGCTGGAATCGGCCGTCGTGGTTGAAAATCAGCGCGCGTGTGCGATCGATCGTGATCTCCTCGACACCTCCGCAGAAACGCGCGCAGGCTCCCGCACACTCGCTCCATGACCGGCTCGAAGGTGCCCCGACACGTCGCGATCATCCTGGACGGCAACGGTCGGTGGGCCAACGCGCGCGGCCTCGTGCGGGTGGCGGGCCACAAGGTCGGCGCCGATCGCGTCCGCGAGGTCGTGCGCGCCGCGGGCGAGGCAGGCGTCGAGGTGCTCACCGTCTACGCGCTCAGCCTCGACAACAAGCGCCGCCCCGCCGCGGAGGTCTCCGCGCTGTACGAGCTGCTCGAGCGCTTCGCCGTGAGCGAGGAGGCCGAGCTCCGGTCGCGCGGCGTGCG
>CAUJFL010000016.1 GCA_963169165.1 Myxococcota bacterium | reverse complement strand
CGTCGCGGGGCTCGTCACACCTGACCATTTTCGCGTCGCGCGTGACGGCCGCGTGCTCGAGCGGCGCGCGGGGGAGAAAGACGTCGCGATCCGCCCCAACCTCTCCGGCGGCACGCGCGAGGTCGAGGTCGACCCGGCGCGAGCTCACGCGCTCTGCCTCGATGACGAGGAGCTCGCGCGTCTCTGCGCGCTCGCGGCGCGCTGCGAGGCGCACGAGCCCGGCGCGCTCGACCTCGAGTGGGCCTTCCACGGCGGGGACTTGTCCCTGCTCCAGCGACGCGCGATCACGCGCACCGCGTGACCCCGCCCGCAGAAGAGACCTCTCGTCCCCTCGCCCGTCGCGAGCTGCTCGCGCTGGGGTTCAGCGTCGCGCTGGTCCCGCTCAACTCGACGATGCTGGCCGTCGCGCTCCCGGCGATCGGCCACGAGCTCGTCGTCGCGCCGGCCGCGTTGACCCCGTGGCTGGTCACGAGCTACCTGCTCGTCGGGATCGCGCTGCAAGGCCCGGCGGGCAAGCTCGGCGACGGCATCGGGCACGCGCGGGCGCTGTCGCTCGGACAGGCGGTGTTCGCGACGGGCGCGGCGCTCGGGTACTTCGGGCACGCGCTCTGGCCGCTCGTCGGCGCGCGCGGGCTGATGGCGGCAGGGGGCGCGGCGATGGTGCCGAGCGCGATGGCGCTGGTGCGCGTCCGCCTCCCGCCCGCCGCGCGCCCCAAGGCGCTCGGGATGTTCGGCGCCGTGATGGGGTTCGCCGCGGCGGTGGGGCCGCTGCTCGGAGGGGAGCTCGCGACGCGGATGGGGTGGCGGGCGCTCTTCGTCGTCAACGCGCCGATCGTGCTGCTGGCCGCGCTGCTCGGGAGCCGAGGCGAGAAGACGCCGCGACGCCCCATGAAGCTCGACGTCGTGGGCAGCCTGCTGCTCGCGGTCAGCCTGAGCCTGCTCGTCGTGGGCACCCGCGCGCCGCGCATCGGAGCGGTGCTCGGCGTGCTCGGCGCCGCTCTGCTGATCGTGTTCGTCTCGTGGGAGCGGCGCGCGACCGATCCCGTGATCGACCCCGCGATGTTCCGCGCGCGGCCTTTCACCGCGAGCGCGCTCACCATCGGCCTGCAGAACCTGGCGATGTACGCGCTGCTGTTCGAGCTGCCCATCGTGCTCGCCAGGGTGACGGGCGCCACGGCCGCGATGACGGGGCGCGCGCTCGTGGCGATGACGCTCGCGTCGGTGGTGGGCTCGCTGCTGGGAGGGCGCGCGACGGGGCGCTTCGGCGCGCGCGCGGTCGCCGTGTTCGGTGGCGCGCTCGGCGCCGTCGGCGCGGCGCTCCTCGTGTTCTGGCCGCTCGCGTCGTCGTCCGACGTGATCCCGGGGCTGGTGCTGCTCGGCGCGGGGATGGGGCTCGCGTCGCCCGCGGCGCAGACCTCGGCGCTCAACGCGGTGCGGGCCGATCAGAGCGGCATGGCCGCGGGGGTCAGCTCGACGGCCCGCTACCTCGGCGGCGCGGTGGGAGTCGCGGTGGTCGCCACGCTGCTCGCCGACGGAGACATGCTCTCCAGGCACCGCCTCGGAGCGTCGCTGTTCGCGGGCGCGATGTGCCTGTCCGCCCTGGCCTCCCTCGGCCTCCCTCGTCGCACGCCACCCTGATCGCCGCTGCACGCTCGCGCTAGGGCGAAACTCGCGCCGCGCTGCCGTAAGCTCGCGTCGATGCCGCGCGCCGCGCTCAGCTCGCTCCTGACGCTCGTGACCCTCGCCCTCGGGTGCGCCCACCGTCACGCACCGGCGCGGGGCGCGGGTCAGAGCGGCCGCGCGCCTCCCCCTCCCTCGTATCCGCCCCCGCAGAGCCCGCCCCCCGCGCGCACGGCTCCTCCTCCCTCGCCCCAGCCTCAGACCGCCTGGCCGTTTCCCTTCCCCATGCCGCCGGGCCTCGTGCTGCCGGCGCCTCCAGCCGGCTGGGCGATCCCAGGGTTCCCGTGGCCCACCGCGCCGGCGCCTCCGTCGTCCCCGCCCTCCGCGCCTCCGGGTTCAGCTCCACCCGTCGCGACCGGCGCGGGCCCCGACGCGCTCGGCGTCGAGCTCGCCGACCGCATCAACGCGTATCGCCAGAGCCGTGGCCTGCCGACCATCCCTCGTTCGCGCGCGCTCGGCCTCGTCGCGGCCGCGCACGTCCGCGACCAGGAGCACCACCCGTCGGACACCGGTTCGTGCAACCAGCACAGCTGGTCCAATCAGGGGCCGTGGACTCCCTGCTGCTACACGCCCGACCACGCGAACGCCGCGTGCATGTGGAGAAAACCGGCTGAAATCGCGGGTTTTCGCGGCAGCGGCTACGAGATCTCCGTCAAGTCCACGGCCGCCATCTCGCCCCAGCAGGCGGTCGCGAGCTGGCAGAGCAGCCCGTCACATCACGCGGTGATGATCAACGGCGACAAGTGGGCGGACAACACCTGGCGATCGCTCGGCACCGCGGTGCTCGGCGGGCACGCGGTCGCGTGGTTCGCCGAGGAGCCTGATCCCACGGGTGGATTCTGAGCGGTCCGCGCGCGCGCGTGCGACCCTGCGTGGATGAGCGACGCGTTCGACCTCGAGAAGCACCCCGTCCACCTCGGCCTCGGCGCCAGCGTCGTGCGCGAGCCGGCCTTCACCGGGATAGGCTGGTACGAGGACTACGCCCGGCGTCACGCGTCGGACGGGGCCGAGGGGCGCCTCGTCAGCCTGCACTCGTTCTCCACCTCGTGGGACTCGTGGGAGATGCACCCCGCGGGCGAAGAGCTCGTGGTCTGCCTGCGCGGGGAGCTCACGCTCCACCAGGAGGTCGACGGGGCGCTCCGCACGGTCGTGCTGCGGCCGTTCGAGGCGGTCGTGAACCCGCGCGGCGTCTGGCACACGGCCGACGTCGCCGCCGAGACGACCGCGCTCTTCGTCACCGCGGGAGAGGGCACCGAGGCGCGCCCTCGCTGACGCCGCGTTCAGCAGGGACGCGCGAGGCGCCCAGGCAGCGCCCCGGTCAGGCGATCGTGCGCCGCGATCGCGATCCCGTTGACCAGCGTCGCCCGGTAGCCATGCGCGTCCTGCAGGAGCCGTCGACCGCCGCCCGGAAGGTCGTGCACCAACCTCGGCGGTGACAGCCTCAGCTTCGAGTGCTCGATCACGTTGAGGTCCGCCCGGCGACCGACCTCGACGAGCCCCCGATCGTTCAGCCCCACGAAGGACGCGGTGTCGTGAGTCATCATCTTCACGATGCGCTCGAGGGGGAACCTGCCCCTCGCGCGGTCTCGCGCCCAGTGCGTGAGCATGTAGGTCGAGAAGCTCGCGTCGCACACCGTGCCGACGTGCGCGCCGCCGTCGGACAGCCCGGGCAGCGCCGCGGGGTGATCGAGCATCGTCCGCACGTTGTCGAGGTTGAACTCGGTGTAGTTGAAGATCGGGAAATACAGGAGCGCGTGCCCGTCCTGCTCGAGCAAGGCGTCGTAGATCGCCTCGAGCGGCGAGACCCCGCGTCGCTGCGCCTCGGCGCAGATCGAGCTGTCCATCGACGGCTCGTAGTCGGGATCCTCGCCGAGCCGGAACAGCCGCATCGAGACGAAATCGAGCGCACCCAGCAGCTTGTCGACGAGCGCGGGGATCGCGGTGCCGTCACCCGCGACCGGCTCGCTCTTCTCCGACAGCACGCGGCGCTTGCGCTCGGGGGACCGGAGGGCCGCGACCCGCTCGGTGAGCGGCAGGTGCGCGACCTCCTTGTACCCGGGGAAGCCCATGAAAGGGTGAAACGTGGTCTCGTAGCCGACCAGCACGCCGATGCCCCGCGCGCCGACCTGGACGCGCATCGGCACCTGCCGCGCGTTCGCGCGCTCGACTCGCGCGAGGATCTTGCGCCATTGATCGGGCGACATGTCGCGCTGCGAGAGCGAGATCGACAGCGGGTGCCCGTGCGCGGCCTCGGTCATCTTCTCGAGCACGTCGAACTCGTCGTCGAAGCGCGCGTCGGTCGTCATCATGTCGAAGTCGCTGACGGCCTGCAGGACGCCGTGCTCCAGCCCCTCGAACGCGCCCGCGAGCCCGCACAGCTCGGCCTGGGTGGCCTCGGAAGCGGGGGTGAAGGCGCCGCGCGAGGTGCGGTGGTTGTCGGTGCGACCCGTGCTGAAGCCGAGCGCGCCGGCCTCGAGCGCCTCGCGGAGGTGCGCGCGCATCGCCGCGATGTCCGCGTCGGTCGCGGGCTCGTTGGCCGCCGCGCGCTCGCGCATCACGAACATCCTGAGCGCGTCGTGCGGCACCGTCGCGGCGAAGTCGATCGCGTGAGGCCAGTCGATCGCGCGCATGTACTCGGAGAAGCTCGCCCAGCCCCACCTGATGCCCTCGGCGAGCGCCGAGCCCGGGATGTCCTCGACGCCCTCCATCAGCTCGATCAAGGCGGCGTGATCCTCGGGGTGGACCGGCGCGAAGCCCACGCCGCAGCTGCCCATCACGCAGGTCGTCACGCCGTGCGCGGAGGACGGGAGCAGCGCGGCGTCCCACGAGACCTGTCCGTCATAGTGGGTGTGGATGTCGACGAAGCCCGGCGTGACGATGGCGTCGGTCGCGTCGAGCTCGGCCGTCGCGTCGCCGAGCCCCAGCCCGACGGCGGCGATTCTGCCGCCCGAGATCGCGACGTCGGCCCGTCGTGGGGGCGCGCCAGAGCCGTCGACGAGGGTGCCGTTCCTGACGAGCAGATCGAAGGTCATGTCGCGCGCAGCCTACCTCGACCGCGCCGACCACGCGCGACAACGACGGGGCGCCTTGACTCGACGCCCGCGACGCGATCTCATCGACAGATGAGAGCTCGAGTCGCTTCGTTCGCCGCTGTCTCCATCCTCGTGTTCGCCGCCTGCGGGGGCGGCAGCGACACGACCACCGAGGGCGGCCCCGCCCAGGGCAACGCCGGCAGCACGAGCGGCGGCGGCGCGCAGGGGGGCAAGGGCGGCGCAGGCGGCGCGCAGGCCGGGAAAGGCGGCGCGGGCGGCGCGCAGGCAGGAAAAGGCGGCGCTAGCGCGGGGACGAGCGGCGCCGCGGGCAAGGCCGGAGCGAGCGGCGCCGCGGCCGGAGGCGGGGGCAGCTCGGGGAGCTCGGGCACGGGCGGAAAGGGCGGCGCGAGCGGCGTGGGCGGCGCGTCATCTGGCAGCGGCGGCGCGGCCGGCGCGGGCGGCTGCGCGTGCAAGCCGACCGAGCAGTGCGTCGGCGGCGCGTGCATCCCGAAGCTCAGCTGCGTCGACGGCGACGGTTGCGACAGCGACATGCGGTGCGACCCGGCGATGAAGGTCTGCGTGCCGTGGACCACTCAGGCGCCGGCGCTCGATCTGTCGTGCATCCACCTGCCCGAGGCCGGGGTGCTCACGCCCGCGGTGGGCTGCGAGTTCAGCGTGGCGCCGCAGGGTGATCCGTTCCCCTCGCACGTCGACGTCCAGGGCACGCCGATCGTGCTGCCGTTCGACGCCGGCAAGGACATCGTCGCGCCCGTCATCGCGGCCGCGTTCACCGCGACGGTGCCCGGCGGCTACACCGAAGAGCTCGGCGTCGTGCGCGTGCTCGACGGCGGCACCTGCGCGCTGCAGGCCAACCTCGGCGGCACCGATCTCGATGGCGACGGCGCGGTCGACTGGATCGTGTCGTCCGCCTCGGTCGCGGGCGCCGATCTCGACTCCGACGGCGCGCCCGAGATCGTCGCCTACGGCGGCGACGGCGCCCTGCTCGCGTTCACTCGAAAGGCGGGCGCGTGGAAGCTGCTGTGGAAGAGCCCGAAGGAGGCGATGTACGCGTGTGATACGACCAATCACCGCTGCCCGGTCGGCTGGGGCGGGCCCGCGATCTACGACCTCGACGACGACGGCAAGCCCGAGATCGTCCGCGAGGGCTTCGTCTACTCGGCGAGCGGCGCGAAGCTCTCCGGCCTCCCGAACGGCTACGCCAGCTTCAGCTCGGGGTTGTTCGGCGTGGTCGCGAACATCGACGGCGACCCCGCGCCCGAGCTCCTCAACGGCGCCCGCGCGTGGGAGTGGAAGGGCGGCGCGTGGGTCGACGACGCCGGGTACCAGAGCGCGCTCGGCCCCGGCCACGTCGCGGTCGCCGACTTCGGCGCGTTCGGGAGCGGTCTGCCTTCGAGCGCCCCCGAGATCGTCGTCGGTCGAGAGGGCACGCTGACGATCCACGACCGCACGGGCGCGGCCATCTACGGCCCCATCACGATCCCGGGTGGCGGCACCGGCGGTCCGCCCACGGTCGCCGACTTCGACGGAGACGGCCTCCCCGAGATCGCGATCGCCAGCAAGGCCTACTACACGCTGTTCGACATCGACTGCGTGACGCCGCGACCAGGCGGTGTCTGCCCCAAGAAGACCTGCGATTTCGGCGCGTGTCCGGCCGGGATCGCGTGGTCACGCGCCACGCAGGACATCTCGTCGAGCGTGACCGGCTCGTCGGTGTTCGACTTCGAGGGCGACGGCATCGCCGAGGTCGTCTACGGCGACGAGTGCTTCACGCGCGTGTACAGCGGCACGTCCGGCGACGTGCTCTTCAGCCAGTACCGCTCGTCTTGCACCTGGTACGAGAACCCCGTCATCGCGGACACCGACGGCAACTATCGCGCCGACCTCGTGGTCCCGTCGAACAAGGCCTGCTCGTCGGGCGGCGCCGGCGTCGCGTGCAACATGCTCAACGCCGACGGCGTCGATCCGCAGTTCAACGGCCTGCGCTGCAAGTCCGCGAAGGACTGCGGGTCCGGCACCTGCGACGCCGGGCTCTGCCGCTGCACCGCGTCCGCGCAGTGCTGCGCCAAGAAGGACGACGCCGCGTGCCTCGAGGAGGGCTTCAAGTGCGCGCCGCCGAACGCCGGCACCGCGGGCACCGGCAACACCTGCCGCGCGGCGCACCCGCACGGCGTCTCGGGGATCCGCGTCTACCGCGACGCCAACGATCAGTGGGTGCGCGCGCGCCCGATCTGGAACCAGCACGCGTACGCGATCACGCACGTCACCGACACCGGCGCCGTACCGAAGACCTCGGACTGGAAGCCGAACTGGCTCGAGCCGGGCCTCAACAATTTTCGCCAGAACGTGCCAGGCAAGCAGAACCCCACCGCGGTGCCCGATCTCACCGTCCACGGCGCCACGGGGTTCACCTGCACCTCGAAGGGGCACGCGACGCTGCAGACCGAGGTCTGCAACCGCGGCGCCGATGTCGTCGGCGCGGGCGTCTCCGTGGCGTTCCAGCTCGGGTCGACCACGATCTGCGGCGCGGTCACCAAGGCGCCGATCCTGCCCGGCGCGTGCGAGTCGCTGTCGTGCGCGTGGAGCTCGACGCCGACGGCGCCGTCGAGCGTGGTCGACATCATCGTGCGCGCCGACGAGGGCGGCAAGGTCACCGAGTGCTTCGACGCGAACAACGAGACGGTCATCCCGGCCGTCGTCTGCCCCTGAGCCTAAGTCGTCGAACACGGCGTCGACGACGGGTCGCACGCCGCGCTCGGCGATCAGGCAGACGCGCGGATCGGCGGGCGCGAAGATGACCCGCACGTCTGCGCCCGGCTCGAGCCCGCGTCGCGCGAGAGGACAGCCTCTGACGGTCGTGCGGACCACCTCTCCCGCGACCCAGAGCTCGAGGTGTACGGGGCGGTCCTTGTTGCGATCGCCGCCGGGCTCGACCTCGAGCACGGTCGCCCAGGCCTCGTCGCCGCCGCGGTAGAGCGCCTCCTTGGCGTACACATCCCGCCGCTCGAGCCAGCGGACCAGCGGCAGCCCGACGAGCGCGACGAACGCGAACGCCGCCAGCACCTTGACGAGGCCCGCGAGCAGCATCGGGACCGCGACCACCACGACGGTGAGGACGGCGAACGTCCAGCGGTACCCGCGCGCGGACGCGGTCGGCAGGCCGAGCGCCCTGCGCACTGCGGGGGTCAGCTCGCGCTGCGTGCGCGGCGCCTGGGTCGTGGTCATCGCGGTCAGAACGGCGCTTCGTGGCCGAGAAAGTGAAAGAACTTGCCGGAGCGCGCGAGCGTGTCGCCGTCGAGCAGGCGCGCGAGCCCCTCGACGCAGTCGCCGATCTCGACCGTGGCGCCCGGCCCCCCCATGTCGGTCTTCACCCAGCCGGGGTGCACGACGAACGACGAGATCCTGTCCCCGCGGAGATCGATCGACAGGGAGCGCGACGCCATGTTGAGCGCGGCCTTGCTCATCCGGTACGCGTACGAGCCGCCGCTCGTGTTGTCGGCGATCGAGCCCATCATCGAGGTGACGTGCAGGATGGTCTTGCCCGCGCCGCGTCGGAGGTGCGGCAAGAGCGCCTGCGTCACCGCGATGGCGCCGAGCGCGTTGAGCTGGAAGAGCCTCGTGCAGACGTCGAGCTCGATCCCCTCGACGCCGCCGCCCCAGCGCGCCGACGCCCCCGCGTTGTTGACGAGGACGTCGACGGGCTCGTCTCCGAGCGCCGTCGCGAGCGCGCGGACGGACTCGGGCGACGTGACGTCGAGCGGGAGCACGCGCGCGCCGGTCGAGCGCAGGGCGTCGGCCGCGTCGACGTCGCGCGCGGTGCCGGTCACGCGTTCTCCGCGTGACGCGAGGAGCCTGACGAGGCCGAGGCCGATGCCGCGGTTCGCGCCGGTGACGACGACGTGGCGTGTCATGGCGGGCGAGCATGGCAGAAGCACGCTGTATCGAGTATGCCCATTCGCTTCGCTCGGACGGAATCGACCGTCGAGCCTCTGGAGAAGTGATCCCATGACCTACCGCTCCCTTCGTCTGCTCTCCGCCGTCGCGCTCGCGCCGCTCTTCGCCCTGGCCTGCGGCGGTGGCGACGATCCGGCCGAATCCGCGCCCCCGGGCACCGCCGCGGGAGGTTCGGGTCAGAGCGGGCAGACCGGCGGCGGCGCGGCGGGCGCCGGCGGAGCCTCGGCCGGAGCAGGCGGCGCATCGGCCGGCAGCAGCGGCGGCGGCACGATCCCCGATCCCGAGGCGGTCGCGTGCGGCACCAACCTGCCGAAGGCCGCGACGGGCGTCTGCGATGTCCAGAAGGGCACGAGCGGCGTCGTGATCCGCGGCCGCGTCGTCGGCGCCGACAAGGTCTACGACGGCGGCGAGGTGCTGATCGGCGCGGACGGCAAGATCGCCTGCGTCGCGTGCGACTGCTCGACCAACGCCGCCTACGCGGCCGCGAGCAAGGTCACCTGCGCCGACGGCGTCGTGACCCCCTCGCTGATCAACACGCACGACCACATCACGTTCGCGCAGGCCGCGCCGCGAGAGCACCCCGGCATCAAGTACGACCACCGTCACGAGTGGCGGAAGGGTCCCAACAAGCTCACGGTCCCGAGCGGAGGCAGCGGCACGCAAGACTGGGCCGAGCTGCGCTTCGTGCTGTCGGGCGCCGCCTCGATCGTCGGCTCCGGCGGCGTCAACGGCATGCTCCGCAACCTCGATCGTAACGAGCCTCAACAGCAGGGGCTCGGGCAGGCAGCCGTCAACTTCGACACGTTCCCCCTCGCCGACTCGTCGCCGATGTCGCCGTTGCCGACCACGTGCTCGTTCGACTGGAGCAAGGCGACCAGCCAGTCCGAGGTCGACGGTGAAGAGGCTTACCTTCCTCACGTCGCCGAGGGCGTGAACGACGCCGCGCACAATGAGTTCGAGTGCCTGGACGGTCAGGCCGGCTCGATGCGCGACCTCGTCAAGCCGCAGACGGCGATGATCCACGCGGTGGGCGTGCAGCCGAGCGACGCCGCGGTGATGGCCTCCGGCGGCACGGCGGTGATCTGGTCGCCTCGCTCCAACCTCGATCTCTACGGCTTCACCGCGCCGGTGACCGCGCTCCACCGCGCGGGCGTGCAGCTCGCGCTCGGCACCGACTGGAGCGCGTCCGGCAGCATGAACCTCCTGCGCGAGCTCGCGTGCGCCGACTCGTACAACAAGAACCACCTCGGCGGATATTTCAGCGACTACCAGCTGTTCCGCATGGTCACCATCGACGCGGCGGCCGTCACCGCGTCCGACGACAAGATCGGCGCGCTCGCGCCGGGCCTGTTCGGCGACGTCACGGTGTGGAACGGCGCCGGCAACACCACGTTCGGCAGCGTCGTGCGCGCCGCGCTCGAGGGCGTCTCGCTGGTCGTTCGGGGTGGCACGGTGCTGTACGGTGAGGCCGACCTGGTCGACGCGCTGTCCCCCGACGGCGGCGCCGGCTGCGAGGCGCTCATCGACTGCCTCTCTGCCAACAAGCTCTGCGCGAAGCGCGAGCTCGGCAAATCGACGGCCGACATCAAGGCGGCCTTCGCGGGCAAAGAGCTCTACGATCTCTACTTCTGCGGAACCCCAGCCAAGGAGCCCAGCTGCGTCCCCTCGCGCCCCGGCGAGTTCACCGGCGTGCCGTCGGCCGACGACAGCGATGGTGATGGCATCCCCAACGCGAACGATCTCTGCCCCGCCGTGTTCTCGGCGATCCGCCCCATGGACAAGGGCAAGCAGGGCGACGCGGACGGCGACGGAGTCGGCGACGGGTGTGATCCCTGCCCGATGAAGGCCAACTCGACGGACTGCCCGCTCGTCACGGGCGACGCGGACGGCGACGGCGTCGAGGACGCGAAGGACAACTGCCCGAACGCGCCCAACGCCGATCAGGCCGACGGCGACGGCGATCTGAAGGGCGACGCGTGCGATCCGTGCCCGAAGGACGCGAACCCCGGGGGGGCCGCCTGCCCCGCGACCGCGCTCACGATCCCGATGGTCCGCGCGCTCGCCGACGGCCAGACGGTCGCGGTGAAGGGCGCCTGCGTGACGGCGCAGCGCTCGGGCGGCGCGACGTCGTTCACCTACTGGATCCAGGACCCGACGCTGACCGAGAACGCCGGGCTCGTCGTGTTCGCGAAGAGCGATCTGATGCTGGCGACGGGAGACCGCGTCGACGTGACCGGCACCACGGCGACGTTCAACGGCCTGAAGGAGCTGACCGCGCCGACCGCGACCAAGGTCGGCACGGGCTGCGACATCACCCCCAAGGTCGTGCCGTCCGCCTCGATCGCGTCGACCGGCGCCGACGTGCAGAAGCTGATGAGCATGCTCGTCAAGGTCGAGGGCGTCACCGTCACCGTCGCGGGCGACGCGTCGACCGGCAATGATTTCACGGTGACCGGTGAGCTGCTGATCGACGACTTCATCTACCCGTTCGATCCGGCGACGTACCCGGTCGGCACGCAGCTCACGTCGATCACCGGCGTGCTCGACTACTTCAAGGACCACTCGAAGCTCTGCCCGCGCACCGCGGCCGAGCTCGCCAAGTTACTCGTCGACTCGCGCGCAGTGGCGCGCGAGCGCGTCGATCACCCAGCGGTGCGCCGGCCCGAGCGGCGCGTCCCTCCGGTAGATCGCCGACAGGCGCAGCGTGTACTCGTCGTCGGACCACGCCTCGGGCCGGATACGCCGCAGCCGCCCCCGCCGCAGCTCGGCGCGCGCGAGGTGCGTCGGCAGGTTGCCCCAGCCGAGCCCCGCGCGGAGCAGCGCGTGCTTCGTGTGGAGATCGGCGACCCGCCGGCAGCGAGGGGACAGGACGGCCTGATCTGGCACGCCGCGGTCGCTCCGCTCCGACAGGACGATCTGCACGTGCTCCGACAGCCGCGCGGTCGTCACGCGCCGCGTCCCGCTCGCGAGCGGGTGCCCGGCGGCGACCACCGTGACCATCGCCAGCGTCGACAACGGCTCGCGCGTCACGCCCGAGACGACGCCGAGAGGGCTCACGATCCCGAGGGTCGCCGAGCCATCGAGCACGCGCGCGGAGACGGCCGACATGGTCTGGGTGTCGACGCGCAGCTCGACGTCGGGGAACGCGGTCGCGAAGCCCTTGCACACCGCCACGAGCGCCGAGACGGGCATCAGCTGCTCGACGCACAAGGAGACCATCGCCTCGACCCCGCCCTCGAGCCCC
>CAUJFL010000015.1 GCA_963169165.1 Myxococcota bacterium | reverse complement strand
CCTCGCCGAGCCGCTCTCCCTCGGCGGTCGACGTCGCGCCGATCACGTTGCCGCCCTCGAAGAAGATCGAGCGGCTCGTGTCGCCCTCGAGCACCACGAGCTCGCCGTTCCACCCCGCGTTCCCAGCGAACGCGACGATGTCGCACAGCGTGCCCCGCGCGACGATCTCGCCCGAGAGCTTCACGATCGCGCCGTCCTCGTCGTCGCGCTGCCCGTCCTCGCCGACGTAGCGCATGAACAGGATGTGCGGCGGCGCGGGCATGAGGCGGAACGTCCCCGCGGCGCCGCGCATCCGCTGGCTCGCCGTCCTCGTCACCGGGTGCGCCGTCCCGGTGTCGTCGACGCGGACCAGATCGTTCGAGGGCTCGGACATGGCGCGCCCGCGAGGATAGCGCCGCGCGGTCAGCGACCGCGAATTTCCGTGCGAGGCCGGGCCCGATCGGCGTAAGCCGAGAGAGCCGTGGTCACGTTCAACGACGCCCAGCAGCTCGAGGCCGCCCTCAGGCGCGCGTCGTACCTCGCCGATCCGCGCGCCTCGATGGCGCTGTTCCTCGCGCTGTCGCTCGAGCGCCCGATCCTGGTCGAGGGCCCGCCTGGCGTCGGCAAGACCGACCTCGCGCGCGCCGCAGCCGAGGTCACCGGGCGCGAGCTCGTGCGGCTCTCTTGCTACGAGGGGCTCGACGAGGGCAGGGCGCTCTACGAGTGGGACTACGCGAAGCAGATCCTCACCACCGAGCTGTGCCGCGACGTGGTCGCGCGGACGCTCGTCGGCGCGACGTCGATCGCGGAGGCCACGAGGCGCGTCGTCGAGAGCGAGGCCGCGTTCTTCGCCGAGCACTTCCTGGTCGAGCGCCCGATCTTGCGCGCGGTGCGGTCGTCGACGCCCACGGTGCTCCTGATCGACGAGGTGGACCGCGGAGATCCCGAGCTCGAGGCGCTCTTGCTCGAGGTGCTGGCGTCCTACGAGGTGACGGTGCCCGAGCTCGGCACGTTCAAGGCAGTCGTGCCGCCGCTCGTCATCCTGACCACCAACGGGACGCGCGAGCTGACCGACGCGCTGCGCAGGCGTTGCTTCCACGCGTTCCTCGACTATCCGCCGCCGTCGCGCGAGCTCGAGATCGTGAAGCTGCGCGCGCCGGGCGTCGACGAGGCGCTCGCGGAGCAGCTCGTCGCGTTCGTCGCGCGTGTTCGCTCGCTCGACCTGAAGAAGGCGCCGAGCATCAGCGAGACGATCGACTGGGCTCGCGCGCTCGTCACGCTGGGCGCGTCCACACTCGACCCCGACATCGTCGAACAGACGCTCGACGTGCTGGTGAAGCACGAGGCCGACCGCGACCTCGTGCTGTCGAAGCGCGCCTGAGCGGGCGAGCGCGCCTTCCCGTCGAGGCGTGAGCGAGCTCGCCCTCGCTCGCCGAGGTCGCGCGGTACGCGCCCTGATCAGGGCTCGGCGCCGTGGACGCGGAGCTCGCCCGTCCGGCGGGTCGAGTAGCCGAGGCCGTCGCCGAGCGCGCGCCTGAGCGCCCCGCGCTGCGCCGCCTCCGCGAGCGCGATGAACGCGGCGGACGACACGTCGACGGCGCGCGCGACGAGGCCGTACGACTCGGACGCAAGCGGCAAGAACCCGAGGCCCGCGCGCGACCCCCAGGCCCGCGTCGCGAGCCCCATCTCCGCCTCGCCTCGGCAGACCGCGAGCGCGACGTCGCGGTGCGAGGCGAACACGCGGGCCCTCGCGAGCGCGCGCTCCGGCTCGATGCCTGCGCGCGCGAGCGCGGCATCGAGGTGCGCGCGCACCCCCGCCGTCCTCGGCCTCACGGCCAGCCTGCGCCCCGCGACGGCGCTCACGGTTCGCACGCGCGCGCCTCGCGGAAACACCAGCCCTACCTCTCGCTCCACGAGGTGCAGCCGCGCGACCGCCACGCCGGCGAGCTCGGCCGGTCTGCCGTCGCCGTGGCACCCCGCGACGAGCACCGCGCCCCGCGCGAGCAGCGCCGTCGCGCCCGCGTGGTCGGCGGGCACGATTCCGAGCCGCACGTCCCCTCGTGACCCGAGCTCCGAGAGCAGCAGCTCGACCCCGAGATCTCCGTTGGCGGCCACGAGCGGCGGCGCGTCGTCCACGGCGCGCGCGGCTCCCGCCTCCTCGGCGCGCTCGGCCGCGCCGCCCCGCACGTACGCCCGTATCTCCGCGTCGTCGAACCTCCACTCGTCGCCGACGCGGTGCGCGGGCAGGCCGCGCTTCATCAGGCGGTAGACGTGCTTCGGGTGGACCTTCAGCAGGGCCGCGACCTCTCTCGTCGTCAGCAGCATGGGCGCGCGCATCGTGCACGAGGTCCCGCCTGATTTGTGTCACAGGCGCGTCACCACGGGTCGAATGCGTGTTGATGTTCCCTAATGTTACCTGTACACGCGGACCATCGGCGTGAGTCGCGCCGAGGTCCAACATCAGGAGGAGACTCATGATCCCTGTTCGTCCCCGTATTGGCGCCTGGCTCGGGGCGCTCTCGTGGCTGACCGCGGCCACCGCGGCCGAGGCGGCGCCGCCCTGCAGCTCGCTGCCGAACCCCGTCTACCTGCAGGTGGGCGACACCCAGGAGCCCCTGATGAAGGCGCTCGGCCAGAAGCTCCGCGCGTCCGCGGTCCAGCCCATCACGCTCATCTACAAGACGAGCGGCTCGTGCACGAACATCGAGGCGATGTACTCGGACGTGAAGCTCACGACGAACCCGAGCTACGTGCCCTCCGCCGCCGAGGATCCGGCGTGGGATCCCTCGATGCCCGCCCCGCAGTGCGAGATCGATCCGGGCGGCGTGACGCTCGACGTGACGAACTCGAACGTCTTCGTGAGCGCCTGCACGCAGGCCGCGCCCCCGGCGGGCGTCGCGGAGTTCATCGGGCCGGTGCAGCCGTACGTGTTCATCGTCCCGAAGGGCAGCTCGCAGCAGGCCATCACGGCCGAGCAGGGCTACTTCGTCTTCGGGTTCGGACAGGCGGGCGGGGCCGAGCCGTGGACGGACGAGGCGTTCGTGTTCTCGCGCACGACGACGAAGAGCACGCTGCTCGCGATCGCCGCGGCGATCCGGGTGCCGCCGTCGAAGTGCAAGGGCAAGCCCTTCGACAAATCGTCCGAGGTGATGAGCGCGGTCGCCACCTCGACGAGCCCCGAGAAGACCATCGGCCTGATGGGCGCGGAGATCTACGACGCGAACCGCGACAAGGTCTCTTCGCTCGCGTACCAGGCGTACCAGCAGACGCGCGCGTACTTCGCCGACTCGACCTCGTCGTCGCGGGACAAGCGCAACGTGCGCGACGGGCACTACACGATCTGGTCGCCCACGGTGTACCTCGCCCGGGTCGACGCCGCGGGGCAGGTCACGAACCCGCGGGTCGCGTACGTGCTGAAGCTCATCCTCTCCGAGGCGACGACGCCGACGCCCGACTTCGACCCGCTCTCCATCGTGGTGGGGCGCGGCCTCGTCCCGGAGTGCGCGATGAAGGTGCAGCGCGCCGAGGAGGGCGGTGACCTCTCCCCCTACGCGCCCGCCGCGCCCTGCGGGTGCGCCTTCGAGGCGTACGTCGGCAGCCCGTCCGCGGCTTGCGTGGCGTGCGGTGACGACGCGGCGTGCGGCGCCGGCAAGTGCCGCTTCGGCTTCTGCGAGGAGAGGTGATCCACATGAACATTCTCAAGATCTGGGCCGCATTTTCGCTGCTCTTCGCGCTCGGCGCGTGCGGGGGGGACGACGCGCCGAGCGACGTGGCTGGCGCAGCTGGCGCGGGCAACGGCGCGGGCGGCGCGGTCGGCGCGGGAGGGCAGGGCGCGCCGTGCTCCACGGCACCGAAGACCCACGTCGAGCTGATCAACGCGTGCACCGACGCGCAGGCGATCGAGGTCCACCCGGTGCTGCCGCTGCTGCAGCCCGACGGCTCGCTGCCGCCGCTCCCCTGACGTGGCGCCGCGCCTCCTCTCGCGGGTGGTCGCGGTCGGCGCGCTCCTCGCGTGCGGCGTGGCGCGCGCCGATGTGGCGCCGGCCGACGTCACGCTGTCGGGGTACGTGCAGGCCGACTGGATCGTCCATCGGCAGTCTTCGCTCGATGAGATCGCGCCGGGCGGCGAGCCGCTGAACCGCGACACGTTCTCCATCCCGCGCTCGCGGCTCCGCGCGGCCTCGGGGCGCGACTGGCTCAGAGGCGCGCTCGAGCTCGACGCGGCGACCGGCCGCGCGTCGACCGTGCGCGTCGCGGAGGCGAGCGTGTCGGCGCGGTGGACGCCGCCCGGGACGGAGGGCGTCGCGCTCGTCACGGCGTCGATGGGCCTCATCCGCGTCCCCTTCGGGTTCGAGCTCGCAGAGCGCTCGACGAAGCGGCTGTTCCTCGAGCGGAGCCACGCGTCGCGCGCGCTCTTCCCCGGCGTCTACGATCTGGGCGCCTCGGTGTCGGGTGGGCACCGGTTCCTCCGCTACGCGGTCGCGGTGATGAACGGCGAGCCTGCGTCGCGGAGCGGCGAGGTCGCGGAGGATCCGAGCGCCGCGAAGGACGTCCACGCGCGCGTCGGCGTCGACGCCGAGCCCGCTCACCGCGTGCGCGTGCGCGCGGGCGTCTCTGCCGTGAGCGGGGCAGGGCTGCACCGGGGGACGCCCGCCACGAAGGACGTGCTCGTGTGGCGCGACGGGAACGAGGACGGCCTCGTGCAGCTCACCGAGATCCAGGCCGTCCCGGGCGCGCCCGCGACGCCGTCCCAGTCGTTCGAGAGGTTCGGGGTGGGGGCCGATCTGGGCGTGACCGCGCGGCTCCCCGTCGTCGGCGAGCTGTCGCTCTTCGGCGAGATCGTCCGCGCCGCCAACCTCGATCGCGGCGGCACCCCGGCCGACCCGGTGGCGAGCGGTCGGCTGCTGCGCGAGCGCGGCTACACGGTGGGCCTCACGCAGGAGCTGACGCGCCACGCGATGATCGGGGTCCGCTACGATCGCTACGATCCTGACGCGGACGCGGACGAGCAGCGGGGGCTCCGGCGCGTCCCCCGCTCGCGCGCGCGCTCCACCCTCGCGTTCGCCGCGGCGCTGCGCCGGCCGCCGGGCAGGCTCGTGCTCGAGTACGACCGCAACCAGAACGCCCTCGGTCGCGAGGCGTCGGGCGCGCCCACGTCGATGGCGGACGACGCGCTCACGCTGCGCGCGGAGATCGTCTTTTGATGTGGCGGGCGTGGTGCTGCTGCGCGCTAGTCGCCGCCTCGAGCGCGTGCGGCGGCGTCCCCCCTGCCCGTGGGCTCGAGGCGCGGCTGGGGGTCACCGACGCCGCCTACGTCGAGGGCGCCATGCCCGAGCCGGGGGGCGGGCCCGTCGTCGAGTCGATCGATCTGCCGAAGACCGACGTGTCGG
>CAUJFL010000014.1 GCA_963169165.1 Myxococcota bacterium | reverse complement strand
GAGCGTGGTCTCGGACGACTTGTTCTCCTCGACCGTGATGACGCCCTCCTTGCCGACCTTCTCCATCGCGTCCGCGAGGAGCTTGCCGATCGTCGCGTCGCCGTTGGCGCTGATCGTGCCGACCTGCGCGATCTCCTTCGGATCCTTGGTCTGCTTCGCGAGCTTCTTCAGCTCGTCGACGATCGTCGCGACCGCCGCGTCGATGCCGCGCTTCAGCTCCATCGGGTTGTGGCCGGCCGCGACGAGCTTGCTGCCCTCGCGGTAGATCGCCTGCGCGAGCACCGTCGCGGTGGTCGTGCCGTCGCCCGCCGTGTCGGACGTCTTGGACGCGACCTCGCGCACCATCTGGGCGCCCATGTTCTGGAACTTGTTCTCGAGCTCGATCTCCTTGGCGACGGTGACGCCGTCCTTGGTGACCGTCGGGGAGCCGAAGCTCTTCTCGATGACGACGTTGCGACCCTTCGGGCCGAGCGTGACCTTCACCGCGTTGGCGAGGGCGTTGACGCCGTCGAGGATGAGGTTGCGGGCGGTCTCGGTGTAGACGATTTCTTTGGCAGCCATCTGTAACTCCTGAAAATTCTGGGGGTGGGGGCCGGCGGGGCGAGCGCCCCACGAGGGGCCGCACGCCGCACGCCTGCGGGGGCTCACTTCTCGATCACGCCGAGGATGTCGTCCTCGCGGAGCATCAGGTGCTCCTCGCCGTCGAGCTTGACCTCGGTGCCCGAGTACTTGCCGAACAGGACGCGGTCGCCGACCTTCACGTCGAGCGGGCGGACCTTGCCGTCCTCGAGGACCTTGCCGTTGCCGACCGCGAGCACCTCACCCTCGATCGGCTTCTCCTTCGCCGAGTCGGGGATGATGATGCCACCCTTGGTCTTCTCTTCTTCTTTGACGCGCTTGACGATGATGCGGTCCTGCAGCGGACGGATCTTCATGGTGTGACTCCGGTGTTGGGATTTTCGGACGAGGTGAAAGCCGCCCCGAGGGCGCCCGCGACGTGTTCGAGCGGGGCCCCGCGAGATCGATTGCTGGCACTCCCGCGCGGAGAGTGCCAGCAAGGCGGGGCGCAAGATAGACAGCGGTTCTCCGTCGTCAAGGGCCGCGCGCGAATCTGCCGTTTCACGCTGAGATTGGCGCTCTCGCAGCTCGAGCGCTCGACGCGAAAGGTGGCCCAGGGTGGGTCGGGCGTGGCATCTCGACGGTGTCGGCTCCTCGTCTCGTCGGGGCGGACCCGGTGATCGGTCACCGGCCCCCTGGCGGCGCCGCGGCGCTGACGAAGGAGGCGCTTCGATGACGATCGTGACCAGCGGGGACGTGAGCGGGTTCTTCCGAGAGGCTGTCGACGACGCGCTCGGAGACGCGAAGGTCGAGGCGTCTGACGGCGCGCGCCGCTACCTCGCGGACATGCTCGCGGGGCGGCACGGGCAGGGCGTCCCGCGCGACGCCTTCGACAAGCCGGTGACGTTGCTGCTCGACGAGGCGCTGCACGCGCCCGCGACCGAGCGGCTCGAGCGCCTCCGCGACGTCGGCGACGGCACGCTCGCGCTCTCGGGGTTGTACCGGGACCACCTCGAGCGTCGCGGGGTCGACACGCGCTACGTCGAGCGCGTCGGCAAGACCGCGTACGGCACCGCGGCAGGACTGCTCGCGCGCGGCGACGGCCGACTCACGCTCGATCTCTTCGGCGAGCTGTCCGCGAAGTTCGACCGGCTCGCGGAGGCGCTGCGCCAGATCGCCGACGTGATCTTCGCGGCGCGCGGGACCGGCCCCGACGCGGTGCTGCGCGTGTACGAGCGCTGGCTGAAGACAGGCTCGGCGAAGCTCGAGCGTGCGCTGATCTCCGAGGGGTTGCTGCCGATGCGGCCACAGGGAGGGCTGCAATGACGGCGACGCTCGCGGGGTTGATCCAGGCCCGCCTCGCGGCGCTGTACGGGCTCGACGAGCTGCCCCGCGTCGAGGACTTCGTGCGCGTGGCGCCGCGCGGCGAGCGCGAGGCCGTCGTCGTGCGCGAGGGTGAGGTCGACGTCGAGCTCGCCGTCGTGCTGCCGCGCGAGGCGCTCGGGTCCGCGAGCGACGAGCTGGAGCTCGACGTGCTCTGTCAGATCGTCGAGGGCGTGTCGCACTTCGTCCTGCTCGCGGAGCGCATCCGCGCCGAGCTGCCGACGACCGAGCTCGAGCTGGAGCTGCAGGCCGAGGTCGATAAATTCGTGCTCCTCTCCTCGACGACCGGGGAGCCAGCCGAGCTGTGCGCGAGCCTGTACGAGCGCGTTCACTACCTGCACGACGAGGACTCCGAGCGCGGCCACCGCTACCGCACCGCGAACCGCCTGGCCGCGAGGTTCTGCGCGAGGTTGAACGCGAGGCGGGAGCGGCCTCGACTGCGGAGGTTCTTCCGCGCGGGGCAGCAGGAGAAGATCCGCATGGCGCTCGCGGCGTGAGCCCGCGACTACCTCAGCGCGTCACGGATGACCTTCGCGGTCGGTGTGTTGCCCCGCGCGACGAGCCTCGGCGCTCCCGTCGCCACGATCCTCCCGCCGCGGGGGCCGCCATCGGGCCCCAGCTCGATCACGTGATCGGCCGACGCGAGCACGCGCGGGTGATGCTCGATCACGACCAGCGTGTCGCCGCGATCGACGAGCCGCGCGAGCACCTCGACCAGCTTCGCCACGTCGCCCAGGTGCAGCCCGGTCGTCGGCTCGTCGAGCACGTACAGCGAGGGCTCGTGCCGCGCGCCCGCGGTCAGCTCGGCCGCCAGCTTGAGCCGCTGCGCCTCGCCGCCGGAGAGCGTGTGGGAGCCCTGCCCCAGCTGCAGGTAGCCCACGCCGAGCTCGTCGAGCAGCGAGAGCGGACGCGAGATCTTCGGGTGGGCGTGGAAGTGCGCGGCGGCCTCGGAGGCCGACAGCCGCAGCACGTCGCCGATCGACAGGCCGAGGTAGCGCACCTCGAGCGTGCGCGGCTCGAACCGCGCGCCGCCGCACGCGTCGCAGGGCGTGATCACGTCGGGCAGAAACGACATCTCGTGCGTCACCGCGCCTTGCCCGTCGCACGCCTCGCAGCGTCCTCCCGCGGGCGTGTTGAACGAGAAGCGGCTCGACGAGAAGCCGGCGACCTTCGCGTCGGGCGTGCCCGCGTAGAGCGCGCGGACGAGGTCCCACACGCCGAGGAACGTCGCCGGCACGCTGCGCGGCGACCGACCGATGGGCGACTGGTCGACCGCGAGCGCGCGCCGCAGCTCGCCGAGCCCGCTCAGCCGATCGAACGGCAGCGGGGGCGCCTCGTTGACCAGGCCGAGCGCCTCGCGCACCGCCGGCAGCAGCACCCCGCGCACCAGCGTGCTCTTGCCCGACCCCGACACGCCGCCCACCACGACCAGGCGGCCACGCGGGATTTCGAGCGTGAGATTGGTTAGGTTGTTCCCGCGTGCGCCGGTCAGCGTGAGCGAGCCCTCGGCCGGGCCGCGCGGCGCGCGAGGCGGCGAGAACGGCTGACGGAGCGCGACCGCGGTCGGTGAGTCGCCGACGAACACGTCGCCGGGGCGCCCCTCCGCCATCACGCGGCCTCCGCCTCGACCGCCGGTCGGGCCGAGATCGATCAGGTGGTCGGCGGCGGCGATGGTCGCCTCGTCGTGCTCGACGACGACGACCGTCGAGCCGAGCGCGACCAGCTTGCGCAGGTTGTCGAGCAGCCGGGAGGTGTCGCGCGGGTGCAGGCCGATCGTCGGCTCGTCGAGCACGTAGAGCGCGCCCGTGAGCCCCGCGCCGAGCTGCGCCGCGAGCCTCAAGCGCTGCATCTCGCCGCCCGAGAGCGAGCGCGCGTCGCGGTCGAGCGACAGGTAGCCGAGGCCGACGTCGTCGAGGAACGCGAGGCGCCGCGCGAGCTCGCGGTGCGCGCCTTCGGCGATGAGCGCCGCGCTCCCCGAGAACGACCAGCGAGCGACCACCGCCGTCGCCTCGGAGACGGCGCGCGCGACGAGCTCGTGGTAGCGCAGCCCCCCCACCCGCACGCCGCGCGGCAACGGCGCGAGGCGGCTGCCACCGCACGCGGCGCACGGCGCGCCGAGCTCGTCTCGACCACCGCCTTCACAGGTCGCGCACTGGCCCTGCTTGGTGTTGAACGAGAACCACCTGGGATCGAGCTCGGAGACGCCCGCGCCGCACCGCGCGCACGAGCGGCCGGTCGACAGGAGCTCGCGGGCGCCGCGCCTCGGCACCACCTCCACGGCGCCGTCGCCCAGCGCGAGCGCGAGCGCGAGCGCGTCTCGAGACAAGGTCGAGGTCTTCGCGCCGTCGAGCACGACGATCGAGATGGAGTGCTCGAGGGCCTTCTTGAGCCGCGGCGGGCGATCGGTCGTGACGCGCTCGCCGTCGCAGATCGCGTGCGCGAAGCCGGCGCGAGACGCCCGCGTGAACACGTCGAGGTGCGTGCCCTTGCGCGCGCGCACCGCCGGAGCGAGCAGCGTCACCGCGTCGGCGCGCGCGAGCAGCCGCTCGTGGATCACCGCCTCGGACAGCGGCGCGACCGGGCCATCGCACGCGGGGCAGTGTACGTCGCCGACCTTCGCGTAGAGCAGCCTCAGATAGTGCGCGACCTCGGTGACCGTGGCGACGGTGCTGTTGGCGCCCGCGCGGGACGTGCGCTGCTCGAGCGCGATGCACGGTGGCACCCCGACGACGCGGTCGACGTCGGCGCGCGGGAGCATCGGCAAGAACTGGCGCGCGTAGGGGGTCAAGGTCTCCAGGAAGCGCCGCTGCCCCTCCGCGAACACGACGTCGAACGCGAGCGTGCTCTTGCCCGAGCCGCTCGGCCCGGTGATGACCGTCAGCGCGTCGAGCGGCAGCGCGCACGAGACGTCTCTCAGGTTGTGCTCGCGCGCGCGCTCGACCGTGATCGCGACGGGGGGCGGCGCGACCTCGGGGGGACGCGCGAGCGCGCGACGAGCCCGCGCGGCCAGCGCCTCGGCGGTCTTGCCGATCCCACGCGTGGCCACCTCGTCGGGGGTGCCCGTCGCGACGATCCGACCACCTCCTCGCCCGGCGCCGGGCCCGAGATCGATGAGCCAGTCGGCCGCGCGCACGACCGCGAGATCGTGGTCGACCACGAGCACGCTCGCGCCCGCGTCGCGCAGCGCGAACAGCGCCGACAGGACGCGCCCGACGTCCTCGGCGTGCAGCCCGGCGGAGGGCTCGTCGATGACGAACAGCGCCCCCTCCGCGCGCGCGCCGAGCGCCCGCGCGAGCTTCAGCCGCTGCGCCTCGCCGCCCGAGAGCGTCGAGAGCGGCTGCCCGAGCGGGAGGTAAGAGAGGCCCAGCGCCTCGAGCGGCCGCAGGGCGCGCAGGAGCGGCGCGTCTCCGGGGTGCGCGGCGAGCGCCTCGGCCACGGTCATCGCGAGCGTCTCGGCGACGTCGCGCCCCTCGTACCGCACGCCGAGCACCTCGGGCGAGAAGCGGCGACCCTGGCAAGACGGGCACGGCAGCGTGACGTCGGCGAGGAACTGCATCTCGATCGTCTCGGAGCCCTCGCCCGCGCACGCCTCGCAGCGCCCGGCCGCCACGTTGAACGAGAAATGCGCGGGCGTGAGGCTGGCTCGCTTCGCGGCGTCGGTCGCGGCGAACAGCGCGCGCAGGCGATCCCAGGCCTTCGTGTACGTGGCCGCGTTGCCGCGCGAGGTGCGGCCGAGCGGCGACTGATCGACCAGGACCGCGTCGCGCAGCGCCGCCTCGCCCCGCAACGCGCGGTGCTCGCCGACCGGCGGGACGTCGGGCAGCCGGAGCTTGCGCGCGACGCCGCGGTAGATCACGTCCTCGGCGAGCGTGCTCTTGCCCGAGCCGCTCGGGCCCGTGATCGCGCAGACGACGCCGAGCGGCACCTCGACGTCGATGTCTCCGAGGTTGTTCGCGCGGGCGCCCTCGACGCGCAAGAACGCGCTCGGCGCGCGGCGCGTCGGCGTCCAGCGTGTCGCGCCCGACAGCGCGCGGCCGGTCGGCAGCTCGCGCCGACGCGCCAGCTCGCGCGGCGCGCCGTCGAAGAGGATCTGTCCGCCCTGCCGCCCGGCGCCCGGGCCGAGCTCGATCGCGCGGTGCGCCGAGGCGACGATGTCGAGATCGTGCTCGACGCAGACGACCGCGTTGCCTCGCGCGGCGAGCCGCTGGAGCGCGCGCGACAGCGGAGGCACGTCGCACGCGTGCAGCCCCACCGTCGGCTCGTCGAGCACGAACAGCGCCCCGGTGAGCGAGGTGCCGAGCGCGGCCGTCAGCGACACGCGCTGCGCCTCGCCGCCCGACAGCGTGCGCGCGGCGCGATCGAGGCTCAGGTACGACAGCCCGACCTCCTCGAGGTACGCGAGCCTCCCATCGAGCTCGCGCCGCGCGAGCTCGCCTTGCCCCGTCTCGCACCTCAGCTCCGCCATGAGCCTGCGCGCGTCACCGATCTCGAGCGCGTGCACGTCGGCGAGCGAGCGGCCGAGCACACGATAGGACAGCGCCTCGGGGTTGAGCCGCTTGCCGCCGCACGCGCCGCACGGATCGTAGGAGCGAAAGCGCGACAGCAGGACGCGCACGTGCATCTTGTAGGTGCGCCCCTCGAGCCACGTGAACCACGCGCGAACGCCAGGGTATTTCCCCTTGTTCCAGGTGCCCTCGCCGTCGATCACCTGCGCGCGCTCGGCCTGGCTGAGCTCGCCCCAGGGTCTGGTCATCGAGATGCCGCGGCGCTCGCAGAACCGCGCGAGCACGGCGCGCTCGTGCTTGGACGACGAGCCGTTCCACGGCCGGATGGCGCCCTTCGAGAGCGACAGCTCGGGCTCGGGGAACACCTTGTCCCAGTCGACGCCGATCACGCGCCCGAAGCCCTTGCACCGAGGGCACGCGCCGACCGGCGACTGGTACGAGAACAGCGACGGCCTCGGCTCGGCGAGCGCGCGCGCGCACGACGGGCACGAGAGCCCGCGGGTCGCGGGGCGCACGGCTCCCGAGGCGACGTCGACGATCCTCGCGGCGCCGTCGCCGCGCCGCCATGCCTCCTCGAGCGCCGCCGCGAGCCTCGCGTGCCCGCGCGCGACGTCGACGCGATCGACGACGACCTCCGCCTCGGCTCGCCCGACGAGCACCTCGCTCGGCCTGACGTCGTCGAGATCTCGCACCTCGCCGCCGAGCCACAGGCGACGATAGCCGTCGCGCGCCAGCGAGTCGCGCAGCGCGAGATAGTCGGCCGAGCCGCCGACGCTCACGGGATACGTGACGATCGCGCGCGGCGACGAGAGCGTCGCGCGCACCTCCTCGGCGAGCTGCCGCGGATCGCGGAGGCGCCCCTCCTCTCCGCACGCCGGGCACACCGGGCGAGACTCCCGCGCGAACAGCGCCGCGAGGTACGGCTCGAGGTCGGCCATCGTCGCGACGGTCGACCGCGAGCTCTTCACGGGCGCGCGTCGATCGACCGCCACGCCCGCGGGGACCGGCTCGAGCTCGTCGACCGGCGGGCGCTCGAGGCGCTCGAGGAACTGCCGCACGTAGGGGCTGAAGCTCTCGATGAAGCGCCGCTGCCCCTCGGCGTACAGGGTGTCCATCGCGAGCGAGGACTTGCCCGCGCCCGAGGGGCCGGTGACGACGACGAGCTGTCCTGGGTCGAGCGTCAGCGACGCGCCCTTCAGGTTGTGCGTGCGCGCGCCGCGGAGCGTGGTGCGAAGCATCGAGGGTGCCGCGTAGCACCGCGACGGCGCTGCCGCTCAGCCGCGGGCGCGCGCGTGCAGCGCCGACATCGCGCGCCCATGCTCGAACGCCAGCCTCGCGAAGGCGCGGGCCGCGACGGCGCGACGGCCCGCGCGCGAGAGCTGCTCGATCTCGCGCGCGCACTCGGCGACGACGCCGAGGCCGAGCTGCGCCGAGCTGGAGCGCAGCGTGTGCGCGGCGCGGGCGCCGGCGACGTCGTCTCCGTCGGCGAGTCCGCGCCGCAGCTTCGCGACCAGCGCGGTCGACGAGCGCGCGTACTCGTCGGCCAG
>CAUJFL010000013.1 GCA_963169165.1 Myxococcota bacterium | reverse complement strand
CAGACGCTCGTCGCGTACGAGGGCCGACGCGCGGTGTACGCGACCATCGTGTCGACCGGCGCGGGCGGCGACGGAGACCCCGAGGCGACGAGCGCGACGATCCAGGGATATTTTCGCATCCAGGCGAAGCACGTGACGACGACGATGCTCGGCAACCGCGCCGACTCGACCGAGTACGAGCTGCTCGACGTGCCGTACGTGCAGTACTTCCACGGGGGCTACGCGCTCCACGCGGCGTTCTGGCACGAGGGCTTCGGCCGACCGCGCAGCCACGGCTGCGTCAACCTCCCGCCGACGGACGCGGCGTGGATCTTCGAGTGGACCGAGCCGAGCGTGCCCTCGGCGTGGCACGGCATCGAGGCCAACGGGCAGGGAACGCTGGTGTACGTACACCGCTGAGCGCGCCCGCGTTCAGGTGCGACATCAACCTACGAAACAGCGCTCAAACACCGTGAAATATTGGACTCTGAGGCCCTTGTGCCGTAAGCGAGCGGGGTCGTCGGCGCTCGGCGCGCGACCCGCACCACCATGACGTCTCCATCTCGGCGCCTCCGCCTGTGCCTGATCGACATGAACAACGGGCACGCGAACCAGGCGATGCGCTGCTTCGCCGTGATGATCGAGGCGTTCTTCGAGCGCGTGGCGGCCTTCAACCCCGAGCTCGAGTGCGAGCTGGTCACGGTCGAGCCGCGCAACAAGCACGAGCTGCCGCCCTCCGGCTGCGATCTCTTCCTGTCGAGCGGCGGCCCCGGCGGCCCGGCCGATCACGACGGCGAGGCCTGGCTCGTCGAGTACCGCAAGCTGCTCGACTCGATCGTCGAAGGCCACCTCCAGGGTCGCGCGCTCGCCCCGTCGATGTTCGGCGTCTGCTACACGTTCGAGCTGCTGATCAGGCATTTCGAGGTCGCGCAGATGCAGCTGCGCGCGACCCGAAAGTTCGGCGTGATGCCCGTCTACATGACCCAGGCGGGCATGCAGCACGCGCTGACAGCGCGCTTCCACGATCGGCTGTTCGCGTTCGAGCACCGCAACTGGGAGGCCGTCGACCTCGAGGAGCGCAAGCTCGACCAGCTCGGCGGCAAGGTGCTCGCGAGAGAGAGCCGCGACGGCGTGTCGAAGGGCCAGGCGCTGCTCGGGCTCGATTTCGCGCCCGGCATCGAGGGCACGCAATTTCACCCCGAGGCCGACAAATCCGGCGTGGTCGCGTGGCTCGCGAAGCGTGAGCAGGCCGAGGCGTTCGTCGCGGCCTACGGCAAGGTCACCTACGAGAAGATGCTGCAGACGCTCGACAACCCCGACCGCATCGCCAAGACGTTCACGCTGCTGATCCCCGGCTGGTTGACGCGCAAGTTCAACGAGCAAGCAGACGAGCGTGGCTGGCGCCGCCTGCCGCCGCCGGTGGTCGACATCGAGCTGTTCTCCGGCGAGTCGCCCCCCGCCGTGTCGGTCGCGCACCCGTCGCTGCTGCCTCCACCGCCTGCGCGCGCCGGCAAGCCCGGCAGCGTGCCGAAGCTGCTCGCCGCGTCGATGTGCTTCGACGACGCCGCGGGCCCGATCGATCCTTCGTTCCTGCGGCCGCTCGAGCGCGAGCTCGATCCCGCGGTCGCCGACGACGGCGCGCAGGCATAACCTGCCGCGCGCGTGTCGGCGCTCGACGATCTCCGCGGGTTCACGGTAGCCGATCTCAAGGCCTGCCCGCCCGGGACCGGCGCGCGCGTCGCGATCGTCGACACCGGCGTCGACGAGGAGGTGCTCGGCGAGGGCGCGGCTGCGCGGAGCTTCGCGGTCGCGGCGACGGGGCTGTTGTCGACCGTCGAGCGCGTGGCGCCGGGCGACGTGGGCCACCACGGCTCGTCGGTCGCGTCGATCGTGCGCGCGCTCGCGCCCGAGGCCGAGCTTCACAGCGTCCGGCTCGTCGACGCGCTCGGGCGCGGCTCGGCGGCGGCGTTGCGTACCGCGCTCGAGTTCTGCGTGCGTGAGGGCTACGACGTCGTGAACCTCAGCCTGGGCACGCGTCGCCGCGAGCTCTTGCTCGACGTCTACGACCTCGTCGATCGAGCCGCGGTCGACGGCGTGGTGCTGGTGGCCGCGACCGACAACGCCGGCACGCCCGACTATCCCGCGGCGTGCGCGGCGCTGCTCGGCGTCGACCGCGCGAGCGCCGATGACCCATTCTATCTGGGCTTTCGCGGCGGTCACCGCGTCTCGTTCCTCGCGCGGGGGGTCGACGTCGAGGTGTGGGCGAGGGGCGGCGGTCGCGCGCGCGTGTCGGGCTCGAGCTTCGCGTGCCCGCACGTCGCCGCGTTCGCCGCCCGCCTCAAGGCGGCGCGCCGAGGGCTGCACCCGTTCGAGGTGAAGACCGCGCTCTCGGCGGCCGCCACCCGCGCGTGAACCGCGCGCGCACCGGCCACAGCCCGGCGTCGGTGTGGTAAGGAGGCCGCCTCGCGCGCGACGGCGCGAGATCCTCGTCAACCAGGCTCGGCAGCAGTCACCGCAAGGAACCCCGCACGCCATGATCACGAACGAAGCGCTCGCCAAGTGGGTCGAAGAAGTCAAAGCCCTCTGCCAACCCGACCAGGTGGTCGTCTGCGACGGCACCGAGACCGAGCGTGACCGGCTCATCGAGCTGTCGCTGGCCGACGGGACGCTGCTGAAGCTGAACGAGGCCGCGTACCCCAACAGCTATTTTCACCGCTCGAACCCGACCGACGTCGCGCGCACCGAGCACCTCACCTTCATCTGCAGCGAGCACAAGGACGACGTCGGCCCGACCAACAACTGGATGAGCCCCGCCGACGCGCGCGCCAAGCTCACGCCGCTGTTCGCGGGCGCGATGAAGGGCCGCACGATGTACGTCATCCCCTACCTGATGGGCCCGGTCGGCAGCCCGTCGAGCCGCGTCGGCGTCGAGATCACCGACAGCGCGTACGTCGTGCTCAACATGCGCGTGATGACCCGCATGGGCAAGGTCGCGCTCGACGCGCTCGGCGACCGCGCCGATTTCGTGCGCGGGCTGCACTCGACCGGCGATCTGTCGCCCGACCGGCGCTTCATCTGCCATTTCCCCGACACACGCACGATCTGGTCGATCGGCTCGGGCTACGGCGGCAACGCGCTGCTCGGCAAGAAGTGCCACGCCCTGCGCATCGCGAGCGCGCAGGGACGCGCCGAGGGCTGGATGGCCGAGCACATGCTGATCCTCGGCCTCACGAGCCCCGCGGGCGAGACTCACTACATCGCCGCAGCGTTCCCGAGCGCGTGCGGCAAGACCAACCTCGCGATGATGGTGCCGTCCCTCCCCGGCTGGAAGGTGACCACCATCGGCGACGACATCGCGTGGCTGCGCATCGGCGACGACGGGCGGCTGTGGGCCGTCAACCCCGAGGCGGGGATGTTCGGCGTCGCGCCCGGCACCAGCTCCAAGACGAACCCCAACGCGATGGCCAGCGTGAAGCACGACGCGATCTTCACCAACGTCGCGCTCACGCCCACCAACGAGCCGTGGTGGGAGGGCATGGACGGCGACCCGCCCGAGACCGCGACCGACTGGCAGGGCAAGCCGTGGAAGCGCGGCTCGACCGACAAGGCCGCGCACCCCAACAGCCGCTTCACCGTCCCCGCCAAGAACTGCCCCAGCGTGACGCCAGAGATCGACGATCCCAAGGGCGTGCCGATCTCGGCGATCGTCTTCGGCGGGCGCCGCGCGAAGGCCGCGCCGCTCGTGTTCGAGGCGTTCGACTGGCAGCACGGCGTGTTCGTCGGCGCGACGATGGTGAGCGAGACGACGGCCGCGGCGACCGGGGCGGTCGGCGTGCCGCGCAACGATCCGATGGCGATGCTGCCGTTCTGTGGCTACAACATGGGCGATTACTTCGGGCACTGGCTGTCGATGGGCAAGAAGGCCTCGAACCCGCCCAAGATCTTCCACGTCAACTGGTTCCGCACCGGGCCCGACGGCAAGTTCCTGTGGCCGGGCTTCGGCGACAACGTCCGCGTGCTGAAATGGATGCTCGAGCGCATCGCGGGCAAGGCCGACGCGAAGCGCTCGGTCGTGGGCATGGTGCCAACGCCCGAGAGCCTCGAGCTGTCGGGGCTCGGCCTCTCCGGCGAGAAGCTCCCGTACCTGCTCGACGTCGATCCCACCACGTGGAAGGCCGAGCTCGAGATCCAGAAGGCGTTCTTGACCAAGTTCGGCGATCGGCTGCCGAAGGCCCTGTGGGACGAGCACGCCGCGCTCGCGCAGCGCCTCTCGACCTGATGGATTTTCTCGACGGCGTTTGGTAAGGCCGCGCGCGCAATGGCAAAAGAGCGCACGCTGTCCATCATCAAGCCCGACGCCGTCGAGAAGAACCACGCCGGCAAGATCATCGACCACCTGATCGGCGCCGGCTTCGCGATCAAGGCGATGAAGCAGGTCCACCTCTCGAAGAGCGTGGCCGAGGGGTTCTACGCTGTCCACGCGGCCCGGCCGTTCTTCGGCGAGCTGGTCGAGTTCATGACCCGCAGCCCCGTCATCGTGATGGTGCTCGAGGCCGAGAACGCCATCCAGAAGTATCGCGACGTCATCGGCGCGACCGATCCGGCGCAGGCCGCCGACGGAACGATCCGCAAGCTGTACGGCGCGTCGAAGGGCGAGAACGCGATGCACGGCTCCGACGCGGTCGAGACGGCCGTCGCCGAGATTTCATATTTCTTCGCTGGCTCCGAGGTCCAACCCAAGGCATTATCGCCGACATGGGTGGCGGGGGAGTCATCGAGGCGCGCGGCGCGTTGCGGGGTGGAGTCGGCAGCCTGTGGAATTTGCAGGCCCTGCTCCGCAGCCCCAAGGTCGGCGGCCGCGCGATCGACGCCGTGCTCCCCGACGTGCGCGTCGCGCAGGCGAGCTTGCCCGACGCGTGCGCGCGGCTCACCGAGCACCTGACCGACGAGTACGACCACGATCCTGCGCTGGTCGAGCTGTCCGACTTCGTCACCGGGCGCTCGCGCGAGGTGCACGACGCGATCGTCGTCGCCGAGCAAGCGCGGCTCGACGCGCGCTCCAGGCTCGCGCTCGAGCGCGTGATCGACGCGCGGACGCCCGATCTCGACGCCGCGCGCGGCCTGTATGATTTGTTGCTCGGCTCGGTGGGCGAGGCCGCGCAAGAGATCGATCTCCCCGGCGTGCTCGAAGAGGCGCTGTCCCCCTCGTCGTCCCGCGGCGGACAGCACCGCGCCGCGGTCACGGTCGACCTCGCGCGTCGCCCCGCCGCGTCCGTGCTCGCGAGGCCGACGGTGGGCATCGGCCTGGTCTTGCTGGCGATAGCGTCGGTGCGGGTCACCGGCATCGACACCCCACACGTGAGGCTCGAGGGCGGAGGTCACGCCGTGACGGTCGACGGCTCGGGTCGCGACGGCGATCACGTGCTGGTCGCCGCGCCGCGCCTCGTCGCGCCCAGCGCGGGCGTCGCTCGGCTCGCCGCGCACCACGCGGGGTTCGAGCTCGCGCTCGGCTCGTCGGCCCGCGTCGGCTTCCCCGTCTGACGACGCGACCGCGAGCAAGCGTGGTATGGGGCCGCCATGGCCCCTTCCGCTCACCTCGTCCCCGCGCGCCGCGGGCGCCCCGGCAACGATCCCATCTTCACCCTCTCGAAGATGGCCTCCGACGCGAAGGCGCGCGGCGAGGACGTGGTCAACGGCACGCTGGGGGCGCTGTTCGACGACGCTGGCAAGCTCTGCACGCTCCCGGCGCTGACCGAGGCGTTGCTCGCCTCGGCGCCTGAGCAGCTCGCGAGCTACGCGCCGATCGCGGGGCCGCCGGCGTTCCTCGCGGCGGTGAAGCGCGACGTCACGTCGTCGGCGCCCGAGCTCGCGGCGCGCGCGGTCGCGGTCGCGACGCCCGGCGGCACGGGCGCGCTGCGCCACGCGTTCGCGTCGTTCGTCGAAGAGGGGCACGCGCTGCTGACGACCTCGTTCTTCTGGAGCCCATACGGGACCATCGCGGCCGAGCACGGGCGCAAGGTGGTGACGTTCTCGATGTTCGCGTCCGACGGCTCGCTCGACACCGCGGCGCTCGACCGCGCGCTCGGCGAGCTGATGGAGAAGCAGGGCCGCGCGCTCCTCGTGCTCAACGATCCCTGTCACAACCCGACGGGCTACTCGATGAGCGATGACGACTGGGCGCGCACCACCGAGGTGCTCGCCAGGCACGGCGCGAAGGGGCCGCTGACCGTGCTGCTCGACATCGCGTACGCGGCGTTCGCCGAGGGCTCGCTGTCGCGCCCGGTGGCGGCGCTGGCCAGGATCGCCGACAAGGTGATGATCGCGTTCGCGTGGAGCGCGTCGAAGAGCTTCCTCGCGTACGGACAGCGCGTGGGCGCGCTGGTCGCGATCCCGCCGAGCGCCGACGACGTCGCCGATCTCGACGCCGGGCTCACGTACGCGTGCCGCGGCACGTGGTCCAACTGCAACCACGCCGGGATGGTCGCGGTCGGCAAGCTGCTCGACGAGGGCACCCGCGTCGCGCGCGAGCGCAAGGTGTTCACCGATCTGCTCGCGGCCCGCGTCGACGCGTGGAACAAGGCCGCGCGCCCGCTCGGGCTGCAGTTTCCCCGCTACGACGGCGGGTTCTTCGTGACGGTCGAGAGCAAGGATCCGCCGGGGGACGCGGCCAAGCTGCGAGAGGTGGGCGTCTACGTGGTGCCGCTGGCGGTGTCGCTGCGCGTCGCGCTCTGCTCGGTGCCGACGGCGCAGATCGAGCGCGTCGCCGCGGCGATGGCGAAGGTGCTGCTCGGCAAGTAGGTCAATCGGCACCGCCGAGCACGAGGAGGCGGCGCCTCGGAACGCACCGACGCTCACGGTGTCGCTCACCCTCCGCTGAGCGCCTGATGAATCTCGACGCGATCGGTGGGCGCGACCGCGTCGTCCAGCTCGAACGTCTGCGCGCCGTTGATGAACACCCGCATGTGCCTGCGGACGCGGCGCTGCTCGTCGACCATCCGGTAGCGCAAGCCGCGAAACTGTCGGTCGAGATCCCACAGCACCTCGTCGACGGTCGCGCCGTCGGCGGACACCTCGCTCTCGCCGCCGGTGTACGATCGCAGCGGGGAAGGGATATGAACCCGCACGGCTCAACCCGCCGTGACGCTGTAGATGTGTGGCAGGTGCCGCGCGATGCAAGTGAACGTCTCGCCCTCGTCGGCGCTCGCCCACACCTCGCCCGAGGTCGTGCCGAGGTACAGACCGAGCGGCTCGCCCCCGTCGGCGCACATCGCCTGGCGCTTGACCGTCCACCAGGCCTGCTCGGCGGGGAGCCCGCGGTCGAGCCGCCGCCAGGTGGCGCCGGCGTCGCGCGTCGCGAAGACCGCGGGCTTGCCGCCGGGGCTGGTGCGCGGCCACACCGACGTGCCATCCATCGGAAACACATACGCGCTGTCGGGCTCGCGGGGGTGCACCACCATCGGGAAGCCGATGTCGCCCACGTCTGCTGGCATCTGGGCGCCGACGTGGGTCCAGGTCTCGGAGCGGTCGCGATCCAGGCGGTAGATCCCGTAGTGACTCTGCATCCAGAGGCGATCCGGGTTGGCGGGGTGCTGCACTACACAGTGAGGATCGTGGCCGTAGTCGGCCCGGCACCCGTCGTTCATCGGGCGCCAGTCAGCGCCTCCGTCGTCGCTCACGAACACGCCGCCGCCCGAGAGGCCAAACAGTAGTTTGCTGGGATCGCGCGGATCGACGTTGATCGAGTGCAGCTTGCCGCCGTCCGGCGTCTGGTCCTGGTCGCCGCCTATCCACTCGAGCTGCTTCGGGTGATCGTTGAACCCGGACACCGGCGTCCACGACAGCCCGTCGTCGTCGCTGACGAAGAGCGCCTTCGGAGACGTGCCCGCGTACCACGAGCTCACGCCGCGCGACGGCGCCGGCTCGAGCCAGAAGATGTGGTCGACCGCGCGCTTGCGAGGCTCGCCCTCGGCGAACCTCGGCGGGCTGGCGACCTCTTCCCACGTCGCGCCGTCGTCGGTCGAGCGGCGCAGCGCTGGCCCGAGGTGCCCCGCGCTGGTCGACATGAGCCGCGTGCCGGTCGGGCCGCGCACGACGTGGTAGACGATGTTGCCCAGGTACCACGGGCCCTCCAGCCGCCAGCTCGCGCGGTTCGCCGACGACAGCCGAAACGCGCCCTTGCGCGTGCCGATCCACAAGACGTTCATGTTGGAGCCTCCGGGCGCCACGTTATCGATCGCGGCGACGCTGGCAAGCGCCGCTGGCGGCGTGCACGCGAGCCCGAGGACAGGCAAGGCGCGCCTGATCGACGTCATCCGCTCGCGCGCGCGCGCTTGACGCTCGGAGCGGCGGGCGGCATCGACACGGCGCGCGCGATGCGTCTCGATCTCAAGGTCGGCTTCACCTGCAACAACCTCTGCACCTTCTGTGTGCAGGGGGACAAGCGCGAGCGGATCGAGCCTCGCGCGCTCGAAGAGATGAAGCAGATCCTCCGCGACGAGCGCGCGCGCACCAGCGAGGTGGTCTTCACCGGCGGCGAGCCCACCGTCCACAAGGATCTCTTGCAGGCGGTCGCGTACGCGAGGGCGCTCGGCTACCGCGTCATCCAGCTGCAGACCAACGGCCGGAGGCTCAGCCACGGGCCCTACCTCGACGCGGCCGTCCGCGCCGGCGTCAACCAGATCTCCCCGTCTCTGCACGGCTCGTCCGCCGAGATCCACGACGCGCTGACGCGCGCGCCGGGCTCGTTCGGGCAGACGCGGCGGGGCATCGAGGCGGCCCGCGCGCGCGGGATGCTGGTGATCACCAACAGCGTCGTCACACGACAGAACCTCGAAGATCTCCCCGCGCTGGCGAGGCTGCTCGTGAGCCTCGACGTGCAACAGATCCAGTTCGCCTATGTCCACCCCGAGGGCACGGCGCTGCGCGAGTTCGACGCCGTGGTCCCGAGGTTCAGCGTCGCCGCGCCCTTCCTGCACGAGGCGCTCGACATCGTGCAGGCGGCGGGGATCACCGCCTTCGCCGAGGCGGTGCCCTACTGCTTCATGCACGGGCACGAGGCGCAGGTGGTCGAATCGATCATTCCTGACACACGGATCCTCGACAAGCCGATGATCATCGCGGACTACACCGCGTACCGGCTCGAGCAAGGCAAGGCCAAGGGTCCACGCTGCGCCGGCTGCTCGTTCGACGCCGTGTGCGAGGGCCCCTGGCGTGAGTACCCGGACGGCTACGGTTGGGATGAGTTCGTCCCGCGCACCGACGATCCCGCCGAGGCGCTGGGAGTGGCGGGGCGCGGGCGAGAGGCGTCAGCCGTGTCCGACGTCTTCGGCGAGCCTCATCAGTAGCCAACACAGGCGGCGAGGTGCGCGAGCCTGTCGCCCACGAAGAGCGCGTGTCCGCGATCGAGCTGCCCGTCGAGGGTGAACGCTTGGCCCGTCCCCGCGGCGACGGGCTGCTTCGACAGCGGCGCGTCGAGCAGATCGTCGACGATGCGCGCCGACGCGCGCCGTGACGTCGCCTCTCCGCCGCTCGCGCCGCCGTCGACGAACCCGGAGATCAGCCCGTCGAGCGCGCCGACCAGCCCGTCACGCTGCGGGAACACCTCGAGCCAGCCGAACCCGCGCGGGAACAGCAGCAGCGCGCCGTTCGCGTGCTCGGGCGGCTCGCCCAGGCGCGCGCGGACCTCGCTCGTGGCGCGGTGGACGCGCTCCTGCACCGCCTCGTACGACGCGGTGGCCGACATCGTCTGGGTGCGCTCCAGGTCCTCGTCGACCTCGCGCCACACCGTGCGCTGATCGCTGCCGGTCGGCGAGCGCTTGAGCCTCCCGCGCGTGGTCGAGGACATCTGCGGCGCCGTGGAGAACTGCGCGCCTCGCCCGTCGTCATGCCACCGCGAGCGCTCGACGCAGCGCACGGGCACGCTGGCGCTCGCGCGGGCCGGCACCACGACCGAGCGCTCGACCATGCGCGTCTGCAGCCCGCCGCGCAGCACCGTCTCGCTCGGCAACAGCACCGGGCGCGCGCCGGGGTTGGTGACGTCGAGCACGGGGACGCTGTTCGTCTCCTCGACGGTGAGCAGGTCGACACCGCGGCCGTGTCCATGCACGAGCAGGTCGCTGTCGCACGGCGCCACCGTGAGCCATCGGAGCGCCCCTCCGGCGAACCCGATCTTGTGAAGCAGGTCCATCCGCAGCCCGAGGTCGCGGAGGCAGGTGGGAGACCCTCGAGGGGTGGGCGGGGCGTGGTGAGCGTGGGGCATGCAGCTGGGACGCGCAGGCGCCTCTGGACCTGACAGTCATTTCATCGAGGGGGCTTCGGGCGCCTCGATCGGCCAGCGCACGGACGCTCACGGACAGGTGAGCGCCGCGCGCCGGAGCGCGGCCCGGTTGCGCTGCCTCAGCTTGTCGACGTGCGCGACCGTCGTGCCGAGCGCCGCCGCGAGCTGCGCGCTGGTCGCCATCGCGCCCTCACACTGCAGGTCGAACAGCGCGAGCCCCCGGCGATGCCAGGCCTCGATCGCGGCGCGGGCTCGGCGCGCGAACTCTGTCAGATAGACCTTGGCGTCGGCCGCCAGCCCCGGCGCGGAGGCTCGCTCGAGCGATCCCTCGACGCTGGGCCCGGTGTGTTCGAACGCCAGCCGGTCGCGCGCCAGCGAGAGGCGGTGGTTGCGGGCCACCATCCTGGCCCAGGCGCCGACGCGGCCTGGAGGGGTGTGCTCGTCCAGCCAGAACCCGCGCTGCTCGAGCAACCTGAGGATGACGAACTGGCGCGCGTCGGGATCACGCACGGCGCGAGCGATGACCGGGAGCGCTCGCTCGATGACCCGCGGAGAGAGCGCGGGGGCGGGCTCGAGCGACGAAGCAGGCCGCGTTGCGTTGGGCATGTCTCCTCCTGCATTGATGGCTCCACGCTGCCAGATGGGCTTGGACTCGCCATCCGTCACCTTGGTGACGCAAGTCCTACATGTAAGCGAGTAACCTACCATGTGCTCCTTGTCAAGCGAGCACCCGGAGCCTTCCTCGGCGCGGGCGGCGCGCTGGTGCGCGCCCCGCGAGCCCGGTGGTAGAGGGCCGCGATGACGACCGAGATGAGCAAGGCGTTCGACCCCGGCGAGGTCGAGGCCCGCTGGTACGCGCACTGGGAGCGTGAGGGCGTGTTCGACGCGAGCGACGCGGCGACGGGCGCGCCCGCCTACTGCCTGCAGATGCCTCCTCCCAACGTCACGGGCAGCCTTCACATGGGCCACGCGATGCGCTGCACGTTCGAGGACACGCTCGTGCGCTACCACCGGATGAGCGGCTTCGACGCGCTGTTTCAACCCGGGATGGACCACGCCGGCATCGCGACGCAGACCGTCGTCGAGCGCCAGCTGAAGCGCGAGGGCCTGACCAGGCACGATCTAGGCCGCGAGGAGTTCACCGCGCGCGTGTGGAGGTGGCGCCACGAGAGCGGCGGGCGCATCGCGCTGCAGCAGCGAGAGCTCGGCGCGAGCCCCGACTGGAAGCGCAGCGTCTTCACGATGGACCCGGCCTACGCCGTCGCCGTCCGCGAGGCGTTCTGTCGGCTCCACGAGGCGGGCCTCATCTACCGCGCGACGCGCCTCGTGAACTGGGACTGCGAGGCGCGGACAGTGCTCAGCGATCTCGAGGTCGAGAACCAGGAGGGCCAGAACGGCGAGCTGTACGAGTTCGCCTACCAGCTCGACGAGGCGGACGGCGGCGGAGAGATCGTCGTCGCGACCACGCGCCCCGAGACGATGCTGGGCGACACGGCCGTCGCGGTGCACCCCGACGATCCTCGGTACCAGCACCTGCTCGGCAAGCGCCTGCGGCACCCGTTCGTCGACCGGCTCGTGCCGATCATCGCCGACGCCGTGCTGGTCGATCCGAAGTTCGGCACCGGCGCCGTCAAGGTCACGCCCGCGCACGATTTCAACGATTTCGCGACCGGCAAGCGCCACGGCCTCGAGGAGATCAGCGTCCTCGACCAGGAGGGGAAGATCAACGCCAACGGCGGGAGGTTCGCCGGGATGGACCGGTTCGTCGCGCGCAAGGAGGTCAAGCGCGCGCTCGCGGAGCTCGGCCTCGCGCGCGGCAGCAAGCCGCACACCCTCACGCTGCCGCGCTCCGAGCGCAGCGGCACCATCGTCGAGCCGATGATCAGCACCCAGTGGTTCGTGAAGATGGCCCCGCTCGCCGAGCCCGCGCTCGCCGCGGTGCGCGACGGGCGCACGCGTATCCTGCCCGAAGAGTGGGTGAAGACCTACGAGCACTTCCTCGGCAACATCCAGGACTGGTGCATCTCGCGGCAGCTGTGGTGGGGCCACCAGATCCCAGCCTTCTATTGCCAGGGCTGCGGCCACGTACACGTCACGAGAGAGGCCAGCGTCGAGGTTTGTGCCAACTGTTCTGGCGAGCACCTGAAGCAAGACGAAGACGTGCTCGACACGTGGTTCTCGAGCGGGCTGTGGCCCTTCGCGACGCTCGGCTGGCCCGCCTCGACGCCCGCGCTCGCCAAGTATTATCCCGGCAGCGATCTCGAGACAGGCTACGACATCCTGTTCTTCTGGGTGGCCCGGATGATGATGATGGGGCTGTATTTCATGGGCGAGGTGCCATTCAAGAGAGTGTTGTTGTCAGGGCTCATCGTCGACGAGAACGGCGACAAGATGAGCAAGGTGAAGGGCAACGTGATCGATCCGCTCGATCTCATCCACGGCGCGACCTTCGAGGAGATGGTGCAGCGCGCGATGCCCGGCGCTCCGCTCGCCGAGAGCCTCGCCAAGTTCAAGAAGGCGTACCCGTCGGCGGCCGAGATGGGCAGCGGGTTTCCGGCGTTCGGCACCGACGCGCTGCGGCTGACGCTGACGAGCTACTCGCCGGGTGCGAAGCGCATCGCGCTCGCGCCGAAGCGCGTCGAGGGCTACCGACACTTCTGCAACAAGATGTGGAACGCGACGCGCTTCGTGTCGAGCTACCTCGACGGCGTCACGCTCGACGGCGGCGTGCCCCCGGCCACCTCGCTCACCAACCGCTGGATCCTGTCGCGCCTCGCCGCCGTGCTCGCGGAGGCGCGCGCGGGGCTCGACGCGTACCGCCTCGACGACGCGACGAGCGCGCTGTATCGCTTCTTCTGGAACGAGCTGTGTGACTGGTTCCTCGAGCTGTCGAAGCCGGTGCTGTACGGCGACGACGGCGCCGAGAAGCAGGAGACGAAGGCCGTCGCTTCGTACGTGCTCGAGGCGTCGCTGCGCGCGCTGCACCCGTTCGCGCCGTTCGTCACCGAGGAGCTCTGGCAGCGGCTGCCCAAGCCCGCCGGGCGCCCGTCGACGATCGCGAAGGCGCCGTACCCGCGCGCCGACGAGGGCAGGGTCGACGCCGAAGCAGAGCGCGAGATGGCGCTGCTGCAGGAGGTGATCGGCGCCGCGCGCTCGGCGCGCACCGAGCACGAGCTCAGCCCCGCGGTCGAGGTGCCCCTCGTGCTGCGCGCGGCCGACGACGCCGTCCGCGCCCTGTTGTCACGCGAGCGCGCCGTGATCAGCAAGCTAACGCGCGTCGAGGGAGCTCTCGCCATCGAGCCCGCCGGCGGCGCTCGCCCCAAGGGCTTCGTGATGGGCGTCACGGGTGGCGTCGAGGTGCTGGTCGGCCTGCGCGGTCACGTCGAGCCCGCCAAGGAGCGAGAGCGCGTCTCGAGGCAGCTGAAGAAGGTGGAGAAGGACGTGCAACTGATGGAAAAGCGGCTCTCGCTGCCCAGCTTCCTCGAGAAGGCCCCGCCCGAGGTCGTCGAGCAAGCGAAGGCGGATCTCGCGGCGCTCCGGCGTCGCAAGTCGGATCTCGACGAGGCCCTGGCGCTGGTGGAGGAGCTGTGAGCTTGCAGGAGCTCCGCGAGGACTATCGCCTCGGCGCGCTGCTCGAGGCAGAGGTCGACGCCGATCCCATCGCCCAGTTTCGACGCTGGTTCGACGACGCGGTCGCCGCGGGCACGCTGGAGCCCAACGCGATGACGCTCGCGACGCTCGGCGCCGATGGCTATCCGTCGTCCCGCGTCGTGCTGCTGAAGGGGGTCGACGCGCGCGGCTTCAGCTTCTTCACCAATTATGACAGTCAAAAGGGCCGCGAGCTCGCCGCCTGCCCGCGCGCTTCGCTGACGTTCGCCTGGCTGTCGATGCAGCGGCAGGTCTGTGTGCGCGGCGACGTGACGCGGCTCCCCGGGGCCGAGTCAGACGAGTATTTCGCGTCGCGCCCGCGCGGCAGCCAGCAGGGCGCGTGGGCCTCGGAGCAGAGCCGCGCGGTCGCCGATCGCGCCGCCCTCGACGCGCGGCTCGCCGCCGTCGAGGCGCGCTTCCCTGGCGACGTCCCGCGGCCCCCTCACTGGGGAGGTTTCGTGCTGGCACCCCTGCGCGTCGAGCTCTGGCAGGGCCGCACCAACCGCATGCACGACAGGCTCGTCTACACGCGCGAGGGCGCTGGGTGGACCCTGTCGAGGCTCTGCCCCTAGCACTGCACGCCCGAAGCTCGTAGGGGTCGCTACCGCTGGGCGGCTGCGCGATCGCGCGCCGTGAGGGCGCGGAGCCCGCGCACCCTCGCGGGCGAGGAGGCGACGCCCACGGCACCACGACGACGCGAGGCGGCGGCTACACGATCGGCTCGAGCACCCAGGGGAGCTCGGTCACGACGGCCTCGACGAGGTGCTCGATCCGTCCACGCAGGGGGTCAGCTCCCACACGAGGTTGATCCGCTTTGGTGGACACCCCGACACAGCGAGATGCCCCTGTCGTCACTCCGTGGGCCACTTGCCCCCGAGCACGTCGCCCTTCCCTCCCAGGCACACGCCCCCCCCCGGCAGCTGGTTGGCGAGCGCGATGCACGTGTCGAACGGGAAGCAGATCCCGCCCGTGAGGGTCAGGGCCGTCATGTACGCGAGCGGCGCCGCTGGAATATAGCAGCCGTTCCCCAGATCGCAGGAGTTCTTCGTACCGCAGCTATCGGGCCGCTCTGGCTTGCCCGGGTACGACTCGAGAGGTAGGCAAAGTCCTACGGGGTGGGTAGGCGAGCGCTGGACACACCCTTCGTCCGGGCCGCAACCCCCGCAGGCCCCGCCGCAAAGCGTGACCGCGGCGTCGGGGATGGAAGGGCACTCCTCCAGGTCGGGCACGGCAGCTCCGTCGTACGGGGTGAAGTCCGAATAGGTGCACGAGTTGAACTGGCCGTTCAGTTCGAACAACTCACACTGCTCGCGGGGGCCGCACCTCCAGCCGCCGATGCACACCATCCCGTCCTCGCACAGGGGACAGAGGTAGCCTTTCTGCGTCCACGCTGGGCCGGACGCGCAGAAGCCGAGGCCCGTCTTGAGTTCTGGCCAGACGTCGCTGTCGAGGCATGTGCCATCACACGTGTCGGGGCAGGGCCCGTTGCAAATCGAGACGGTGAACGCCTCGCAGACGGGCCCGCCTCCGGCCGACCCCGCCGCGCCCGACGCTGCTCCCCCCGCGACGGACCCTGCGGCGCCCCCAGGCGCGCTCGCGCCAGCGGCGCCGCCGCGTCCGCTCGCGCCCTGCCCGGTCCCGGCCGAGCCGGGCCCCGTGGAGTCGACGTCGTGCTCGATCTGCCCGCCGCACGCGACGACGAGGGCCACCGCGACGAGCGCGACGAGTGTCCTTGTGGTCGTCATGGTGGTCATGGCTTGCAGAAGAGCGCGGGGGGAGGGGGCGCGCCCGGGCCAGGGCAGTGGTCGAAGCAGGCGTGGTCGTGTACGTGAGTGAAAGTATAGTCCCGCGTGAACGCGTCGCGTTCGCCGTCGCTGGGGTTGCAGAGCGCGTCGAGCTCGGCGCGGGCGGCGGCCGAGGCGGCGTCGTTCGACTCCAGGAGCGCCCTCTGCAGCGCCGCCAGCGTGTCGTTCTCCGCCTCCCGCATCACCAGCTCGAAGCCGTCATTGTACACGTTGACCGCCTGGACGGGGACGTGGAACGTGCAGACCCCGCACGCGCTGCCGCCCGCGCACGGCGCCTGGCTGCACATCTGGAAGTTGTACTCCTCGGCCTCGTCGGGCGTGACGCCGCCGCCCGTCTTCTCGAAGGCGCTCTCGCAGCTGAAGTCCGACGGCTTGAAGTCTTCCACCATCCGGGCTGCTCGCGTCTTCGCTTCGGTGTCGGAGAGACCCTGCTTCGTCAAGTGCGTGATCAGGATCGTCTTCAGCGTGTCTGTCGTCCGCGTCCTGCAGTCCTCGAGGTCGGGCGCGCCGAGCGAGCAGGCGGCCGGGCAAACAGCCTTCGACGGGAAGACGATCTTGCCGGGCAAGAGCTGCGAGAGCCGACTCTGCATCGTCGCGGTGAAGGCGGCCGGGAGCTTCGTCCCAATCGCCTCACTCAGGCTCTCCTGGATGTTCTCGTTGGCGTAGCTGCCGGTCGCGCGAACCTTCCCGTGCGCCACCACCAGGCGGGGGCGGTGGTTCTCGACCTGAAACTCGTACGCGACGTTGAAGAAACCGTCCGCGTTCTGGACGTAGTCGGTCAGGTCGGCCTCGAGGTTGCCGAACATCGTGAACCCTCCGCCGGCGACGTGGCGGCCTGGCTCGGTCGGGCCGGTCAGGTGAGGGAAGAAACCCATCTGGTGCCTCCAGCCGCCGAACCCCGGCTCGAGCGTGACGCCCCAGAGCTCGAACTCCGAGGTCGCCACGCCGCACCCGAACCCCGCGGAGAGCTCGTCCATCAAGCTCTGGAACGTCGATGCCCATGGCTGGAAGCTGGAGCAACGCCCTCGCAGCTGCGTCCTCACGGCCTCGACCGGGTAGCCGACGTCGCGCTGGGGGAAGTGATAGTCGAGCGCCCCGAGCAGATACGAGTACGACATGAAGCCGCTGTGCGAAGCCTTGGCGCCTTGAACCCCCTGCACCAGCGCCGCCATCTGCACTTCGTCGAGCTCGGTGCCCTCCAGGAAGTACGACAGGTAGTTCGTGGCCTGCCACGGCTTGGACGCCCCGTAGGGGACCCCGCCGACCTGCGACATCGCCTGAATCTCCATCCGTCCCCGGTCTCGCCTCGCTGCGAGGTGGCCGCCTTCGTCGAACACCATGTGGTGTCTGCACCTCCTGCGTGGCCACCTCTCCCGCGGGGATGCTCATGAGGTTCACCGGCTCCCCCGTGCCTCCCTCGTAGTAGCGGATCTCGGCGTCGGCGCCAGGCGGGAGCGGGTTGCAGCTACACCCGTCTGCCCCGACCTGGGACGCCGCGAAAAGCGACAGCACGACGAGCAGTGAGCGGTGAGCGGTGAGCGGTGAGCGGTGAGCGGTGAGCAGTGAGCGGTGAGCGCATCCTGGTCCTCCTCTGGCTTGGGAACCGCAGCCTACCAACTGATTTCTGACCTCGTCAAACCTAACGTCGCGCGATACGTGACCAGAAGTTGTGGATCGGCCCGAGCTGAAGAAGCGGCGTACCCTCCCCGGCAGAAGCAACCAGCAAGCCGCCCGCGGTCTGGCAGGCCGCCGCGGATTGCGCTGGAGACGCGGACGGAGTTGGTGAAGATCGCGTGCTCGCGTCCGACGCCGGGGCTCGCGAGAGAGCGTGTGGCGGCGCGCAAGAAGGACGCGAGGCGCGCGCGGGCGGAGGTGAAGCGTGCGCTCGAGCGCGCCGAGGCCGAAGAGCGTCGCGCGACGGCGCGGGCGCTTCCGCGGAGACTTCGTACCTCGAGTACCTCGAGTACCCTGGGCGGCCTGACCATGCCCAAGCGCATCGCCGACGCGCTCCAGGCCGTCTCGCTGCAAGACCTCCTCACCCGGCGTCGTCGTGGAGCCGTGGGCGCCGCCTCCTCGCGCGCGAGGGTGTCAGGCTCTGCGTCCTCACGGTGGCGCGATCGAGCGGCCGCTAGGCGGCCGCGACCCCCTACGAACTTCGGGCGCGCGGGGCACTAGACGTCCCGATTCGGCAGTCCTCGACCGGTCGTCGGGTCGCGACGCGCGTCGTCGCGGGAGCGAAGCGGGGGGCGACGCGCGTGATCCGCCGTCGTCTGCCCCGGAGGACGCGTCGGCGACGTTCGTGGGGGTGTTTGAACTTGGGAAGCCGTCGAGGCCGTCGCCATCCGCAAGGCCGAGGAAGTCGGCGCCGTGGTCGGTCCATCCTTTGAACGGGAAGAAGCCACTCTCGAAGCACCCGCGAAGGCGCCGGCCGCCCCCCCCCGATGTCGGTGGCGGGGGCGCGAGCGTGCGAGTACCGCGTGGTGTTGCGGGAAGAGAACGGGCGGCGCAACGGGTGCCACCCGGACACGGTGCGCAAGACGCGCAGGCGCGCGGTGTGTGCGACGAGCGTGGTGGTAGCGTTGCCGCGCGTGCGGTGAAGCAGGCCACCGCACAGGTGGCGGTGGCCGAGGTTGCGCTGGCGGCGGCGTGCCACGACGAGGCGCGCGCAGCTGAGGTCTTTCGGGCGTCATTTTCGGCAGGCTGGACGCTCCCGGCGCTGCAAGCAGAGCTCGCTCGGCAGACTGGCACGCGCATGAGCCTGTATCTGAATCCACCCAAGGGAGCGGTGGTGTTGTCGGTCGACGAGAAGGCGGGCACGCAGGCCCGCTCGGACCTTCACCCCACGCACGTCACGCGGCGCGGGCAGCTTCGGCGGGAGTACGAGCACCGACGCAACGGGACGCAAACACTGATCGCCGCGTTCAACACCCAGACCGGCGAGGTGTTCGGGCGGTGCTAGAGGCGAACAGGCGAGGGGTGGTGCGCTTCCTGGAGGCGCTGGCGGAGCGGCACCCCACCGGGGAGGTGTACATCGTCTGGGACAACCTCACGCCGGGCCGTGATAGTCCTGTGCGCGTGGGACTCCTGACCTTCGTCCTCAACGTCACCCTCGATGGCTGCGTCGATCACCAGGAGGGGATCGCCGACGACGAGACGCACGCCTTCTTCACCCGCCTGATGGACGAGAGCGGAGCGATGCTGTGGGGCCGCGTCACCTACGAGCTGATGGAGAGCTACTGGCCGGCGGTCGCCCGGGGCGACGTCGACGCGCCGCCCGCGATGCGCGAGTGGGCCGCGAAGCTCGACGCCAAGCCCAAGTATGTGGTGTCGAGCACGCGAACGACGTTCACGTGGACCAACAGTCATCACCTCGACGGCGAGCTGCGCGCGGGCGTGCAGCGGCTCAAGGACGCGACCCCGGCGGGGGTGCTCCTGGGTAGCGGCAAGCTCGCGACCGCGCTGGATCGGCTCGAGTCGATCGACGAGTACAGGTTCCTCGTTCACCCACGGATCGTCGGCCACGGCCCGACCTTGCACGAGACCGGCCTCCCCGGCACCCGGCGACTGGAGCTCATCGCGGCGACCCCGCTCCGCTGCGGCGCGGTCGCGATGCACTACCGGCGCGCGCGCTGACTCGGCTCGCAGCGACAGTCGCCCGCGTGCCGCCGTCAGCACCACCGACGCGCGCCGACCGGGCTCAGCGCGGCGGCGCGCCTCGGCGGGCGGGCACCTTCAGCGGCGCGGTCCAGAAGAGCAGCGAGTGCGCGCGCCCGGGCTCGTCGGCGTTGACGACGCGGTCCGGCTCGACGCCCCGCATCGGAAAGTTGTGCGACACGATCCGCGTGCCGGGCCGCACCCGCTCGAGCTGCGGGAGCATCCGCTCGATCATCCCGGGGAGGATGTAGAGCGTGATCACGGTCGCCGGGGTCAGATCGAGCGTGAAGATGTCCTTGCGCTCGAAGGTCACGAGGTGCTCGACGCCGGCCTCCCTGGCCTTCTGGCGCGACTCCTCGACGAGCTTCGCGTCGATCTCGAAGCCGACGCCGCGCGCGCCGTACTGCTTCGCGGCCGCGATCACGATGCGCCCGTCGCCGCTGCCGAGATCGTAGACGAGATCGTCCTTCGTCACCCGGAGCTCGGCGAGCAGCTTGTCGACGACGGACGGCGGCGTCGGCCAGAACACGACGTCGGGCTCGCGCGCCGGATCGTCGATGTCGAGCAGCGGGGGGAACTCGGTCTGCGGCGCCTCGGTCGCAGCAGGCGGCGGCGCAGCGCCGGGCGCGGACGGGTGGGCGCACCCGGCGGAGAGGGCGAGCGCGAGAGCGAGCGGGGTGCGGCGCATCGCCCGCCTATAGTCCATCGCGCGTGGCCCCGGGATGGACCGTCCCGGGCGCGTGAGCTACGCTGCCCACCTCTCGGATGGCGCTGCTCGACAAGCTGAAGGTCTGGTTCGCCGTGAAGCTCGCGTGGTCCGACCGCGGCCGGCTCGCCGAGGCCGTGCGCGGCTTCCAGGCGACCGAGGCGGACGGCGTCTGGCACCTGCACCGCGGCCTCGCGCGCGTGCGCGACCCTCGCCACCGCGCGATCCTCTTCGCTCACTCGCTCGAGGAAGAGGCCCACGCCGAGGAGTTCGCCCACACGTACAACCAGCTCGGCGATCGCGCGATGACCCCGGCGACCTACGAGCGCTCCGATCTCTACGCCCCCGACGAGCCCACGTGGAAGCTCTTCGCCTACGTCCACGTCGGCGAGCGCGACGCGACCGATCGCTTCCGCCTGATCGAGCAGACGCTCGACGCGGGGCTGCTGAAGCGCGCGCTCTCGCGGATCGTCACCGACGAAGAGGGCCACGTCGATCTCACGCACCGGATGCTCGTCGAGATGGGCGCGACCGATCGCCAGATCCGCCGCGAGGTCCGGCGCGTGCGCCTCTCGCGTCTGTGGGAGGCGTGGCTCCGGGTAGGCAAGCGGGTGGTCGACCGCCTGAGCACGGTGCTGTTGAGTTTGTCGTATTTTGTGATCGGGCCGTTCCTGTTCCTCTTCGCGCGGCGCAAGCTCGAGAGCCGGTTCGTCGAGTTCGACAACTGCCGCATGAAGAGGCTCTGATCCATGGCCCAGCTCGTCGCCGGTGACGGCTCGGCGCCCGCGCGAAGACCTCACCGCGTGCTCGGCGTCTCGTACGGGTACCACGACTCGTCGGCGTGCCTCGTGATCGACGGTAAGGTCGTGGCCGCGGCCGCCGAGGAGCGCTTCACGCGGCAGAAGCACGACGCGAACTTCCCCACGTACGCGATCGAGTACGCGCTCGGCGTCGCCAAGCTCCGCCCCGACGAGCTCGACCAGGTCGTGTTCCACGAGGATCCGCACGTGAAGTTCGCGCGCGTGCTGACCACGGTGCTCGCGCCGTTCCCCGCGTCGCGCCTCGAGTTCGTCAATTCGCTGAAGGCCTGGCTCGGCCGCAAGCTCTGGTCCCTCAACCAGCTCTCGTCACGGCTCGACGTCGATCCCTCCAAGATCGGCTACCTCAGCCATCATTTCTCGCACGCCGTGCAGGCGTTCATGGGCTCGGGGTTCGACGAGTCAGCCATCCTGATCGTCGACGCGGTGGGCGACTGGGCGTGCTCGGCGATGTACTCGGGCGCGTGGCGCGACGGCAAGCCGGTGGTCGAGCGCGTCGTCGAGGTGGCGTTTCCCAACTCGCTCGGGCTCGTGTACTCGGCGTTCACCGCGTACCTCGGGTTCACGCCCAACGACAGCGAGTGCAGCACGATGGCGCTCGGCGGCTTCGGACGCCCCATCCACGCGGACAAGGTCCGAGAGATCGTGCGCGCGCTCGAGGACGACTCGTACGAGGTCGACCAGCGCTATTTCAACTTTGCCAACTTCTACAAGGGCGCCTTCACCCAGCGCTTCGTCGACGTGTTCGGTCCGCCGAGGCACTTTCGCGACAAGCTCCCGTTCGCGTGCTTCGGAGAGCCAGGCGAGATCAGCGACGACATGCAGCGCTTCGCCGACGTCGCCGCGAGCGTGCAGCTGGTCCTCGAGGAGCGCGTCCTCGGCCTCGCGCGCCAGCTCCACGCCAAGGTCCCCTCGAAGAACCTCTGCTTCGCGGGCGGCGTCAGCCTCAACTGCGTGGCCAACTACGAGCTGATGACCCGCTCGCCGTTCGAGCGCCTCTTCATCCCGCCCGATCCCGGCGACGGCGGCACCTCGGTCGGCGTCGCGCTCTACGCGTCGGCGCTCGCGGGCCACGGCGCGCCCTCCGAGATGCCCTACGGACCGTACGTCGGGGCCGAGTTCGACGAGACCGACGACGTCGCGATGCTCGACCACCTCGATCCGAAGCACGTCCTGCAATACTTGAAGCGCGGGCTCGAGCGACCGACCTCGGGAGCTCGGTTGAAGCACCGCCGGTTCGACGACGAGGCGAGCCTCGCCGACGCGGTCGCGGACAGGCTCGCGTCGGGGCAGATCGTGGGGTGGTACCGCGGGCGCGCCGAGCTCGGCCCGCGCGCGCTCGGCAACCGATCGATCTTGATCCGCCCCGACGACACGGCCCTCGCGACGCGCCTGAGCCGCCACGTGAAGGATCGCGCGGCGTTTCGCCCCTACGCGTTCTCGATCACCGCCGAGGACGCGCCGCGCGCCGTCGAGCTGACGCCCGATCAGGCGCGGATGAACCGCTGGATGCAGGTCGCCGTGCCGGTGCGCGCCGACGCGCGCGAGCGCCTCGTGTCCGCCGTCCACGTCGACGGGTCGACCCGGGTGCAGATCTGCCACGTCGACGAGAACCCCGGCTACCACGCGCTGTTGACAGCGCTCGGCGAGCGGCTCGGGCTCGCCGCGGTGCTCAACACCTCGTTCTACGCGAGCGGCTACCCCATCGTGCAGACGCCCGCCGAGGCGCTCGGGATGTTCGCGCGGACTGACATGGACTGTCTGGTGCTCAACGGTACACTCGTCTGGAAGGAGCCATGAGGTGAGCCGCCGTCGCTGGTACTCGGGTCTGGTCGTGATCTCGAAGACGTCGGCGCGGACGCTCGGGGCCTTTCGTGACCACCGCCTCGGCGCGTTCGTGCCGTTCGTGATGTATCTCCTGATAGGTTCGGCGCTGCTCTGGGTGATCAGCACCGTCGCGCCGCTCGCCCCGTTCGTGTATTCGTTGTTCTGAGCGTCAGCGCGCCGCGCCCTCGTCGTAGAGCTTGCGCACCGCGGCGGCGATGGCCTTCGCGATCTTGGCGTGGCCCTCGGCGTTGGGGTGGCAGACGTCCCAGCGTCCGTCGGGCTTCGCGTAGGTCGACGCCTTGGTGCCGATGAACGCGTCGGGCACGCGCACCGTCGGCAGCCCCGCGCCGCGCGCCGTCGCCACGATCTGATCGTAGACGCGAGCGCACACCGGATCGTCGAACTCTTCGACGACCGGCAGGACCGCCACCAGCGTGCGAAACCCGTGCACCCGCTCGAGCAGCGCCAGCCGCTCGAACGAGTTGCGCACCACCAGATCGAACGAGTACCGCTCGTAGAAGGGCGCGAACATCGAGCAGATCGAGCCTGACATCGCGCTCTTCACGGGCGGCAGGAAGTGAAACAGAAAGAAGCTATCGCCGACGCGGCGGTACCCGCCGTTCTGGATGGTGGCCGCCGTGAGCATGAAGGCGGAGACGACGAGATCGGGCTGATACTCGAGGCCCACCTTCTCGAGCAGGCGCACCTGCTGGACCGCGCTGTACCCGTGCACCGAGAGGTTGACGACGTCGACGCGCTTGCCGTCGCGCGGCATGCCGGCGAGCTCGCCCTCGAGGAGGCGCCAGAACCGCGAGTCGAACGGGACCGCGCCGTCGTTGGCGATCGAGCCGCTGAGCACCGCGACCCGGAACACGTCGGCGGGCTTCGGGACCTCGTGCTCACCATCCATCAGGCCGACGTGGTTGATCTTGCGGTGGTCGCCGCCGGGCTCCGTGTACCCGGCGCCTGGCTTGTAGCGATAACGGAGCAGCACGTCCGCGGTGGGTTCGACCCAGCTCGCCGTGCCGTCATCCTTCCAGCGGAGCCGCGCCTCGAGGATCAGGATCACGACCGTCACCACGATCGCCAGCCGGCGCAGGACGCGGCGCGGGCGGGCGCGGAGCACGCCGGTCGCGACGAACAGCGCGATCAGCGCGAGCGCCAGGGGACGGAACGGATCGGGCAGATAGTAGTCGGGCTCCGTCGACGACATCGCCCACAGATCGATCGCCACCAGCAGCGCGAGCAAGGCGACGCTGGCGCTCCCGCCGAGGCCCAGCCCCCACACGCGAGGGCGCTCGGCCTCGACCTCCTCGGACGAACGGGTCACGCTCGAACCATAGTCGCCGACGCCGCCGGAGCGAAAGGCGTCAGTTGATCGTCACGCCGTCGACCGTCCAGCCCGGGTTCTTCATTCGCCAGGCGCAGGAGCCCTTCGCTTGGAAGCGGAAGCGCGCCTGCGTGGTTCGGCACTCGGGCGGCAGCGCGATGCTCTGGGCGGTCAGCGAGAAGCTCCGGTCCTTGCCGGTGCCGCTGTTGCAGTAGCTGTCCCCGCACTCGCTCTGGTTGGGCGGGAACGGCGCGGGCGTCAGGTTCGTCCAGTTGCCCCCTGCGTCACCGGAGCACTGCACGTAGAGCCGCTCGGATTTGTCAGCGCGCGGCGTCCAGCTCTGATCGTCGTCGAGCTTGACCTGGAAGGACAGCGTGGCCGAACCACAGCCCGAGAGATCGAGGTTGGCGCCCGAGGTGAGGTTCTGTGTGTAGCTCTTGCAATAGCTATTGGTAGACCCCGCGAGCATCGCGCCCTGTCGCCTCCACAGGCCGTCGTAGGTCCACCCGTCGTCGCCCGCGCCCCAGTCGCCGATCACGAGCGCCGTCGGGCAGGTCTTGCAGTCGGCCGCGCACGTCGCGGCGGTCTCGCCACAGTCGCAGGCGCCGTTGCCGCACGCCCCGGCGCCGCACGAGGCGCAGGTCCCGGCGTTGCACCACTCGTTGCTCATGCACTGCGCGGCGGTCGCGCACTGCTTGCAAACTCCCGCCGCGCAGCCGCCAGGGCAGCCCTGGTCCGTGGTGGAGAACTGACAAGCGCCGGTCGACGGCTGGCACGTCCCCACGCCGGTCGGCGTGCGGAGCGTGTTCGCGTCGAAGCAGGTGGGGGGCGGGGGGGTCGTGCAGCTGACGCCGGCGCAGGGGTCGGCCTTGCACGCGCCCGCCTCGCACCCGAACGGGCAAGCGGCGCCGTCGCTCGACGGGTAGGTGCAAGCACCCGCGGCGCAGGTGCCAGGTCCGGTGTAGGTGCGCACGGCGGCGCCGCTGCACACAGGCAGGGGCGGGGCGTTGCACGAGACGCCGGCGCAGGGATCGGCCTTGCACGCGCCCGCCTCGCAGCCAAACGGGCACGCCGCGCCGTCGGTGAACGGATACGTGCACGCGCCCGAGCCTCCGCACGTGCCAGGTCCGCTGTACGTGCGCACCGCGGCGCCGTTGCACACCGACGGGGGAGGCGCGCTGCACGACACCGAGTTGCACGGATCGACCGTGCACGCGCCGCCAGCGCAACCGAACGGACAGGTGGTGTCCATGTTTGGGTAGGTGCAGCTCGAGCCGCCAGAGCAAGCGCCGGGGCTCGTGAAGGCCCGGCGGGTGACGCCGTCGGGCAGGCAGACCGGCGAGGGCGGTGAGTCACAGTTGCACGGCGCGACCGCGCCGCCGGCGCCGCTCGAACCCGCCCCGCCGCTGCTCGTCCCGCCGCTTGCTCCGGCGCCGCTGGTCCCGCCGCTGCTGGCTCCTGCGCTGCTCGTCCCGGCGCTGCTCGTCCCGCCGCTGCTCGTTCCGCCGCTGCTGGTTCCCGCGCCGCCGGCGTTGCTGGTGCCGCCGTTGCTCGTTCCGCCGGTGCTGGGGGTGCCGCCGCCGCTGGCGCCCGCGCCGCCGCTGCTCGCTCCGGCGCTCCCGCCAGGCTCGCCCGCGCTGCCCGCCGACGCACCGGCGCGGCCGGCGCTTGCCGCGTCGTCGTCCTCTGACTGAGAAGCCATCCCCTCCGCGCACGCCGCGGCGCAGAACAGCAGCGACCACGACACCCAAGCGACGGATTTCATCCTTTGGAGGATGCCAATTTCGGGCGGGTGCGGTCAAGCGCCTGGAAAAGTGCGCTGTCGGCGTGCCAGCTCAGCCCTCTCTCGCGCGGAACACGAACACCTGCGCCGCGTCAGGGCCCACGTCGAGGTACAGCCCGCGCGTCGACAGCTCGTCACCGTCGCGCACGTACCGCTCGTCCGAGAGCAGGTCCTCGAGGTCCCACGCGCGGCCCGAGAGCCCCGCGATCGAGAGGCGAGCCCACCCGCGCGCGCGAGCGCCCGAGGCGTTGACGACGACCAGCGAGAAGCGTGAGGCGTCGCCGCCCTGCCACGTGACGAGCACGAGCGCGTCGTGCGTCGGATCGTCGTGCCAGGCGGGCGCGGCCTCGACGAGCGCCCAGTCGCCGCGCCCGATCTCTCCGTCCGAGAGCGCGCGCGCGAGCGCCTCGTAGGTCGCCGCGATCGCCTCGTCGACCACCTCGGCCGCGCGCCGCGCCAGCTGGATCCGCGCGAAGACGCGGCGGCCCTCTCGCTGCCCGTCGTGCACGAACCTCACACCCGGCAACGAGAGCGTCAGCAGCGCCGCCGCCCGGTGCTGGGCGATCGGAGCGGTCGCCGCGAACCGGGGCTCGTCGTGGTTCTCGAGGAAGTGCGCGCGCTGTCCGTTGGCCGCGCCCAGCCCGCGCAGGTGCGCCGCGACGCCCCGGTCTCGGCGGTGCAAGAGATCGGTCAGGTGCTTGTCGTACGCCGCGTCGAAGCCGAGCTCGCAGAGGCGCCCCTCGAGCCCCCAGTACGCCTCGGCCATGAAGAGGAACCCCGGGTGTCGCGCGCGGACCGCGTCGATCGCGGCGCTCCAGAACTCGGGGCCGGGCTCCCGCTCGGTGGGCGCCGTGTGGCCCCACGTCCGCGCGAACACGTCGGACAGCACGAGCATCGCCATGTCGCAGCGCACCCCGTCGCAGCGTTCGGCGATCCAGAGCAGGGTCTCGGTCATCGCGCGGCGCGTGGCGGCGCGGCGGTAGTCGAGCTGCAGCGTGTCGGTCCACCCGGGATAGTTGGGATCCTTGCCGTGGCAGAGCCAGCGCCCTCCGACCTCGATCGCGCCTTCGCGCGGCCCGGGCGCGCCGACGAACAGCTCGGGGCGGGCGGTGGCGAGCGGGTGATCGAGCGCGGTGTGGTTGGGGACGAAGTCGAGCACGACGCGGATCCCGCGCGCCGCGAGGCGCCGACGCAGCGACGCCAGGCCGGCGTCTCCGCCGTGCTCGACGGGCACCTCGTACGCCGAGATGGCGTACGGCGAGCCGCACACGTCTGCCTCCGTCCAGCCGGGCAGCGCGTCGTCGTAGGCGGGCCGGAGCTCTGGCAGCGCCAGCGACTCGGCCCGCGAGGCCGCGCCGGTCGTCCACGCCCCCATCAGCCAGACGTGCGTGAAGCCCCAGCGCGCCCACGCGTCGAGCTCGTCGTCGGGCACCGAGCCGAGCTCGATCGGCCGCCCCTCTCGCTGCTGCAGCGCGCGCAGCCACTGTCGTACGTAGACCTCGAGCAGCAGCGGCGCACAGGGCATCGGCCTCCACGAGAGCGCCGTCGCGCGCCGCTGTCAAAACAGCTGACGGAGCGCCGTCAACGCGCCCACCATCGCGAGGAAGATGACCACACCGAACAGCAACGCGGCGTCGCTCTGCTTGCGAGGGGCTTGCATTTGCATGACGAAGGCCTCCGGCGCCAAGTGTGTGTCCTCTCGACACGGGCGCAAGCGAAGAGATTGCGTGGATGAAGACAGGCGACACATCTGGTAGTCGCGAAGCGCGAGCGCCCGCCGCGGGGTGCCCACCAACTCCGCCGATGCCCACGCTCCCCCAAGAACTCCCCATCGCGCCCGGCGCCAACCTCTTCGGTCACCTGCGCGCGTTCGACGAAGACAGGCTCGGCACGCTGCGCGGCCTGTCACGGATGAGCGCGCCGGTCGTTCGCGCGCGGTTCCTTCACCGCGAGGTCTACGTGGTCAACAGCGCCGAGACGACCCACGAGCTCCTGGTGGAGCGCGCCAGATCGTTCGAGAAGTCGCCGGGGATCCGCATCCTCTTGCGCGATCTCGCCGGCGAGGGGCTCTTCACCAGCGAGGGCGAGCTGTGGCGGCGTCAGCGTCGGCTGATGGCGCCGCTGTTTCACGCCGAGCGGCTCGGCGAGTACACGCGCGCGATGCGCTTCGAGGCGCACCGCGCGCTCGACCGCGTGGGGCACGGTGCGCGCGTCGACCTGTCGCGCGAGATGACCCGCATCACGATGGGCGTGGTCGCCTCGACGCTGTTTGGCACCGACACCGCGGTCGAGGCCGACGCGCTCGGCGAGGCGCTGACGGCCGCGCTCGGCTTCACCGGAGACGCGCTCGCGTCGCCGTGGCTGTCGCTCCAGATCATGCTGGTCGAGCTCGCCGAGGCGGCGCGCGACGGCGCCTCGCCCCGGCTGCGGAGGCTGGGCGCGTGGGGCGACGAGGTCCTGCGCGCGCCGGTGTTGCTGCCAGGCGCGCGCTCGCCGCGGTTCCGCGCCGCCATCGCCGCGATCGACCGCACCGTGCAGCGCTTCATCGACACGCGCCGCGCCCAGGGGCTCGTGCGCGGCGATCTGCTGACCAAGCTGCTCGGCGCGAAGGATCCAGACGGCTCGGGCGCCGGCATGAGCGATCGGCAGACGCGCGACGAGGCCAAGACGCTGTTCGTCGCCGGACACGAGACGACCGCCACCGCGCTGACGTGGGCCTTCTATCTGCTCGCGAGGCACCCGGCGGCGCGCGCGCGCGTGCAGGCCGAGGCCGACGCGTTCGACGCGCGACCCGACGCGCAGCACGAGCCGTCCTCGCTCGCCTACACGACCCGCGTGTTCAAGGAGGCCCTGCGCCTCTACCCGCCGCTCGTGATGATCGCCCGGCGCGCCGTCGAGCCGATCGAGCTGGGCGGGGTCGCGCTGCCCGCGCGCGCGATCGTGTTCGCGTGTCCGTACGCGCTACACTTTCGCGAGGAGCTGTTCCCTGAGCCAGACAGGTTCGAGCCCGATCGCTTCACGCCCGAGGCCGAGGCCGCTCGCCACAAATCGGCGTGGATCCCGTTCGGGGTCGGGCCGCGCGTCTGCATCGGAAACCACTTCGCGCTGCTCGAGGGCCCGATCGTGCTCGCCGCGTGGATGAAGCGCGCGACCGTCGAGGTCGAGACGTCGCGCGTGATCGAGCCGGATCGCTTCGCGACGCTGAGGCCCAAGGGCGAGGTGTGGGCGCGCGTGACGCGGCGAGAGGAGGCCGCGTGATAGCCAGGATCGATCTCCACCCCTCGCTGCTGGCCGCGGCGAGCCCGCCGCGCATCGAGGACTGGCGGCTCGCCGTACACGCGCTCGTCGAGGACGCCGAGCCCGCCGACGAGGCGGCGCTGTCGCTGTTCGTCGACGTCGACCCGGGGGGGCTGCTGCTCGTCTGGCTCCGCGCCGGCGCGGCGATCGCGCGGACGTCGACGCCCGACCACGATCTCGCGCGCCACCTCGAGGAGTACGGCTCGATCTGTCAGCGCCTCGCGTCGCTCGACGAGGACTCGGGCGGACAGCGCCTCGAGGCGCTCGACATGGCGAAGAAGCTCGCGCACGACGACGCCGCGCGGACGCTCCGCGCGCTGTGCGAGCCAGTGGAGCTCGACCACGCCGTCTGGCGGAGGCTGTTCACGCTGGTGTTCGCGCTGCGCGTCGACACGACCGCGCTGCAGCGCGCGCACCGGCGCCACGGCGGGTAGGCCCCTCGCGGACACGTGAGAGGAGCCCGAGCTCGGACGAACACTGTTCACGGCGCACCCCGTCCGACCAACGGTCGCCAACGCGCGAGCTCGGCGCTCGCCACGAACCCCTACGAACTTGCCGCGCCCAGTACTAGCGTCCTCGACGATGCGCGCCCTCCCCCTCGCCTTGACGCTCTCTCTCGCGACGCTCCCGCTCACCGGCTGCGGCGGCGACGACGCGACCACGCCGCCGCCCGGGGCCGCTCCACCGGCGGCCTTCGACCCGGCCCCGCGCTTCCCCGTCGGCCACGCATCCTTCTCGATCGACGACGCCGCGCGCGGGCGGACGCTCACCGTCCACGCCTACTACCCCGCCGCGCCCTCCGCCAAGCCCCAGGCCGACGCCGGCGTCGCGCCCGCCGACCTACAGCCGCCCGGCGCGCTCCATGACTTGCTCGTTGCCAAATGGCCCGCGGCCGACGCCAGGTGCGTGCGGGCCCGCGCCGCCGTCGCCGAGGGCGCCCCGCTCGCGCAGGGCGGCGCCTACCCGGTCGTCGCGTTCTCGCACTGCACGGGCTGCTTCGCGACCTCGTCGTCGGCGCTGCTCGAGGCGCTCGCCGCGAGAGGCTTCGTCGTGGTCGCGCCCGATCACCAGGGAAACACGCTGGTCGAGGCCGAGGCCAAGACCAACGCGCCGATCGACGAGGCGTTCCTGAAGCTCCGCGCGGGCGACATCGAGAAGGCGCTCGACGTCGCGCTCGGCGGGCCCGGCATCCCCGGCGTCGCGCCGGCGTCGCTCGACGCCGCCCGAGTTGGCATCCTCGGGCACAGCTACGGAGCCCTGACGACCGGCCTCGTCGCCTTCGAGGATCCTCGTGTCAAGGCGGCGCTCGCCCTCGCCGCGCCGATGGAACTCATCGGCCCCGCCAAGGTCGATCAGCTGAAGGTGCCAACAGGCTTCCTGGTCGCGCGCGAGGATCACTCGATCAACGAATTTGGCAACCAGCAGATGCGCGACCAGGCCGCCCGCGCGCCGATCCCGTCGTGGCTCGGAGAGGTCGCCGACGCCGGTCACTGGTCGTTCTCCGACGTGCCCGGCCTCGTGCCCGCGTTCGCGCCCGGGTGCGGCAGCGCCAAGCGGCAGGTGTCCCCGTTCGCGCCGTTCGACTACTTGCCCGCCGACGCGGGCAGGAGCGAGGGCGCGCGGTGGGTCGTCGCGTTCTTCGAGGCGTTCCTGCGCGACGACGCGGCCGCAAGGGAGGCCCTCGCGGCGTCCGGGCCGCTGACGACGGTGACGCTCCGGGGAGAGTGACGCCGCCTGATCTCGGTCACGCGCGCGCGGCGCCGTCGCGCTACGCTCCGGCCACCATGGTCTTCGCCCGCGCGCTCTCCGCTTGCCTCGCCGCCGCCGCGCTCGCCGCGTGCGGCGGCGCCACCACCTCCGATGTCGGCTCCACCGGGCAAGGCGGACGCGCCGGACAGGCCGGGCAGGGTCAGGCGGGCAACGGCCAAGCGGGAGGCGGCCAGGCAGGAAGCGCGCAAGCTGGTGCGCCCGCGTCGTGGGCGGCCTGCACGGCGCCCGGTCAGTGCGCCGTCGCCCCCGCGTCGTGCTGCGGCTCGTGCGGCGCGCCGACCCCGGGCGACATGGACGGTGTCAATATAACAAAGTTCACTGAGCACTCGGCCGAGGTGTGCCCCGGCGGCGTCGGGTGTCCCGCGTGCTTCGCCGAGACCAGCAAGGATCTCCTCGCTGTCTGCCGCGGCGACGCCTGCCGGGCCATCGAGGTCTCCAAGGACTCGATGAGCGCGTGCGACGTCGACGGCGATTGCGTGGTGCGCAGCGGCTGCTGCGGCTGTCAGGCCTCCGATCAGAAATCGGCCTACACCGCCGTGTCGAAGGCGGGGCTCGCCGAGTACTCTGCCAACGCTTGCGCGGGCGGCGGCGAGGACTGCGCCTGCCCCGAGCCCGCGCCGAAGTTCGCCGCGGTGTGCGGCGCCAGCAAGCACTGCGAGGTCGTGGCCCTGCTGGGCGGCGGCCCGTGCCCCACGAGCGCGCCGAGCGGCGGCGCGCCGTGCCCCAAGCCGGGCCTCTCGTGCGAGTACGGCGACTCGGTCGTAGCCTCGTGCCGCACGCGCGCGACGTGCAGCCCCGGCGGGTGGCAGGTCCTGACGCCCAAGTGCCAGCCGACGCACCCCGCGGGACAGGACGGCTGCCCGTCGAGCGTCGCGGCCAGCGGCAGCCTGTGCGACCCCAAGCTCGAAGGTCAGGTTTGTGACATGGGCGGCGGCGCGTCGTGCTTGTGTGGTTCGTGCCTGGGCGGGCCCTGCTCGGCGAACGCGCGCTGGGGCTGCGCGTCGCCGCCCGTCGCGCCGTGCCCTCCCGCGGCGCCCAACGCCGGGCAGCCGTGCCAGCCCGAGGGCCTGGCGTGCAGCTACGGCGTGTCGTGCTCGAGCACCGGCGCGAGGAAGGTGTGCGGCGGCGCGGGGCTCTGGGTCAACGAGGACGTGGCCTGCCCGCTCTGAGGTTGCGCCGCGCAGCGCGACTCGGTGATAGCCTTCGGCGCCCATGATCCGCCTCTCGCAGCGGCAGCTCGTCGCGTTCGGACTCGTGCTCGCGCTCGCCGCGGTCGGCGTGGTGTTCGGGCCCGCAGACGCCACGAAGGCCGTGCTCGGCGTCGCCGCGGGCGCGCTCGTCGCGCTGCTGTACGGTCTCTCTGGCACCGGCGGCGCCGATCTCACCCCCGTCGTCGAGGCGGTGCGCGCGGCGGGGAGGGGCGAGCGCCCGCCGCTGCCGCCCGCGCCGAGCCCCGAAGTCGTCGCCCTGTTCGCCGCGCTCGGCGACGTCGCCGACCAGCAGAAGCGCCTGCTCACCGAGGGAAAGTCACTCGACGCCGGCATCGAGCAGGTCGCGCGGGGCCTCGACGCCGAGCTCGCGCACCTCGGAGAGCTCGCGCGCGCGCAGGCGAACGCCGCCGACCAGGCCATGCGCGCCGTGCATGAGGTGTCCTCTGGTGTCGTCGACGTCTCGAAGCACGTCGACTCGCTCGCCGCGAGCGCCGAGGAGTCGTCGTCGAGCATCCTCGAGATCACCGCGACCAACGACGAGGTCAGCGAGAACACCGCCGAGCTCGCCGAGAGCGTCCGCGAGACCGTCGCGTCGATCGAGGAGATGGCCTACTCGATCAAGGAGGTCGCGAAGAACGTCGAGGCCCTGTCGCTGACGGCCGAGGAGACCAGCTCGTCGATGAACGAGATGGACGTCTCGATCGATCAGGTCCAGTCCAACGCCAACGAGACCGCGCGCCTCTCCGAGGAGGTCGCGAGCGACGCCGAGAAGGGCGCCGAGGCGATCCTGAAGACGATCGGCGAAATCTACCGCATCAAGGAGTCGAGCCAGGAGGCCGTCATGGTCATCGCGAGCCTCGGCTCGCGCATCGAGGCGATCGGCCAGATCGTCGGCGTCATCGACGAGGTCGCCGAGCAGACCAACCTGCTCGCGCTCAACGCCGCCATCCTCGCCGCGCAGTCGGGCGAGCACGGCAAGGGCTTCGCGGTCGTCGCCGACGAGATCAAGGATCTCGCCGAGCGCGCCGGCGGGTCGACCAAGGAGATCGCCGATCTCGTCAAGACCATCCAGAGCGAGTCGAAGAACGCGATCGTCGCGGTCGAGCGCTCGAGCCACAACGTCGACCGCGGCGTCGAGGTGTCCAACGACGCCGAGCGCGCGCTGAAGAAGATCCTCGAGTCGTCTCAGAAGAGCACCAACATGGTCCGCGCGATCGCCCGCGCCACCGTCGAGCAGGCCAAGGGCTCGAAGCAGGTCACCGACGCCATCGGCCGCATCGCGGAGACCGTCCAGCAGATCGCCGCGGCGACCAGCCAGCAGGCCCGCGGCTCGGAGCTCATCATGAAGAGCGCCGAGAAGATGCGCGGGATCACCCAGCACGTCGAGCGCTCGAGCCACGAGCAGGCGCGAGGCGGCAAGCAGATCTCCCAGTCGATCGAGAGCATCGCGAGCATGGTCAACCAGCTGTCCCAGGCGCAGCGCGTGCAGGCGCGCGGCAACGAGCAGATCCTCGGCGCCACGACGCGCATCGAGAGCGCCGTCCGCGAGGAGCTCGCCAGCGTCGCGAAGCTCTCCGACATGCTCCACAAGGTGCGCGATCTGCGCGAGAGCTGACGATGCCAACCACGTCGTCCGCGCCCCCGCCCGGGGGCGACAACGCGCTGGTCGCGTGGCTCTCACGCCGGTTCTTTCACCACCTCAAGGTCGACGAGACGTGGGCCTCGACGGTGCGCGCCGCGGCGGCGCGCGGCGACGTCGTCTACGTCCTGCGCCACCAGTCCGTCGTCGACTATCTCGCGCTCGATCACCTCACGAAGCGCTACGCGCTGCCCGCCGTCGGCTTCACCGACGATCTCGCCGATCTCCTCGTGCAGCCCACCGGCAAGGCGTTTCGCGGGCTGTTCGGGGCCAAGCGTCGGCTGCCGATCGAGGCCCGGCTCGACGAGGCGCTGTCGTCGGGGCAGAGCGCGCTGCTCTTCCTGAAGCGACCTCCTGGGCTGCTCGATCAACCGAAGGGGCGCGCGCGTGGCCTCGCCGAGGGCGACGAGGCGCTCTCCGCGCTGTTCGAGCTGCAGCGCCGACGCGGCCGGCCCATCCTGCTCGTGCCGCAGGTGTTCGTGTGGTCGAAGCGCCCCGACACCCAGGGCGGCGAGCTGTTCGACCCGGTGTTCGGCGCGCGCGAGTGGCCCGGCACGGTGCGCACGATCCTGCAGTTCCTCTCCAACTACCGCGGCGCCGATCTGCGCGCGGGCGAGATCGTCGACCTGGCCGAGATCGTGCGCGACGGCGACGCCGCGGGCGAGAAGGCGCTCGTGCGCCGGGTCACCTACACCGTGCTGATGCGCCTCGAGCGCGAGCGGCGCGCGATCCTCGGCCCCGCGAAGAAGAACCCCGATCGCATGCGCGACGAGATCCTGCGCAGCCCCAAGCTCCAGGCGCTCATCAAGGACCTCGCCGGCGAGGGCCGCAACGAGCGGCGGCTGCTGACGCTGAAGGCGTACGGCATGCTGCGCGAGCTCGAGGCGCGCCCGACGCTCGAGGTGCACAAGGCGTTCGAGCTCGCGCTGCACCAGGTCGTCAGCCGCATCTACGCCGGGGTCGAGGTCGACGACGAGGGGCTCGAGCGCGTCCGCAAGGCAGGCAAGCGCGGCACGATCGTGTTCCTGCCGAGCCACAAGAGCCACGTCGACTACCTGCTGCTCTCCTACGTGCTCAACGCGGCGCACCTGCAGCTGCCGCTCATCGCGGCCGGGGACAACCTCGGGTTCTTCCCGATGGGGCCGATCTTCCGTCGCGGCGGCGCGTTCTTCATACGGAGATCGTTCAAGGGCGACAGGCTCTACATCGCGGTCGTCGACGCGTACCTGCGGCGCATCGTGAAGGACGGCTACGCGATCGAGTTCTTCCTCGAGGGCGGGCGCTCGCGCACCGGCAAGCTCCTGCCGCCCAAGCTCGGGCTGCTCAGCATGGTGGTCGACGCCGCGCTGTCGCTGTCCGAGCGCGAGGTCACGTTCATCCCGGTCTCGATCGGCTACGACCGCATCGTCGAAGAGAAATCCTACGTCCGCGAGATGCAGGGCGGCGAGAAGCGCAAGGAGGACGCGGGCGCGATGCTCCGCGGCGCGAGCGTGCTCTCGGGCTTCTACGGGCGGGTCAACGTGCAGTTCGGGCGCGAGCTGTCGCTCCCGCGTCTGCGCGCCGAGCTCGGCTACCCGGCCGACAAGGCGCTGTCGCCCGCGCAGCGCCGGGGCGTCGTGTCGCGCCTCGCGCACCAGGCGATGAACGAGATCAACCGCGTGACCTCGGTGACGCCCGGCGCGGTCGTCGCGACGGTGCTGCTCGACGGGCGGCGTCGCGGCGTGCCGCACCTCGAGCTCGTCGAGGCGTCGCGCCGGCTCGTCGCGTCGCTGTCGGCGCGCGGCGCGCGGATGGCGCGATCGCTGGTCACGTCGTCGGGCGCGCTGAGGCCCGACGCGATCCGCGACGCCGCGCAGCTCTTCGTCAAGGGCGAGCTCGTCGTCGCGCACGTCCCCGGCCAGGCGCTCGCGGGCGACGCGAAGCGGCGCGCGGCCATCTACACCGGCGACGACGTCGTCTACGCGGTCCCCGACGAGAAGCGCCTGACGCTCAGCCTCGCCAAGAACATCATCCTGCACCTGTTCGCGAGCCGCGCGCTCGTGTCGACCGCGCTCTCGATGCAGGCCGAGGCCGCGCCGACGGTCGACGTCGTGCGCGAGCGCGTGCGCCTCTTGTCAAGATTGTTCAAGTACGAGCTGATGTTCCGCGCCGACGCGAGCTTCGACGCGATCTTCCTCGAGACGATCTCGGAGATGGAGCGCGACGGCGAGCTCGTGCGCGACGCGGACGACACCTTCGGCTTCGGGGTCGGCCACGACGGCGAGTCGGGTCAGGGCTGGGTGCGCCTCTACGCCGAGGTGCTGCGGCCGTTCGTCGAGGGTTACCGCGTCGCCGCGCGCACCGCCGCGACCCTGTTGAAGGGCCCGGCCCCCGCGAAGGAGCTCGTGAAGCGCGCGCTCGTCACCGGCGATCGCATGTTCCTCTCGGGCGAGATCGGGCGTCGCGAGGCGATCGCCCGCCCGATGTTCGAGACTGCGTTCGAGGCGCTCGTCGATCTCCAGTACCTCGCGCGCGAGGACGGCAAGCTCGCGCTCGCGCCGACCTTCGCGAGCGCCGAGACGGTGACGGCGATCGAGGCCCGCGTGCGCGACTTCGTGGTCTGAGGTGAGCCCAGGGTTGCCCGCGTGCGGCGACTCTCATAGCGTGAGCTCGTGGTGGAGGCTCAGGCGCCCGTCCGGCCCGGCGACGTACTCGCCGGAAAATACGAGGTCGAGCGGGTGCTCGGGCAGGGCGGCATGGGCGTGGTCGTCGCGGCGTTGCACGCGCAGCTCGGAGATCGCGTCGCGATCAAGTTCTTGCTCGACTCGTCGCTCCGCCCCGACATCGTGGCGCGCTTCCTCCGCGAGGCGCAGGCCGCGGTGAAGGTGAAGAGCGAGCACGTCGCGCGCGTGCTCGACGTCGGGACGCTCGAGTCCGGCGCGCCGTACATGGTGATGGAACACCTGGTCGGCCGCGATCTCGCGCAGCTCGTCGAGGTCGGCGGGCCGCTGCCGCAGGCGACCGCGATAGAGTACGTGTTGCAGGCCTGCGAGGCGATCGCCGAGGCGCACGCGATGGGCATCGTTCACCGCGATCTCAAGCCGGCGAACCTCTTCCTCACGCGACGCGCCGACGGGTCGGCGCTGGTGAAGGTCCTCGACTTCGGCATCTCGAAGCAGGCGCCGTCCGAGGGGCAGATCGAGCTGACGTCGACGCAGACGACGCTCGGCTCCCCCGCGTACATGTCGCCCGAGCAGGTGCGCTCGGCCAAGCGCGTCGATCAGCGCACCGACATCTGGTCGCTCGGCGTCATCTTGATGGAGCTCGTCGCGGGGCGTCACCCGTTCTCGGCCGAGACCCTGTCCGCGATGATGGCCGCGATCGTGGCTGATCCTCCGCGTCGCTTGCGCGAGCTCGATCCAGGCGCGAGCGAGGTGCTGGACGCCGTCATCGCGCGCTGCCTCGAGAAGGACGCGTCGAACAGGTTCGAGTCGGTCGCGGCGCTCGCCGACGCGCTGCGACCGATCGCGCCGCCGTCCGCGCTGCTGTCGATCGACCGCATCTGTCGCCTCGCGGGCGGGCCCGCGGCGCTCGACCGCACGCTCGCGGCGCCGTCGACCGCCGCGTCGACGGGCTCGGGTGTCGGCACCGTCGCCGAGTGGCACGCGCCGGTCGCCGCGCAAGCACCCAGGCGCGCGTCGCTCCTGGTCGGCGCAGCGGTCCTCGTCGCCGCGCTGCTCGGTGGGGCGATGCTGACCAGACGATCTCAGGCTCCGGTCGACCACCTGCCGTCGACCGAGCCGCCCGCGCCCGTGGCGTCACCCGCGCCCGCGGCGTCACCCGCGCCCGCGGTGTCGTCAGCGCCGGTTGCCCCGCCCCGCCTCGTATCCCCCAAGAAGGCCCCGATCCCGTCGAGCCCCCATGTCGATGACCGCAACTGGTAGGCGAGCGCTGTTGCTCTGCGCGTCGCTCTTCGCGCTGACGCTGGCCGCGCACGCGGAGGACCGTGATCCCGCGGCCGCCGAGGCCCTCTTTCGCCAGGGCCTCGCGCTGAGGAGGGCGGGCAAGCTCGCGGACGCTTGCCCCAAGCTCGAGGAGAGCTACCGACTCGACGCCGCGGGAGGCACGCTCTTCGCGCTCGCCGACTGCCTCGAGGCCCAGGGGCGCGTCGCCTCGGCCTGGGCTCGCTTCGGCGAGGCGGTCGAGGTCGCGCGTCGCAAGGGCAACGCCGCCAAGGAAGCAGAGAGCGCGAAGCGCAAGGCCGACCTCGAGAAGAAACTACCAAGACTGACTATCACGGTCGGACCCGAGCTGCGCGACTTGCCGGGTCTCGAGGTGCACCGCGACGGTCACGTCGTCGGCCAGGCGACGTTCGGGGTCGCGCTGCCGGTCGATCCTGGCCCGCACACGATCGAGGCTTCGGCCCGCGGCAAGCGGCCCTGGTCCATCAAGCTCGACGTGCCCGCGGGCGCCGGCGTCACGCCCGTGTCGGTGCCGGCGCTGCTCGACGAGCCCACGGCGGTCGCGCCCCCGAAGGTCGCGTCGAGCGCCGCGCCGACCTCGAGCGCCGCGCCCGTGCCCGCGCCGCCCCCTCGTCAAGAGGCGACCCCGAGCGAGACGTCGCGTTACCTCGGCTATGGCGCGATCGGGCTCGGCGCCGTGTCGCTGGGCGTCTCCTACCTGTTCCACGCGAAGCAGAACGGCAAGATCGACGACGCGGCGCCGCACTGCCCAGACGGGTGCGACGAGACGGGCAAGGCGCTCTACCGTGACGCGCGCGCGGCCTACACGGGCTCGCTCGTCGCGGGCATCGCCGGCGGTGTGCTGGTCGCGGGCGGCGTCGTGCTGCTCGTCACCGCGCCGGGCGCGAAGAAGACGGCGGCGCGCGTGTGGCTCGCGCCCTCCGTAGGCGGCGCGACGCTGGGCGGCGGCTTCTGAGCGCTCAGCGCTTGCCGGGTCGAGGCACGGCGAACGGCGGGCGCGGCAGCTCGGGCGGGGGCGCGGGCATGGTCGACGGCGCGTCCTGCTCCGAGATCTCGTCGGCGTCGCCGAGCGTCTCCGACGAGGTCGGCGGCGGCGCGCTCTGCAGCGGCCTCGGGCGCGCCTGAAAGAACGTCGTCGGCGCGTCGTCCTCGTTCATCGGCGTCGCCAGCGGCGGACGCGGCGGCGGCGCCGCGTCGGGCTCCTCGCGCGGGACCCCCCGGACGGCGTTCGCCCCTGCCTCGGCGGGCTTCAGCGGGTTCAGCCGCAAGGCGCGGGCGCCAGCGGGGCGTGGCGCGCCGCGCAGGATCTCGTCGGCCTCCTCGGGCGACAGCGGCCGTGAGACCTGCGTCTCGTCCTTGTCTCCGAGCAGCTTGCGGCGCACCTCGCGCAGCTCCATGCCGTGGACTGGCGTGTGGCCGTCGGGGTACGAGTCGCTCGCCGACATCACCTCGGTGCGCTCGGCCTCGGGCCAATCGCTCGAGTCAGCGTCGACGAAGGTGTCGGAAATGTTTGGTTCACGCGGGGGTTCGAGGAGCGTCCGCCTGTCCTCGACCGCCGTGAAATCCACGTCGATCCCCGCGTCGGAGTCGACGAGCAGCTCGCCGCTCGACACCGAGAGGTACGGCCCGCTCGCGGTGAAATGCACCGGGATCTCGACGCTCGCCGGCGGCGGACGTGACGTCGCGAGCCGCGGGGACGGCGGCGGCTCGGGCTTCGTCGTCGTGGTGGGGACGGTCAGCTTCTCGCGCAGCGCGGCGAGCTCGCGCAGGAACTCCTCGGCGGTCGAGTAGCGACCGTCGCGGTTCTTCGCGAGCGCCCGCTCGGTGATCGCCTCGAAGCCCGCGGGCAGCGCGGGCCGCAGCTCGCGCAGGGGGCGCGCCGTCCCCGAGAGGATCTGCACGAGCAGCGCGTTGTAGTTTGGCGCCGTGAACGGTCGCCGCCCGGTCAGGCTCTCGTAGAGCAAGGCGCCGGTCGCGTAGAGATCGATGCGGTGATCGATCGTGCGATCTCCACGCGCCTGTTCGGGCGCCATGTAGAACGGCGTGCCCATCACCATCCCGGTCCGCGTGAGGTGGAGCTCCTCCTCCTTTTCGACCTTCGAGATCCCGAAGTCGAGCAGCTTGACCATCGGCGGCATCCCGGTGCGCGCCGACAGGAAGATGTTCTCCGGCTTGATGTCGCGGTGGATGACGCCCTTGGCGTGCGCGGCGACCAGCGCCGACAGCACCTGCACGACGATCTCGATGACGTCGACGAACGGCAGCGCGCCCTCGCGCGCGATGCGATCGCTGAGCCCCTCGCCGAAGAGGCGCTCCATCACGAGGAACGGCGTGCCGTCGGGCAGGCGACCGACGTCGTAGATCTCGCAGATATTTGGGTGGCCGATCGAGCCGGCGACGCGCGCCTCGTGGTGATAGCGCTGCTCGGCGTCCGCGCTCCGGGCGTTCGTCGGCTGCTGCACCTGCAGCGCGACGAGCCGCCCGAGGGACAGGTGCTCGGCCTCGTAGACCGCGCCCATCCCGCCCTCGCCGATCAGCGCAGTCACCCCGTATTTGTCGCCGAGCACGCGCCCGACGAGCGACTCGTCGTGCCCCGCGGGCGGCGCGGGGGGCGCGATCGGCGCCGCCGCGGGCAGCTTCGTGCTCGTCGCCTTCTGCGACGCCGACGGGCGCTGCGCCTCCTGCGGCTCCGGCTTGGACGGCGCCAGCGTGCCGCCCGGCGAAAACTTCGTCCGGCGGATCGGCTGTCCTGTGATCGGACAGCGGATCTCGTTCACGCCATGCGGATAGCCGCAATGCGTACACCTGACGAAGCGCTGACTCACGAGAGAGGCCCGGTGAGCCCCGGATCCTAGGGTCAGCGCGCGCGAGTTGCAACGCGAGCCTGCCCCCGCCCGGCCTCCGCGGTAGCCTCGGCCGGTGCCGATGGCCGATCCGACCACCCGCAAGCGCAGGGTCACCTACCTGCTCCTGCCCGCGATCGTCGCGGCGGTCCTCGTGCTCGGCGCGTTCCTGTACCGAGCGTCGCGCCAGATCGAGCAGGTGCGAAAGCTGTCGGTCATCGAGGCGACGCTCAGCCTCGCCAACGAGAAGGCCGACCGCCTCGACCGCATGATCATCGAGCAGGACAACGCGATAGCGTCGCTCGTCGACGTCTCGGTGCCGCACGAGGTCGCGCAGAAATGGCTGCCGACCGCCACGCGCGAGACCCCGACCGTGCGCGCCGTGCTCGTCGTCGATCTGTCGTCGCGCGACGGCCAGGTGCTCGGCTTCGCGAGCCGGTCGCCCGGCCCCGAGGACGAGGCGTTTCGACGGCTCGTGGTGCACAAACTCCGCGCCGATCTCCAGCTGAACCGCGCGCCCGCCGACGAGCTGAGGCATCTTCACAAAACTTACGGAGCACAGAGCTACCTCGTCAGCTACTGGCAGCGCTCGCTCGCGGGGCGGAGGTTCTTGATCGTCGCGTGGCACGACGTGGCGCGGCTCGTGCACGACGTGTTCCCGCGCTTGTTCGCCGACCAGAGCGGCAAGGCGCGCGTGGCGGTGGCCGACGAGGAGGGCCGACCGGTGTTCGGCAGCTCGGTCCGCGCGGGCGAGCTCACCGTCGGGCGCCCGTTCCCGACGACGCTGTACGGCTGGCGCATCTCGGTGACGCTGACGTCGGCCGACGAGCTGGGCGAGCGCATAGAGCGGCGCCGCACGCTCGAGCTCGTGCTGGTCGCCATCGCGTGCGTCGTGCTCATCGTGGGGGTCGGGTTCGTGCTGATCGCGGTCGAGCAGGAGCGGCGCCTCTCCGCGCAGAAGAGCGAGTTCGTGGCCAACGTCTCTCACGAGCTGAAGACGCCGCTGTCGCTCGTGCGCATGTTCGCCGAGCTCTTGCTGTCGGGGCGGGTCGCCTCCGAGGAGAAGCGCCGACAGTACCTGGAGATCATGCTCGTCGAGAGCGAGCGGCTCACGGCGCTGATCGAGAACGTGCTCGATTTCGCGCGCGTGGACCGCGGCAAGGCGACGTTCGATTTCGTCCCGGCCGAGCTCTCCGAGGTCGTGCAGCGCGCGGTCGACGTGTATCGCTACCGCGCCGAGCGCGAGGGGCTCGAGATCGAGGTCGTCGGCGCCGAGCTGCCCCAGGTGCGCCTCGATCCGCGCGCGATCGAGCTCTGCCTCATCAACCTGCTCGACAACGCGATCAAGTACGCGAGAGGGGGCGGGCTCGTCACGGTCCGCGTCGCGCGCGAGGGAGAGCTCGCGGCGCTGTCGGTCGAGGATCACGGCGGCGGCATCTCGGCCGAGGATCAGCGCCGCATCTTCGATCGCTTCTTCCGCGGGCGCGACGCGCGCGACGCGCGGATCCGCGGCACGGGCATCGGGCTGTCGCTCGTCAAGCACATCGCCGAGGCGCACGGCGGCGCGGTCCGGGTCGACAGCGAGCCCGGGCGCGGCGCGCGGTTCACGATCACCCTGCCGCTGTGGCGCGGCCCGCTGCCGGCGAGCGCCGAGCGCGCGCCCGGCTGACGCGGAGAGGCGTCGCCGCGCCAACTGGGCTACAGCGCGGCGACGCGTGTCGGACGCCGCAGAAGAGACGAAGAAGCTCGCGAAGAACGGCGCGATCTACCTGCTCCCCAACATCCTGGTGCGGGGGCTCTCGTTCTTGCTGACGCCGGTCTACGCGCGGTTCATGTCGCCGTCCGATTTCGGCGTGCTCGGCATCTGCACGACCGTGAGCACGCTGACGGCGCTGCTGGTGGGCTTCGCGCTCCCGAGCGTGATCGCGCGGCTGCACTTCGACATGCCGTCCGAGGAGCAGCGCAAGCGGTTCTATGGGACCATCCTGATCTTCCTGCTCGCGGGGGTGCCGCTCTTGGTCGGCGTCGTGCACCTGCTCGGCGCGCTCGAGGTCTTCAAGGTGGTGCGGCAGGTGCCGTTCGCGCCCTACGTCGCGCTCGCGCTGTGGACGGGCTACTTCACGTTGCTGATCACGGTGCCGGGCGTGCTGCTGTCCGCGCGCGAGGAGGCGGGCAAGGTCGCCGCGTTCAACGTGTTCTTCGCGCTCACCCAGATCGGCCTCACGATCGCGCTGGTCGTGTGGCAGCGGCAGGGCGCGCTCGGCGCGGTGCGCGCGCAGTTCTTCGCGGCGGCGCTGGCCGCCGTCGTCGGCGTCGCGCTGTACTGGCCGCACATGACCGCGGCGTTCGACGCGTCGCTGCTGAAGCGGGCGCTGCTGCTCGGGCTGCCAATGGTCCTGCACGTCAGCTCCAACTGGATCTTGAACCTGGCCGACCGCATGATCCTCGAGCGGTACGCCCCCGCGAGCGACGTCGGCCTGTACACGCTGGCGTACCTGTTCGCGCTGGCGGCGCTGCTCGCGCTCAACTCGATCGGCGACGCGTTCGGGCCGATCGTGCTCCGCCTGATGAAGGACGATCCGGCGACGCCGACCGTGCCCGTGCTCGGATCGCTGACCCTCGGGCTCGACTGCTTCGCGTGCCTCGGCGCGGCCGTGCTCGGCGAGGACGTCGTCCGGCTCTTCTTTCCGGCCTCTTACGCGGGCGCGGTGCCGCTCATCGCGTGGGTCGTCGCCGGGACCGCGATGCAGGGCGTCTACCACGTCTGGTCGCAGGGCTCCTGGTACCGGATGAACACCCGCGGCATCGCCGCGGCGACGACGATCGCGGCCGCGACCAACCTCGCGCTGAACTTCGTGTTCGTGCCGCGATACGGCGCGATGGCAGCGGCCATACTAACATTCATAACGTATCTCGAGCTCGCGCTGTTGCACGGCTTCATCGCGACCCGGTCGTACAAGATCGCCTGGCGGTACCGCGACTGGCTCCTCTGCCTCGCCGTCGTGGCGGGCGTGTACGCGGCGTGCTTCGCGGTGTCGCGCGCGCTGCCGCCGCTCGGCGCGGCGGGCGTCCGGGCGGCGCTGGTGGTCGTGGGCTTCCCCTCCGCGCTGTGGGCGCTGGGTGTCGTGAGGCGGGAGCACGTGAGCAAGCTGCTGGCGGCGCGGCGCGGCGAGACCGCGTAGCGCCTCCGGTTCACGCTCGCAGCGTGGCCTTCACGCAGCGGCTGACACGTCGCTCGAGGCTGACGCGGATGGCCTCGCGGTACCGCTCGAGCGGCAGCTTGTGGGTGACGAGGCTCTCGATCGGGGTGGCAGGGTCCGACAGCAGCTCCAGCGCGACCTCGAACGTGCGGCGCCGCTCGCCGCGGTGCTGCTCGAAGCCGTAGTACACGCTGCCGAGCACGCGCTGCTCGCGGCTCCACACGGTCGTGAGGTCGAGGTCGGGCACCTTGCCCGCCGCGCCGACGAGCACCACGCTCCCGCCGGCGCCGACGACAGAGAGCGCGGTCGAGAGGCTCTCGGCGTTGCCCGCGCAGTCGTAGACGCGGTCGTAGCCCCGCGTGAGGAAGCCCCGCCCGAGCTTTGGCACGAGCTCGCGCGCGCCGAGATCGGCCGCCGCCGCGCGCCGCACGTCGCGCTCACCGTCGTCGCCGAGCGTGACCTTCGCGCCCAGCGCTCGCGCGAGCGCGCGCTGGTACGGCTCGCGGCACGACGCCGCGACGCGGACCGAAGGGTGCAGCGCGCGGAGCGCCCACACCGTCGCCTGCGCGATGATCCCCGAGCCTATGACCAGCGCGGCCTCGCCGTCGCGCGGCGCGTTCTGCATGACCGCGTGCACCGCGACCGCGACCGGCTCGGCGAGCACCGCGCGATCGTCGTCGACCGAGTCGGGCACGCGGAACAGCTGCGAGCGGTGGGCGACCATCCGCTCGGAGAAGCCGCCCGGATACGCGCGCGAGTAGCCGAGGATCGCGCCCTGTCCGTCGGAGTGGCGCTCACAGGTTCCATAGCGCCCGCGCGCGCACTCCTGGCACGCGGGCAGCCCGCGCGTCTCGCAGGTCAACACCGGATCGACGACGACGCGATCGCCCTCTCTCACCGAGGTCACGCCGCGCCCGGCCGCGACGACGCGCGCCACGATCTCGTGTCCGAGCACCGACGGGCTCGACTCGAACACGCTCAGCAGCGGGCTCGCCTTGAACTGCAGAAAGCTGAGATCGGTGCCGCAGAGCCCCGTCTGGATCGGCGCGAGCTCGGCCCAGTCGTCGCCAGGCAGCGCGGGCAGCGGCACGTCGTCGCGGAGCACGAGCGACGACAGCGCGCCATACATCAGGCTCGGCACGCGCCGTCCGGTCGCGAGCGTCGCCACGTACCGCGGGACCGAGACGTCCCACACGAGCGCGCGCACCTCAGGCCTCCCTCATCGACGGGTAGCCCACCTCGCGCGGCGGGACCCACGTCTCCTTCACGGTGCGGGGGCTGACCCACCGCAGCAGGTTCAACGCGCTGCCAGCCTTGTCGTTGGTGCCTGACGCGCGCGCTCCGCCGAACGGCTGCTGGCCGACGACCGCGCCGGTGGGCTTGTCATTGACGTAGAAGTTGCCGGCCGCGTTGCGCAGGCGTCGCGCGGCCTCCGCGACGAACGCTCGGTCTCGAGACAGGACCGCGCCCGTCAGCGCGTACGGGCTCGTGCGGTCGATGAGGTCGAGCGTCTCGTCGAGGCTCGCGTCCTCGTAGACGAACACCGCGAGCACCGGGCCGAAGAGCTCCTCGTGAAAGATGGAGTGGCCCGGATCGTCGACCCTGTAGATGGTCGGCTCGACGAACCAGCCCGTCTCGCGCGACGCGCCGCCGCCGGTGACGCGCTCGGCCCCCGCGTCGGAGTTCATCCGCGCTTGCCAAGTGATGAGCCGCGCGTAGGCCCGCTCGTCGATGACCGCGCCCATCAGCACGCGAAAATCCTCGACGTCGCCGACCACGAGCTCGGCGACCAGCTCGACGAGCCGCGCCCGCAGCCGCGCCCACAGCGAGCGGGGCACGTAGGCGCGCGACGCGGCCGAGCACTTCTGGCCCTGGAACTCGAACGCGCCGCGCACGAGCGCGACGGCGAGCTCGTCGACGTCGGCGGAGGGGTGCGCGAGCACGAAGTCCTTGCCGCCCGTCTCGCCGACGAGCCGCGGGTACGTGCGGTAGCGCGCGATGTTGTCGCCGACCGCGCGGTAGAACGACTGAAACACGCGCGTCGAGCCCGTGAAGTGGAGCCCGGCGAACTCCGGGTGTCTCGTGCACGCGTCGCCGACGCTCGGGCCGTCGCCGTGGACGACGTTGATCACCCCCGGCGGCACCCCGGCCGCCTCGAAGAGGCGCGCGAGGTGGTACGCCGCGAGGCTCTGGGTCTCGGCGGGCTTCCAGACGACGACGTTGCCCATCAGCGCCGGCGCCGACGGGAGGTTGCCGGCGATCGCCGTGAAATTGAACGGCGTGACGGCCAGCACGAACCCCTCGAGCGGCCGCAGCTCGACCGCGTTGAACGCGCCCGGCGCCGACAGCGGCTGCGAGATCAGCTGCGTCGCGAACGCCACGTTGAACCTCAAGAAATCCACCAGCTCGCAGGCGCTGTCGATCTCGGCCTGGTGCGCGGTCTTGCCCTGGCCGAGCATCGTCGCGGCGTTGAGCACCTGACGAAACGGGCCCGCGGCGAGCTCGGCCGCCCGCAGGAAGATGCGCGCCCGCTCGTCGAACGGCGTCTCGGCCCACGCGGGGGCCGCCGCGAGCGCGGCCCCGATCGCGCGCTCGGCCATCGCGCCGCCGCCTTCGTGAAAGACCCCGAGCACGCGCTGGTGACGCTGCGGCGAGCGGACCTCGCGCGGCGCGCCCTCGCGCAGGTGCAGGCCGCCCACGATGTGAGGAATATCAGGTACCTCGGCGCCCACCGCCACGAGCGCCTCCTTCAGCGCGGCGCGCTCGGGGGATCCAGGCGCGTAGGAGAGGGTCGGCTCGTTCGAGGGGAGCGCGCGCGGCGCGGGGAGATCCAGCATGGCTGGCGCACTCTACCGCGACGACAGACGCGCGACAGCGTTCGAGCGGCCGGAGACGCTTCGGCGCGGTGGCCCGCGCCCGAACTCGTCGATCACACGCCGTGATCGATCCGATCACCTGGGATGGAGCCAGATCGGCCCATTTTCGCGGCATTTTGACCGGCACGCCCGTTGCTCAGTCCGGTCACATGACCAGGACCCTCTCGCTGTGCGCCGCCGCTGTCGTCTTCTCCTCGCTCGTGGCCTGTGCCTCGGCCGGACCGCTCGACGCCGACGCGGATGATTTCAGCGGCGCGACCGCGGGCGCTCCGGCGGGCGCCGCGGGCGGTGCCGCCAACAAAACTGCCAACAACTCATCCACCGCGACGGCCGGGCACGCGGCGCCGGGCGGGGGCGGCTCGTCCGCGAAGGGCCCCGCGGGCGGGCCGGGCGGCGCCGCTGGCGAGGGAGGCGCGGTCGCGAGCGGCGGCGCCGCTGGAAAGGCGGGCGTCGCCGCAGCGGGCAAGGGAGGCGCGGCCTCGGGCGGGAGCCCCCAGAGCAGCGCGGGCAAGGGCGGCGCGACGAGCGCGAGCGCGGGCAAGGCCGGTGCGACGAGCGCGAGCGCGGGCAAGGCCGGCGCGACGAGCGCGAGCGCGGGCGACGGCGAGGGCGGCGCCCAGGGGGGCGGCGCCGAGCCGACGAGCGGCGGCGTCGCGGCGCTGATCAGCGAGGCCGAGTACGAGGCGCTCTTTCCCAACCGAAACGCGCTGTTCACCTATCAGGGCCTCGTGAAGGCCGCCGCGACGTTCCCCGAGTTCGCCAACACTGGCACGGAGGCTCAGAAGAAGCGCGAGCTCGCCGCGTTCTTCGCCAACATCGGCCACGAGACGACCGGCGGCTGGCCCACGGCGCCCGGCGGCGCGCAGGCGTGGGGTCTGTACTTCAAGCAGGAGGTCGGCTGCGAGGGAGGCGCTTGCAAAGGGTACTGTGAACCCACCAACGCCAAGTATCCGTGCGCGCCCGGCAAGACGTACCACGGTCGCGGGCCCATCCAGCTGTCATACAACTACAACTATGGCGCGTGCGGCGACGCGCTCGGCGTCGATCTGCTGCACGACCCCGATCTCGTGACCTCGAGCCCCGAGGTGACCTTCCGCACCGCGCTGTGGTTCTGGATGACCCCGCAGGCCCCCAAGCCCTCGGCGCACGACGTGATGACCGGTGGCTACCAGCCGAGCCCGGAGGACGCGAAGGCGGGGCGCGTCGAGGGCTTCGGGCTGACGATCGACATCATCAACGGCGGCGTCGAGTGCGGGTACCCCAGCCCGCCGCAGGTGAAGGATCGCGTCGCCTTCTATCAGAAGTTCTGCGCGACCCTGGGCGTCGACGCGGGGCCGGCGCTCGAGTGCGCCGCGATGGAATCGTACTGATGCTCGGTCAGGGCAGCGCCGTCGTCGACGTCCACACGACGGTCATCGACGGCTGCGCCTGGTACGCGCTGCCGTCGCCGAGCTGGCCGTACCAGTTGGCACCGAGCGCGCCGACCCGACCGTCCGCGCCGAGCATCACCAGGTGGCCGGCGCCTCCCGCCAGCGAGGTGACGGCGGGCAGCGCCGCCGTCTCGACGAGCGACTTGGCAGCGGGCGGGAGCGCGTCGCCGAGGCAGCGCAGCGAGCCGTCGAAATCGAGGACGCACAGCGAGCCTCCGACGCCGACCACGCGGGAGGCGCCAGCCGCGAGCTGGACGAGCTCGTCGGTCCACGCGTCATTCTTGCCGCAAGAGTGCGGCGCGTGGACCTCGCCGAGCTCGCCGCCCAGGTTGGCGCCGCGACAGCGCACGGCCCCGCCGGCGTCGAGCACGCAGAGATCGCCCGCGCCGAGGGCCACGTCGACCGCGCCCGTCGCGAGCAACGTTGGTTTGGTTGGTTTACAGTCGACGACGCCGTCGCCCCAGCAGCTGAGCGCGCCCCCCTCGCCGAGCGCACACGTCACCGCGCCCCGCGCGAACAGCCGCGCCGCCACCACCTCGGGCACGCGGGTGGGCGCCTGGAGCGGCGACGACGGCGACGGCGTCAGCCCCGTCTCGCCGTGGTCGTTGCGCCCCCAGCACCACACCTCACCGGCCGCCGTGCGCGCGCAGGCGTGGCGATCTCCGGCGACCACCTCGACCGCGTCGACGACGAGGGGCACCTGAACGGGGGTGAGCACGCGGCACGGCGCCGCCGGCTCTGCGCAGGTCTGCGCGGAGCCGAGCAACAGGTCACGCCCGTCACCCCAGCAAGCGATCCTCCCGCCGGCCCGCACGGCGCAGCTGAAGGCGTAGCCCAGCCCGAGGTCGACCGCGTCGTCGAGCCCCGGAACCCAGAGAGGAGAGGGCTCGCGGGGCGACAGCGTCTCTTCGTGCGGGCTCTCCGCGCCCACCTGGCCTGCCACGTTCGAGCCCCAGCACGCGACCCGCCCGTCGTCGGCCCGCGCGCAGGTGTGGAAGGCGCCAGCCTCGGCCTCGACGAAGCACCCCGTGCAGGTGGGCGCGGGCGGCGCGTCGACCGGGACCGTGGGGCGCGCGGGCGTGAACCCTGGACTCGTCGCCCCGGGCCGCCGCGCCCCTCGCGCGGGACCACCCGCCTCGCCCGCGCTCGACGTGGCTCCCGAACCGCCCTCGCCGGCGCCCGCTGCGCCCCCCTTCGCCGCGTCCGCGCCGGGATCGCCAGCGCCCGGAGCGCCGCCGCACCCGCCGCACGCCAGCCCGAGGATCGCGACGAGCGTGAAGCGCGGCGTCGTGTTCATGGATGACAGTGAAACCGCGCCCGCGCCGCTCGACAAGCGAATAGTGGGGCGCGTCAGAACGCGTAGGTCATCCCGACGCCGCCCGCGATCCCGCCGCTCGACGCGTCACGCGCCTGGTAGCCGATGAGCGCCTTCACGCCGTAGCCCTGCCCGAGGTCGGCGCGCCCCTCGAGGAGCAGCCGGACTCCCGTGCGGTCCGCGTGCGGCATGTCGGTCACCTCGACGATCGGCGCGAGGTACGCCCCGCGCCCCACTGGCAAGTCCATCCGTGAATAGGCGCGCGTCCCGAAGACCTGGACCGACTCGAGCCCCAGCGTGAACTTCGAGCCCCAGGGATCGCCGATCATCACCGCGGCGCCGCCGCCGACGGAGAACCCGACCTCGGTGACGCTGGTGAGCGTGGTCGCCTCGACATGCAACCAATCCGTGGCGCGCAGCAGCACCCAGGGCGCGCCGTAGTTGAGCCCCACCGCGCGCTTGCTGGGATCGGTCTCGCCTGGCACGACCGAGGTGCCCCGCACGGCGCCGCCGCGCAGCCCGAACTCGGCCACCGCGCCGAGCATCCGGTAGGTGTAGCCGGCCTCGACGCGGTAGTAGCGATCCGAGATCGACGCGGGCGCCGACGCCGTGGCGGGTGGAGCGGATGGTGCCGGCTTGGCCGAGGTCGCGCCGAAATCGGCGTACTCGAACGAGGTCGACACGACGGCGCGACGGTTCGAGAGCCTCGCCGCGAGCGCCGCCTCTCTCTCCTGCTCGCGGGGCTTGTACAGCGCCACCTGGTACGGGGCGTCGCGAGCGGCGAAGGCCGCGACGCGCGCGCCGTCCAGCAGCTCGATCTCGATGGTGTATGCAAATGATCCGCACACCTCTCGGCCCGGCGCTGTCGCCAGGTACGGGCCCTCGGGCGCGCGCCGGAACGGTACCTCACGAGCCTCACCCTCGTGGAGGTACACGAGCCACGCCGTCTTCACTTGCTCCGCGTGCTCGACCGTCGCCTGTACCCGGAGATCCTGGCACTCGGCGTGCGTCGACGACGGCGTGTGCAGGACGCGCGGGCCAGGCTCCTCCGCGCGGGCCGCGCCCACCCGAAGCAGCGACGCCAGCAGGCACCCGAATGACACTGAGAGCGCTCGAGTCACCATGTGTAAGTCGCTCCTGCGCCGAAGCCTGGTCCCGCGTGGTTGATCGTGCGGCCCTGGTACGAGGCGCGGACCGCGACCTCGAGCTGCTGTGTAAACTGATAGCCGACCTGCGCGACGGCCCTCGCGCCGACCTCGCTCTTGCCGCGCGCCGCTCCGCTCGGCTCGCCGTCGGGCACGGGCGGCGGGCTCGCGCCGGCGGGCTGGTTGGTCACCTCGGTACGCAACACGATGGGCACGCGCGGGATGGTGCGCCACGAGAGCTCCGCGATCCCGCGCAACCCCACGCCCCCGAGCACCTCGCCTCCGAGCAACAGGTTCGATCGCTTGTCGTGACCGATCCGGATGAAGGCCTGCGCGCCGCCCCCGACGCCGTCGTCCCGGAGGCCGACGATCGCCCGGCCGATGAGCCCCAGCGAGGGCATCGGCGCCAGCTCGAGCTCGACGTGGCCGTAGGTGAGCCCCACCTTGCGTGGCGTCGCGTGCTCGACGTCGAGCTCCCGCAGCGAGCCGCTCGCGCCCCGGAGCACGCCGAACCCGGAGCGCAGCGCGCGGACGTGGCCCTCCCCGAAGCGCGCCCCGAACGTGCCCTCGGTCTGAAACACATAGTCATTGGCCTTGCTGGGGGGTCCATAGAACGCGTACTCACTGAACAGTGTCGCGCTCAGCGCGCCCCTCTCGTCGAGCGCGCTCGACGGACCCTCGACGTCGATCCGCTCGGGCTCCTCGGCCGTGCGGAACAGCCCCAGCGCTCGTCCCTCCTCGTCGGTGGCCTCTGCAAAGTACGAGAAGCCCGGCGCCGTCACGAGGTCGCCTGGCAACGTGGCGACGAGGTAGCCGCGCCCAGCCTCCCGGAGCGGGGTCGACACATAGGATGGTCCTGTCGCGGTCTTCACGTGCAGCACGCCCGCGCGCGCGCCGCGCACCACGAACGCGAGCTGCAGCGGGACGTTCGCGCGGGCCTCGGCGGGGCGCTCATGAGCCATCAGCGCGATGGGCTCCCTGGTCGCGGAGGGCGGCGAGGCGAGGGCGCTCAACGCCCCCGCCTCCTCGCGCAGGACGACCGCGAAGCGGCTGTCCGGGTGAGCCTCCGCGAACTCATTGTATCTCTGGGCGCGCTGCCGTGGCTCCTTGCCGCGCAGCTCGTCGAACAGCCTGGACAGCTCGACCGCGTCCGCGTCTCCCGCGGGCGTGGCCGGGGTCGCGACGGGCGCCGCGCTCGACGGAGCCGCCGGGGCGGCGGACCTCGACGGCGGCGGCAGGGTTGGCGGGCTCGCCGCGCGACGCCGCAGGATCACGACGTCGCCGACCGCCGGGGACCGCGTCGGATCCCCATCGAGCCGCGCGAGCGACAGCACCCGCTGCACCGCGCCGACCCGCAGCGTCCCGATACGAAACCGGTCGACCAGGAGCCGCCCCGTCACCGGGTGCTTGATCCGCAGCGGTCGCCAGAGCTCGACGAGGTCACCCTCTGTCGCGCCGCGCGCCGCGCCCAGATCGAGCACGAGATCGTGGCCGTCGAGGGACACGACCGTCCCCTCGGCAGGATCGACGCCTTGGGCCGTCGCGCCGCGCGCGGCCGCCAGGACGGCGAGCGTGAACAACGTGGAAGCTCGACGCACGGTCGGCGAGTTTGCAACGGACGGACCAGCTCGATTTGGCCCAAAGTGTGGCCGAAGATCCGCGAGGTGTCGCACGGTCACCACAGTTCGCGCCGATCTGTGGTGTGCCTGTGGGCGACCCGCGCCCAGCCCAGGCGCGGGCCGCGCCGAAGGCGCAGGCGGCTCGCTTCTGCTCGCGTGGGGACCGCTCTCACGATCAAGCCCCCTTGATGCTGTATTCCATTGTCACGATCGAGTGACGCCGTGGGTGGATCTCCACCCTTCGCCAGGCGTACCCCCGCGACGTGCTCCCCGTCCTCGCCCACTGGCCGAAGGACCGCTCCCTGGAGCTCGCGCCCAAGTACTGGGCCCGCACCCGCCAGCGCCTCGTTCCCGAGCAGCTCGCCGATGGGTTCGGCGAGGTGGGCTCGCGTCTCGCAGACGGTCTCCACGACGCCCATGGTGTCGAAGGGCGTCACGCGGCCCTTCGGGGCCGGGCAGATCGTCAGGGCGACGCGAGCTTCTCGAGTGCCTCCACGTCGGCGAGGTCTTGCGTGCGTGCTGACGCCCGCTTGTTCTGGAGCAGCTCTCGGCGACCGATGACGGGGCAGCCGACGCGCCCGAAGAAGGAGGCCTCGATGCGGTGCGGCCAGGCTTGCTCGAAATCGACGCCGGAGATCCGCGTGAGGATGTCGATGCGGCCGGGAGGAACACCGAGCTGGAGGCCGACGCCCGGCGTTCGAAGGTCCTCCTCGGTCAGTCCGTGGAGAGGGGCGCCGAATCGACGGAGCGCGGCGATGACGCGAGGCGCGTTCTCCTCGCCGGGCTCCACCCAGACATCGAGGTCCTTCGTGGCTCGGGGGTGACCGTGGATGCCGACGGCGTAACCGCCGACGATCAGGAAGCGAGCCTCTTCCGCCAGGAGCGCCTCGAGCAGGTCGAGAAAGTCGGGGATCACTTCGCCTCGGCGGCGAGCGAGTACACCTCGACGCTGAGCTTCCACACAAACTCGGCGCGTTCGTCGAGCGAAATGCGCTCCCAATAGCGAGCATCCTCCAGCGCGGCGGCGGCCTCTTCGCCGGGGCGGATGATCTTGACTGTGGCGGCGGCTCGGGCGCGACGCCGCTCCTCGGCGGAGGGGTCTGTCATGTCTGCTCGTTGTACCATGGCCCCCGGGTGGCGTCGCACGCGAGCGGGCTCCCCGGCGTCTCGGCCCACTCGAGACCGAGCGTGCGAGAGGCGCCTGCCGTCACGCGGCCGACGTCGGCCGCCCGGTGCCACGACGACGCGCGCCGCGACCGGACGTCGGGGCGAGGACTGCCGCGATCGCGGCGTTCAGCGACATCGCCGCGGGGCTACCACACGCCCACCCCGAGAGAACGTCGCCGGTGTCGTCTGGCCGCTCACGCCCACGCATCCTCGCCGCCGCCGGCCCCTCGCCGCAGCACGGTGCTCTTCCGGTACGGCGGGCGGCGGCTCTGGTGCGCTCGGGCACGTCGCACGGCTCGCCCTACGCGCGCGCGGAAGCCTGGTCCCGCGTTGCCTCGCGCCGACCTCGCCCTCGCCACGCGGTCCGCAACGCGATGGCCACGCGCGGGATGGTCCGCCACGAGAGCTCCGCGATCCCGCGCAACCCCACGCCCCGAGCACCTCGCCTCCCGTGGGTGACCCAAGCCCAGCCCAGGCGCGGGCGGCGCCGAAGGCGCAGGCGGCTCGCTTCTGCTCGCTTGGGTCGGACGTCGCTTCGGCCCCCCTTGGTCAGCGGGCGTTCACGAGCAGCTGCGCGATCGCCACACAATAGAGCGCGAACCCGGCCGCGAACAGCCAGGACGCGCGCGCGAGCGACTCGCTCTTCGCGTCGCGCACGGAGAGCGCGGCCCGCAGCGTCTCCTCGGGCTCGTCGGCCAGCACTTGTGTCAGCCACCGCACCCGCAGCACGCCCAGGATGACAGTGACCGCGGCGGCCAGCACGAGCAGGATCCCGAGCGAGATCGACGCCTTCGCGAGCACGCCGACCCGCGCGATCGCCTCGCCCGAGAAGCCTGTCACAGTGATGACTATCCCCGACAATGACAGCAACACCTGCGTGCGCATCACGGTGACGCTCAGCTGGCGCTCGACCACCTCGAACGCGCGCCCCGCGTCTCCGCCGGTGAGCGCGAGGATGCGGGCGGCCTCGCTTCGCCTCGCGTCGCTCATGGCTCGGCGAACAGCGTGAGGCACACGTTGGGGCGCGCGGCGCCGGGGGGCGTGAAGCTCCCGACCGCGCCGAGCCCCCGCGCCGTCTCGAACAAGCGCATCCGCGCGCGGAGCCGCTCGCCGGCGAAGGACGGCTTGCGGTACGCGACCTCGACGCGACGGGGGAGGACATTCGTCGATCGTGACAGCGCCGCGAGCCGCCGCGCGAAGGCGTCCTCGAACAGCCTCGGATACACGAGCGAATTGACGTGCTGGTTCGAGTCGGTGTGACCGAGCGTGAAGCACGCGTCGCAAGGATCGTCGTGCCACTCATCGACGAACGCGGCGCCCTCCGGCAGCGCCAGCAGCGCGTCGGGTGGGCCAGGTGAGTACGTGCGGCGCGGCAGGCGCTCGCCCGGCACCTCGAGCGCGGTGACGCGTCGGGCCTCTGGCGGGGCGAAGAGCCGCGTGAACACGTGCTCGGCGAACACCCTGCCCGCGACGACCGGCTCACCCGCGCCCGCGGGCTGGGGATCGAAGGTGCGGCCGCGCGGCGCGGACAGCTCGGCCCAGAGGTTGAGGTAGACGCGCGAGACCTCGGCGTCGTGCCCGCGCTCCTCGGCCAGCTCGAACGCGCCCTCGGCGCGGAGCGGGTGGTTCACGCTGATGCTCTCGGCGGTGCCGTCGATCACCAGGCGCGTGAGGATCGGCACGATCCCCGCGGTCCGCATCGTCCCCGACATCGGGTGCCGCGCGAGCAGCTGTCGAAACAGCACCTCGCCGTAAGCGTGCGGCATCCCGAGCAGGGTCAGCCGACCATCCTGGGCGATGTCCTCGTAACGAAGGACGGCCTCGCCGCGCTCGTGCTGCTCGGGAGGCACGTCGGGCCGAGGGGGGAAGGGGCGCATCGAGACGCGCCGTAGGGTGTGTGGCGCCGCGCGAAAAGCCCCAGCGAACAACTTGGCCCGCCGCCGCCAGCGCCGCGACGATCGCGCGCGATGCACGCACGCACCTGGTTCCTCGCGCTGTCGGTCGCAGTGATCGCCGCGCCGATCGACGCCGCGCCGAGGCGCCGCGCCTCTCGGCCGACACAGCCGAACCCAGCCGCGTCCGTCCAGCCGCCGAAGAGCGCCGCGTCGTCGCGCGAGCTGCCGCGTCCGCCCGCGCCCGACCCGAGGTGCCCGGTCGCGTCCACGTCGACGACACGGTGGCTCTCGGCCGCGCCGCACCGCCCGCTGTGGCTGGCGACCAGAGACGGCGTGCGCGCGGCGACGAGCTGCTGCGCGTCGTTCGCCAAGAGGGGCTCTCGCTGGCTCGCGGTCGACGGCCGCGGCGCGGTCGTGGGCGAGGGCCAGGTGACCGGCGGCGCGCGAGACGAGGACGGGTGCTTCGAGCTCGACGTGAAGCTGACCGACGGCGCGCCCGGCATCGGCCTCTGGCTGGAGCGCCCGCGGGGCTGGGAGGGTGAGCTCGGGGACCTCGCGCCCGCGCCAGACGCGCTCGGGAAGCCGTCGCGTCGCTGGGTGGCCGCGCCGTTCACGCCGCCCCGCGAGGCGCTCGCCGAGCTCTCCGACCTCGTCGACGATCTGACGGTCCGGCTCACCGTCCCCGCGCGGTGTGCCTCGCCCGACGACAGGCTCTCGCTCTCGCGTCGCACGCTGGCGTTCAAGCAGTCGGGCGCCGACGGCGAGCCGCTCGAGACGGTCGCGATCGGGGGCCACCTCCTCGTCGTGGCCACGCGCGAGGCCAGGGGATGGCGCGTGCGGCACGTCGAGGTGGCAGGCGCCGATCGCTGCGGCCCGCGCGCGTACCAGCCGATCGCGGCGATCGATCTCGACGCCGACGGCGCGGCGGAGCTCGTCGTGCGCCACGAGCGCGGAGACGTGAGAGAGCACCTCGCGCTCGCCTGGGACGCGACGCGGGAGGGAATGCAAGTCGTCGGGCGCTGAGCGGGCCTAGCCCTCTCCGTCGCGCTCGAGCTGCTCCACGAGCCTCGCCAGCGTGGCGGTCGTCGCGACGATCTCCGCCGAGGCGGCGCGCGAGAGCAGCGCGTCGACGGAGGCCTCGACCGAGCCGCTCGCGGGGCGATCGAGCGCGTGCCCCGCCGCGGTGAGGCCGAGCGTGACCCGCCGCTTGTCGGCAGGATCTCGCCGACGCGTGATGAGCCCCTTCTTCTCGAGGCGGCGCACGGTCGAGGTGACAGTGCCGGGATCGAGGTGAAGCGCGCGCGCCACCTCGCCCGGCGTGATCCTCGGGAAGGACGCGACGCAACGGAGCAAGAACCGCTGCTGCGCCGTCAGCCCGAGGTCCCGATCCATCCGCCGAGACGCGCGCTCGAGCGCGTGGTTCAGCCGCCAGAGGTGGCGAAGAAAGTCGAGCGCGGGACCCAGCGGAAACGAAGCGTCATCGACGCGCTCGGCCATCGGGGCGATCTTCGCGGAACTCGCACAGCCAGGCAAGCAGGGTGTCGATCTCGCCCTGATCGCGCAGGAAATAGCGCGCCAGCGAGCCACGCGCGCGCCCGATCCGCACCCCGAGCAGGCGCCCCGGCTGATCGATGCGGAACACGTCCTCGTCGGTGACGTCGTCGCCGACGTAGAGCGCGGTGGTCGCGCCCTCCCGCGCGCGAAGGGCCAGGAGCGCGTCACCCTTGTCGGGCGCGCTCAACGGCACGACGTTGAGCACCTGCTTGCCGGGGACGAGCCGCATGGGTCGCGGCAGAGAGGTCACCGCGCGCTCGATCGCGGCGCGCGCCTCGAGCTTCTGGCGAGACTGGCGAAAGTGGATCGCGAGCGAGTAGCGTTTGTCCTCGAGATCGACCCCCTGGAGCGCGCCGAGCGCCGACGCCAGCAGCGGTCGCACCTCGCGGATCTCCGCCTCGAACGCGCGGAGATCGCCGCCTGGTTCGAGTCCATGGTTCCCTATCACATATCCGGGGCGCGCCCGCCCGAGCCGGGCCCGCACGTCGGCTCGCGCGCGCCCCGAGATGACAGCGACCGGGTACAGCTCGCACACTCGCTCGAAGGAGGCGAGCGTCGTCGGCCGCATCGCGGCGTCGTCCCGCGCGGCCACGATGGGCGCGAGCGTCCCGTCGAAATCGAAGGCGAGCAGCGCTGGCGACCACGCGAGCTGCGCGACCAGCTCCCGGTTGCGTCGGGTCAGGAGCCCGATCACGCGCCCTCCCGCTGGTTGAGGCTCATCCCGAACCTCCCTGACAGTCGCTCCTTCCTGCGCACCTCGGCGGCGTCGACCAGCATGCGGCCCGCCCAGCGGTAGACGTTGAACTCGGACACGAGGCGCCTCATCGACCGCATTCGCTCGCGCTGCTCGATGACTGGCATGTCGAGCGCCGCCGCGAGCGCGTCGGCGGCCTGCCGCAGATCATAGGGGTTCACGATGAGCGCCTCCGTGAGATCGCGCGCGGCGCCAGTGAACTGGCTGAGCACGAGCACGCCTCGCTCGTCGTCGCGCGCCGCGACGAATTCCTTGGCGACGAGGTTCATCCCGTCGTGCAGGCTGCTGACGTAGCAGAGATCGGCCGCGCGGTAGAGGCGATACACTGTCGTCGGCTCGTGGTGCCCGCGCAAGAGCGCGATGGGGCGGTAGGTCCCTGAGGACCACTTGGCGTTGATCTTCTCGACCAGCGCCTCGACCCGCTCGTCGAGCTCGCGGTAGTGCGCGATCTTGGTGCGGCTCGGCGCCGCGAGCTGGATGAAAGTGAAAACACCCCTGAGCTTCGGGTGGCGCGTGAGCAGCTGGTCCACCGCGAGGAGGCGCTCCTCGATGCCCTTCGTGTAGTCGAGCCGATCGACGCCGACGCCCAGCCGCGCGTCCGGCGCGAGGTCGAGCTCTCGCCGCACCTCGGCGTGGCAGTCGGCGACGCTGGGCACCTCTTCGACCCAGCGGACCGGCCACTCGACCGAGATTGGATACGGGCGCACCAGCGTCCGTCGCGCCCCCTGCACCACCGCGCTCGCCTCGCGATCGATGCGGCTCTCCATGAACGCGTCCACCGAGTCGATGAAATTGTTGCAGTGTTGCTGGGTGTGAAAGCCGACGATGCTCGCGCCGAGCAGCCCCGAGATGAGCTCGTCTCGCCAGGGGCAGATGCCGATGCGCTCGGCGTTGGGCCAGGGGATGTGCCAGAACGCGATGATCGTCGCGCGCGGCAGCCGCTCGCGGAGCATCCGGGGCGCGAGCGCGAAGTGATAGTCCTGCACGAGCACGATAGGATCGTCCGAGTCGACCTCGGCGCACACCGCGTCCGCGAACCGCTGGTTGACCTTCACATAGTGATCGTAGTCTTCGGCGCGGAAGATCGGGCGGGTGTGCGCGACGTGGCAGAGCGGCCACAGTCCCTCGTTGGAGAACCCGTAATAGTAGCCGTTCTCCTCGGCCTCATCGAGCCACACGCGGCGCAGCGCGTACGAGCGCTCGCCCGGCGGGACGAGGACGCGATCGTGCTCGTCGACCACCTCGCGATCGGCGGTGCCGCTCCCGTGCGCGACCCAGACGCCCGAGCAGGCGCGCATCACCGGCTCGAGCGCGGTCACGAGGCCGCTCGCAGGGTGCCACACCTCCACGCCCTGGTCGGTGCGCTGGTGGATGTAGGGCTCACGGTTCGCCAGCAGCACCACGCGCTCGCCCTGCACGTGCTGAGTCAGCGTCGCGCGCAGGCGCTCGGGGCTCCAGAGGCCGCCGCGGGCCTCGCGCTCCTGCTCGCTGGCGAGCCGCGCGGCGAGCGAGCGGACGTCACGGAGCAGCGGCTGAAACTCGCTCGACGCGTCGCCGGTGAGCGCGCGGCGCAGGTCCGAGGTCCAGCCCCGCCACGCGAGGCGCGCCGCCACGGCGGTGATGAGCGAGGCGCCGAGCGCGAGCACGAAGAACGACGAGATCAGCAGGTTGCGCGTCGTGGCCTCGCGCCGATCGATGTAGCTGAGATCGTGCACGAGGATCACCGCGCCCTGCGGCGGCCCGTCGCCCACGAAGGTCACGCTCAGGTGTACGCGACCGGAGGGCAGCTCGGGCGTCATCGACCACGCGGCGGTCGGGCCGGGCGCCTCGCCGTGCATCCTGTCGAGCACCGAGCGACAGGAGAACTCGGTCGGGTAGGTCTCGGTGGCGGCGAGCAGGTCGCCGTGCATCGAGCAGGCGGCAGCGCTCATGATGCGCTCGTCGCGCGTCATGTCCGTCAGCGTCTCCCGGAGGCGGGGGCGGTTGACCTCCCAGTTGCGCAAGAGGCTCTGGCGGGCCGAGGTGACCGCGAGCTGCGCGCGCAGCGCCAGATCCGCGTCGAACCAGCGCTGCGTCGTGCGCGCCAGCACGAAGTAGCCGACGCCGACCAGCGCCGCCAGGCCGATCACGAGCGCCAGGAAGAACCGTGCCGCGGGTCGCATGCCAGCACTCTGCCATGGGTTGCTTGGATATCCAACCAGATCGTGCTAGTCGAGGCGAATGTCCCTCGCCGACCTCGGCCTCATCGGCAACTGTCAGCTCTCCGCGCTCGTGCGACGAGACGGCGCGATCGTGTGGGCTTGCATGCCGCGCTTCGACTCGCCGCCCGTGTTCGCGAGCCTGCTCGACGCCCAGGGCGGCGGCGCGTTCACCGTGGGTCCCGCCGACGGGCGGCAGGGGACTCAGCGCTATCTACCCAACACCAACGTCCTCGAGACGACCTTCGACGGGCCAGACGGCGCGTTCCGCGTGCTCGACCTCGCGCCCCGCTATTTTCAGTACGATCGGAGCTTCCGCCCGACGAAGCTCCTGCGGATCGTCGAGCCGCTGCGGGGGACGCCGCGGGTCCGCGTAAACTGTGATCCGGTGCTCGGCTGGGGTCGCGAGCGGCCGCGGCGCGAGCTGGGCTCGCACCACGTCGCGTTTCATGGCTACGACTCCGAGCTGCGGCTCACCACCGACGCGCCGCTGTCCTACCTCGACGGGCACCCGTTCGGGCTGTCCGAGCGCCGACACTTCGTGCTGGCCTGGGGCGCGCCCGTCGAAGAGTCGCTCGCGCCGCTGTGCGAGCGCTTCTTGCGAGAGACGATCCGCTACTGGCGACAGTGGGTGAAGCACTGCGAGATCCCGCTGATCTTCCAGGAGGAGGTCATCCGCTCCGCGCTGACGCTGAAGCTGCACTGCTTCGAGGACACGGGCGCGATCGCCGCCGCGCTGACGACCTCGCTGCCCGAGGCGCCCGGCTCGGGCCGCACGTGGGACTATCGCTACTGTTGGCTTCGTGACGCCTCCTACGCGCTCGGGGCGTTTCGCTTGCTCGGGCACTTCGAGGAGCGCGAGCAGTTCTTGCACTATCTGTTGAACGTCGCGAGCTCGGCGCCCGAGCTCGAGCTCGCGCCGCTGTACCGGATAGACGGCAAGGATGATCTCACCGAGCAGCTGCTCCCTGACTGGCCGGGCTACCTGGGAGAGGGGCCCGTGCGCATCGGCAACGGCGCGGCGACGCACAAGCAACACGACGTGTATGGCGAGATGGTGCTCGCGCTGGCGCCGCTGTTCCTCGACGCGCGGTTCCGCGAGCAGGTGACGCCCGCGGTCCTCGATCTCGTCGCGCGCCTCGCCGACAAGGCGATCTCGGTGGCCGGGCAGCCCGACGCGGGGATCTGGGAGTATCGCGCGGGGTGGCGGCCGCAGACCTTCAGCTCGCTCATGTGCTGGGCCGCCGCCGATCGTATGGCGCGCATCGCCCACCAGCACCGACCGGCCGACGCGCCACGGTTCGCCGCGGCGGCCGAGAAGATCAGGCAAGAGATCCTGACCCGCGCCATCGATCCCACGAGGGGCTGCCTGGTGGCCGACTACGGAGGGACGGAGGTCGACGCGGCGCTCTTGCAGGCGGTGTCGCTGCGGCTGTTGCCAGAGGGAGATCCGCGCCTCCACGCGACGGTGGACGCGATCGGCCGGGACCTCGCGCACGACGGCTGGCTCAGGCGCTACAGGACGCGGGACGACTTCGGGGTCCCCTCTGTCGCGTTCATGCTCTGCACGTTCTGGCAGATCGAGGCGCTCGCCAAGCTCGGGCGCGCCGACGAGGCCCGGCGGGTGCTCGAGGCGACGCGCCAGGTGGACGCGCCGCTCGGGCTCCTGGCCGAGGACCTCGATCCCGCGTCCCGCGCGATGTGGGGCAATTTCCCCCAGGCGTACTCGCACGTGGGCCTGATTCACGCGGCGTTCTCGGCGTCTCCCAGGTGGTCCGAGCTCGGCCCGTGACGGCGGGCGACCAAACGGGCCCGCGGTGGACGCCTTCCCAGACGAGCGCGCCCTGATCTCGGCGCTGCCCGGCGAGCCCTCGACCGCGCGGCGCGCCGTTGCTACCGGACGGCGGTGAAGACGACGCCGAGCGAGCGCTTCGATGAGGGGTACTTCCGCCGCCACTACGAGGACCACAAGACGCGCGTGACGACGGCGGACAAGACCTCCGAGCTCGTCCGCGCCGTCGTCGGGCTCGCTCGTTACTGGGACGCACCGCTCGAGTCCGCGCTCGATCTCGGCGCCGGCGTGGGGCACTGGAAGCGCGCGCTCGCGAGGCACGCGCCCAAGGTCGCGTACCGCGGCGTCGACGTCTCGGCCTACGCGTGCGCGACCTACGGACACGAGCAGGCCGACATCTCGCGCTTCGTCACCGACGAGACGTACGATCTCGTCATCTGCCAAGGCGTGCTGCAGTACCTCGACGACGCGCAGGCGGCGCGCACCCTCGCGAACCTCGGCGCGATGTGCGGCGGCCTCCTGTACCTCGAGGCGCTGACGAAGCGCGACGTCGAGGAGGTCATCGACGCCGACCGCACCGACACCGCGGTGCACGTGCGACCTGGCACCTTCTACCGGCGCGCGCTCGCGCGCGATTTCGTCACGGTGGGCGCGGGCCTGTTCGCCGCGAAGCGGAGCGGCATCCTGCTCTTCGAGCTCGAGCAGGCCTGACGCGCGTAGCGCGGATGAAGAAAACTTATTTCGACCGACCTGCTCCGGAGCGGGACGCTCCCCCGATGATACCAAAGCTCCACACGCTGCTCGCCCTCTCGCTCCTCTCCGTCGCCGCCGCCTGCGGAGGTGACAGCGACTCTCCCGCCAGCGGCTCCTCCGCGGCCGGCGGCTCGACGGCCACAGGCGGATCGACGAGCGCGGGCACAGGCGGATCAACGAGCGCGGGCGCAGGCGGATCGACGACCGCAGGCGCAGGCGGGTCGACGAGCGCGGGTGCAGGCGGATCGACGAGCGCGGGCGCAGGCGGATCGACGAGCGCGGGCGCAGGCGGATCGACGAGCGCGGGCGCAGGCGGTTCGACGAGCGCGGGCGCAGGCGGATCGACGAGCGCGGGCGCAGGCGGCGCCTCGGGCGCGTGCAACCCGCTCGTCAACGAGGGCGCGCCGATCCCGGAGGTCGCCGAGACGGGCACGCCGCCCACGATGACCGGCGGCGCCATCGCCGACGGCACGTATGTGCTCACCGAGCGCAAGAGCTGGAAGGGCTCGTGCGACTGCGACACGCGCCAGACGATGAAGATCGCGGGCGACGTCGTGCAGGTGGTGTCCCGCACCGACGCGGATCCAGAGGTCAGGGTCGCGGGGAAGATCACGTACGCCGGGTCGAACCTCACGCTCGCGATGTCGTGCCCTGCGCCGAAGACGCTCGAGCTCACCTACACCGCGACGGCGACCACGCTGATGATCTTCGACCCGCAGAAGCACTCGCTCGCGACCCTCACGAAGCAGTGACGGCGACCGCGCGCGGGTGTGGCGACGCTGCCACCTCGCGCTACTTGCCGACGCGCCGCGTGACCCCGAGGCCGAGCGCGGCGACGTCGGCCGCGATCTTGTCGTGATCGCCGACCATCACGACGCGCATCGTGCTCGGATCGAGCGCGCGGCGCGCGACGCGCTGGACGTCCTCGCGCGTGACCGCGCGCACCCGGGCGACGCGCCGCGCGAGCTCGTCGAGCGGCAGCCCGTACACCGACAGCGACGCGAGGAAGCTCGCGGTCGCGGCGTTCGTCTCGATCTGCGCCGGCAGCCGCTCGATGATCGCGCTCTTCGCGAGCTCGAGCTCGTCGGCGGTCACCGGCTCGTCGCGGATGCGATCGAGCTCCGAGAAGATCTCCTTCAGCGCCTTGCCCGTCGCGTCGCGCACGATGGCGCCGCCGGCGACGAAGGGCCCGACGCCACGCCGCGCGTCGAACCGAGAGCTCGCGCCGTAGGTGTACGCGTGCTTCTCGCGGAGGTTCATGTTGAGGCGGCTGGAGAAGCTGCCGCCGAGGATCGTGTTCATCACGAGCAGCGCCTCGAAGTCGGGCGTCCCGCGCGCGATCCCCCGGCCGGCGACCTGGAGGTTCGTCTGCGAGGCGCCAGGGCGATCGACGATGACCACGCGCGCGTCCTTGTCGCCGAACGCCGGCGGCGCGGCGGGAGGCCTCGGCGCGCCGCTCCGTCCTGCGAGGCCGCCGAGCGCCCGCTCGAGCAGCGGCAGGAGCGTCGCCCGATCGACGTCGCCGACGACGCCCACCGTGACCCGATCGGGCGTCCACGACCGCGCATGGAACCTCGCG
>CAUJFL010000012.1 GCA_963169165.1 Myxococcota bacterium | reverse complement strand
CTGACCGTGCCGCCGCCCGAAGAGCATCGCCCGCCGGACCGCGGCGGCTGACACGCTGGTTGCGTTGGTCACGAGCGGGAGGTTGCGCTTGTCGCGAGCGGCGCGCCAGACGGGGTCCGTGCAGCGGATACTCATCTGACGTTGGCACGGAGGGCCCCAGGCGCCAGGGGTAAGAGCGGCCCCGTCGTCACCTCGAAGCGCCCACCGGAGGCGAGCTCGAGCGTGACGGACGCCGCCGTCGGCGCGACCGGCCGCGCGACGCCGTCGAGCGTGGCCGCCAGCACGCGCTGGCCGGTCGGCGCGACGATCTCGACGCGGCGCGGGCCGAGCGGACGATAGACGCCGGAGACGCGACCGGGGCGGCGGTCGAGGTCGAGCAACCGTGTGCGCAGTGATAGACTGCGGCCTGGCTCGCGGGGCTCGAGCCGCAGGCCGAGCGCGGTGGCCTCGACGCCGGCCACCTTCAACGCCGCGAAGAGCGGCAGCGCGTGCTGGTTGTTGTTCATGATGGGAAAGTCGGTCATCGGCGTCACGACGCTCGTCCAGGCCTGGCCCGGGGTCTTGCCGGCCGTGCAGCTCATTCCGTCCGGGCCGCTCCAGATCCCGTACCAGATAGAGGGGAACGCCAGCGCGTGGGCGGCCATCGTGTTGCGGGCCAGGTGGGCGAAGGCGCGTGCTGGCTCGTGGCGGGCGTAACCCCAGGTGAGCAGGCCACTGATGGCGGGCCACACCTGCCCGCCGGGCACGAGCGTCGCGCCGGTGGGGCAAGGCTCGTCGAGCTGCGTGGCGACGGCCTGGAGCGTCGCGGCGCGATCGGCCGGGTTCGCGTGGGTGTCGCCGATCAGAGCCCACACTTGCGCCTCGAGGTTCAGCTTGTCTCCGTAGGCCAGCTTGCCATCTCCGAAGTAGGCGCGCCCATAGAACGAGCCGCTCCAGGCCTTGGAGAGCGCCGCCCGATAGGCTGTCGTCCTCTGCCGGATCTCCGCGGCGAGCGCGGCGTCCCGCGCGTCGACCAGCTCGGCCACGCGCGGCAGCACGGCGACTGCCATCTGGGTGTTGGGTACGCTCTCGCCCTTGGCGAGGGCCTTGTCGCGGTCGGGCGCTTCGAACACGATCCCGTCGCTCCAGTCTCCCGTGCCCACGCGCACGAGGCCGTGCTCGCCCACGCCCACCGCGTCGAACAGGTGGCGCACGGCGTCGACGAGGTGAGTCCACACGGTGGCGCCGGGCACCGATTCGCGCGGGTAGTAGGGCGCCGGTGCGTCGAGGAAGCCGGGATCGCCGGTCGCGCCCGCGTACTCGCCGAGCCCCCAGAGCAGGAAGAGATCGAGATCGCTCGGTGCAGAGTGAAGGCCCGCGTCGTCGAGCATCCCGTGCCCCTGGAAGGCGTAGGAGATGCGCCGGTCCTTGCCGAAGGTCACGCCCATGTTCAGCGCGAGCTCTTCGCGGGCCAGCTCGGGGTGCGTGTAGACGAGCGGCAGCGCGAACAGCGAGAGATCGCGCGCCGCCCCGTCAGCCCCATGCAAGTAGAGGTACGCCGAGCCTTGCGGGACCACGTGCCCCTGCCAGTAATCGCGCACGCCCACCGAGGCCTCCAGCTGGTAGGCGTGCCAGGCCAGCTCGCGGTGCAAGAACGGCTGCTCGTCGGTGGCGAAGTAGAAGAGGTTCGGCCTGAGCGCGTCGACGTACTGCGCTCGTAGATCGTCGGTGGCCCACGCCGAGGGCAGCTCGGGCGCCTGGCCCCACGGCGCATAGCCGTAGGCGAAGCGGAGGGTGCGGCGCTCGCCAGGTGCCAGCTTCACGTCGGTTCGCATCGCCATCATGCGGCCCTGGCCCGCTCCCGAGGCGCTCGGCGCGACCACGCCGCCCGCCACGCCCGCGCCGGCCGCGCGCGTCATCACTTGTGTCGGCGCGCCAGGCCCTCCCTCTCCGAAGAACGCCTCCTGGTCGACGAAGACGTCGGCGACCTCCGCGTCGAGCGCCGAGAGGAACGGGTCGCCCGGATAGTAGTCGGTCTTGTCCGGGTGCTCGGGCGGTGGTGGGTCGATGCCCGCGGCGTGGGCGCGCCGTAGCTGCAGCGTGCGCGTGCCCGGCGTGTAGGTGACCACCTCGTCGAACAGCTCGTCGAGCCGATCGCGCGCCTCGCGCGCGCTGGCGGGCGCCGCCTGGATCGCCACGCCCGACACCAGCCAGTTGATCTCGACGCTGCGTCGCGCGACATCCCAGTATTCGTAGTGGCGAACGCTGCGTTCGATGGTCGAGCGGTTCTCCAGCGTCACCTCGGACACCACGGCGCGGGCGTCGCCCGATGGCGCGACGGTGCGCCGCAGCGCATGGATTCCCCGGTGGAGCGTCGTCGCCTCGGCGTAGCCCATGCCGAACCGACGCGTCGCGCGGGCCCCCTCGGGGCGCCAGCGGTAGGCCGTGCTCCAGGCGCGCACGCCGTCGTCGAGGTACCCGAACCCGCCGGCGAAGTTCTTGTGCTCGGGGTCGAATTTGTTGAGATACGTGAGCCCGCGGTCCTGGGTCGTGACCTCGACGTAGCCGTCGTTGAAGAACAGCGCGTTGAGCCGCCCGTTGCCGAAGGGGGCCCAGTGGTCGCGTCGATCGAGCTTCTCGGTGTTGGCGAACGACGCTCGCGCGTCGAGGTGCTGATCGAGTCCGTAGTCGTAGGCGGGCATCCCAAGCTCGTCGAGCGCCCACTGACCGAACACGCCGCCCCCGGTCGTGCACGGAACGAAGCGTGTGGGATCGTCGAGCGACGGCGCCTCGCAGGACTCGGGCGGCGGCACGTAGGGCGTCTCCTCCGCGGGAGGCGCGTCGATCGACGGATCGTACGGCGCGGCCCTCGAGGGCTCCTCATCGCGACAGGCCGCCGCCACCGCCAGCGTGAGGCCCAAGATCGACCACCTCTCGAACAGGGCTGCCATGGTCGCCATGGTATCGCCGACGAGCCGGGGCGGGGCAGAATCGCGCCCTCGGCAACCAGACGGGCTTTCACAACAGCGGCGTCTGGGTCAACGAGGGCACCTTCACGAGCTACTTCGCGCTCACCAACGAAGCGTCAGGAAAGTGGACCATGGCGCCAGGTTCGAGCGGACTGTTGCAGAACCCCGTCGTCGACAAGTGCCCCTGACCGGGCGTCGCGCCGCGGTCGCCTCGATCGCGCTTCGCGTCTGAGGTCTGACGCGAGGCGGACCGCGTCAGCCCCGTCGCAGCGTCTGCGAGGGGGCCTCGCCGAACACGGCCCGGTACTGGACGCTGAACCGACCCAGGTGGACGAACCCGCACGCGAGCGCGATCTCCGTCACCGTCGCGCCGGGGGGACGCGCCAGGAGGCGTTGCCTCGCGAGGAGCAGCCGTTGGCTCCGCATGAACTGCATCGGCGAGCAGCCATGCCGCTTGCGAAACGCTGCTTGCAACGCGCGGCCGCTCACGCCCGTCGTCTCGGCGAGCGTCGACAGCGAGATGTGCTGATCGGCGTGGGCCGCGATGAATTCCTCGGCCCGACGCAGGTGGGCGGGCCCCGCGTGCCGCGCCGGGTGCCGCGCGACCGGCTGGTCATGTGGTTGTTCGGCGAGCACGGCGTGCAACAAGGCGTCGACGTAGCGCGCGAGCAGCGGGGCAGAGGTCAGGATCGGGCTGTCGAGCTCCATCTCCCGAACGAGGAACCGAAGCATGCGGAGGTGCGCGCCCTCCGCGTCTCCCACGGCCACGCGCGGGCTCAGCTGCAGCGCTCCCTGCGCGCTGGCGCCGTACAGCGACAAGAACGCGTCCTCGAGCGCCGCGCGGCGCACCGTCAGCTGCATACCCCTGAAGTTGTCTGCAAGACGGATCTTCGCTGGCATCTTCGGCGACACGACGAAGCCGCTCTCACCGCTCCCGAAGGCGAGGTCTTCGCGCCCTATCACCGCCCGCCCTGCCGCGGCGACCAGCGGGATGGAGAATGAGTAGATGTCGTCGACGCTGCCCGTCTCACCCCGCAGCCCGGACACGTAGCTGCTCGACGCGATCGAGACGCCGCCCAGCTGGATGATGTGGGATCGCCAGGAGAAGCCGAGCTTGCGGCTCGTCCTCTCGAGCGACACCGACGTGTAGAGGCTCCCGTAGAGCGCTCTCGCCTCATCGAGGTCGACGACGGAGAGCGCCCGCGCGTTCGCCCGCGTGTCGCGCTCGGCTCTGGCGCTCGGCTCCACGCGTGTCAGGCGGTCAACGCATCCGCGCGCGCGAGATCACCTGCGGGACGCCAGAGGGCTTCGCCTTCAGCGCGATCACGAGCGCGTCGTCTTCGGTGCGAATGCTCTTCACTGACAGGACGGGCGCGACGAGATCGAGCACGCGGCGGATCTTGGGGTTCTCCGCGAATTTCTTGTCCTTCATCAGATCGATCACGATCCTGTCGTCTTGCGCCTCGACGAGCGCCGGCGGCTTGTTCGGCATGAATTTCACGAGGTTGCCGGGCTTCGAGAGATCGAGCGCGCCCGACTGGATCAGCGCGGCGACCGGCGAGTCGCTCTTCGCCTCGAGCTTCAGCGCGACCTCCGACAGCTTCAGCTCGAGCTTGAGCTCGTCCTCGCTGAGATCGACGCGATCGATCTTGACGGTCGCGCCGAAGCGCACCGGCGTGCCCATCGCGGACACGCTCGCCGCCAGGTGGAGGCCCGGCGCGCGCTCCTCGAGCAGCACGTCCTTCGGCGCGTTCTTCTTGCCGGTGAGCAGCTTGTCCGCGAAGTAGCGGAGCACGTCGAGCGGGACCGTGATCTTCATCGACGCCGCGTTGATGGCCACTTGCGCGAGCACGCCTGGGCGCTCTCTCAGGTAGCGTGCGCCGGCGAACAGGAGCTCTTTCGGTTGGAGGTTGGGCATCGGCGGCGAGGCTATCGGACCTCTCGACGGTCGCGCTAGCCCTTCAGCACGGGCTTGAAGATCGCCTTGCCATCCTTGACGACGACGTCGAAGTCGACGTCCTTGCCGTGCTTCTGGCGCAGCTTGGCCGCCGACTCGCGGAGCGTCTTCTCGAGCGCGTCGGTCGTGATGTTGTGTGTCGGCTCGTTGCACTGCCTCTTCGCGGCGACGTACTTCGTGTAGAGGTCTTGCACGCGATCCGGCGCGAGGCCTCCCGTCGTGGGCTTCGGCGCCGGGGCCGGAGCAGGCGCCGCCGCCGGCACGCGAGGCACGCTGCCGACCGGGCCAGACGAGCGCGCCGCGCCGAACGGGTTGCTGCCCGCGAGCCCGGACCGAACCGCGGGCGGCGCCGCGATCCGCGGCGCGCTCGGAGGACCCTCGGCAGCCCGAGGCGCGGCGGGCGGTAGAGGCGGACGCGGGGCGGGCGCGCTCGGGACAGCAGGACGTGGGGCGGGCGCGCTAGGGACGGGCGGACGCGGGGCTGGAGCGCTAGGGACGGGTGGACGCGGGGCAGTCGGGACGGGCGGACGCGGCGCGGGCGCGCTCGGGACGAACGGACGCGGCGCGGGCGCGCTCGGGGCGGGCGCGCGCATCGGCGGCGGTGGCGGCTTGCTCTGGACGTCGAGCCCGGCGAACAGCTCGTCGTCGTCGTCGTCGAGATCGAGCTCGAGCTCTACCTTCGGGCGCGCCGAGGGCCTGAACGCGGGGGGCGCCAGCGTGCCGGGCGCGGGGGTGAACCCCCCGGGCACCGTCCCGAGCAAATCGTCGGTCGCGGAGCTCGGCGGGGGCGGCTCCGTCTTCGCGTCTTCGTCGGTCGCGGCGCCGTCCTTCGCCTTGTTGCCCCGCCGCTTGTTCACGGCGGCGACCGCGTCGGCGCCGAAGCGCTTCTCGGCCTTCTTCAGGTCGCGCTTGAACGTGCCCGCCTCGATCTGGCGCAGGATGCGGCCCCAGTACATCCCGAAGGTGTTGAGGCGGCTGACGATCTGGTTGAACCGGAACCTCAGGCCGGTGTTGCGGATCTGCTCGCGGCGCAGCAACCAGATGCGTCGCTCGACGTCCTTGCGAGGGATCAGCGGCTCGAGCTTCTCGAAGCCGTTGAAATACTGATCGTAGAGCACCCGGAGGCGCTCGACGCGGTCCTCCAGCTCGCTGATGGCCGTCTCCAGCTCGATTTGCTCCACGGCGGGAGGCTCACGGTATCGCGACGCCGCCGCGGGTCAACGCCCGTGCGCGGGAGCGCGGCGGTTCAGCGCTTGATCTTGAAGAGGCGCTGACCGAACTCGACCGCCTTGCCGTTCTCGACGAGCACGTCGGTGATGGTGCCGCCGAACTCGGCCTCGATCTCGTTCATCAGCTTCATCGCCTCGACGATGCACAGCGTCTGGCCCGGCTTCACGAGCGATCCCTTCTCGACGAACGACGGCGCCTCGGGCGACGGCGAGCGGTAGAAGGTGCCGACGAACGGGGACGTGACGAACTCGCCGCCGTGATCGTCGCTCGCCTCGGCCGGTGGCGGCGCGACGGCGGGGAGCGACGCTGGCGCGGGCATCGTGACGACCGAGGTGGACGCCGTCGCGCCGCGGACCAGCCGCAGCTTGTACGCCTCGTCCTCGTACTCGAGCTCGGAGACCCCACGACGCTCCATCAGGCGCATCAGCTGGGCGAGCGCCAGGCGATCGAGGGTCGCGGGCGAGCTGGGCTTCTGCGTCGGGGTGGTGGGCCGCTTCTTGGCTGCCATGGGCGCGGCAACCTACACCTCGCCGATCGGGCCGACCACTGTGTTCGTCGGTCAGCCGACGACGCGCGCGCGCCGCAGCGAGTCGAGCGCGTCGCGACGATCGATCTCGTCGCGGCCGAGATAGAACGAGGCTCTTCGCTCGAGCACGCAGCGGATCCGGTGGGAGAGCGGCAGCGCCAGGAACTCGTCGGGGCGCAGCTCCCGGCGGCCGCGCTCGTCCTCGACGACGACGCGATCGAACGCGGTGGGGGGCGCGTCGTTCGCCATCATCGCGACAGCACGTCGTTCCGCGTGGGGGCCAGCACCGCGCCCACCTCCCGCACGGTCGCCTCGTCGATCCCCAGCTCGCGCAGGGTCTCGGCGAGGTGCGCGAGGAGCGCGTCGAAGTGCGTGTCGCCGAGCCCGCGCGCGACCAGGCCCGCGTGCGCGACTCGCAGCTCGAGGCCCGTGTACCGACTCGGGCCACCGAACGCCATCGTCATGAAGGCGATCTGCTTCTCGATCTGCTTTCCCATGTCGAGCCCGCTGAAGAATGGGGTGAGTGACGGGTCTCCCATCACCTTGTCGTAGAACCGCGCGATCGCGGCCTCGACGGCCGCTTCGCCGCCGAGGCGGTCATACAGGGAAGGTGTGTCGGTCATCAGCGTGAGCGCCCTCCGTGCGCGGATCGGGCAGCAAGCCTCACACTTTATCCGCCTCCGCGCGGCTGTCGAGCGCTACGCGACGATCGCGTCGACGACCTTGCCGTAGTCGGGCGGCAACAGCACCGGCGCGTTGGCCGACGAGCACGAGAGGCCGGGCAGGCGCCGCTCGTGGTAGCCGACCTTGAACTCGGTGAACTTGAGGCCGCTCGCCGTCGAGACCACCACCGTGCGCTGGTTGCGCTGGATGTCGCCGCGCTTCACCAGCTTCTCGAGCGCGGCGAGCGCGACGGCGGTGTGCGGGCAGGTGTACATGCCGGTGCGGTCGGCGCGCGCGGCGGCCTCGGCGAGCTCTTCCTCGGACGCCTGCTCGACGACGCCGTCCATCTCGTCGAGCGCGCGGATGGCGCGGGGGAAGCTCACCGGGTTGCCGATCTGGATCGCGGTCGCGAGCGTCGACTGCGCGGCGATCGGCTCGAGCGCCTTCTTCTGCGCCGACCACGCCCTGTAGAGCGGGTTCGCGTTCTCGGCCTGCGCGACGCAGAGGCGCGGATAGCGCGAGATGAGCCCGAGCTGCTTCATCATCTTGAAGCCCGCGTAGAGCGCGTACGCGTTGCCGAGGTTGCCGCCGGGGATGATGATCCAGTCGGGCACCTGCCAGTCGAACTGCTGCACGATCTCGACGCCGACCGTCTTCTGACCCTCGACGCGCAGGGGGTTCATGCTGTTCGCGAGGTAGACGATCCCCTCCTCCGCGAGGCGCTGCACGATCGTCATGCAGCCGTCGAAGTCGGTGTCGAGCGCGAGCACCTTCGCGCCGTTCGCGAGCGGTTGCACCAGCTGCGCCGTAGACACCTTGCCGCGCGGCAACAGCACCACGACGGGCAAACCCGCGGCCGCGCCGTAGGCGGCGAGCGCGGCCGAGGTGTCGCCGGTCGACGCGCACGCGACCGCCTTGACCTTGAGCCCGCGGCGGATCGCGAGGCGCACGACCGAGACGAGCACGGTCATCCCCAGATCCTTGAAGGAGCCCGTGTGACTGTTGCCGCAGAGCTTGACCCAGAGATCCGCGAGCCCGAGCTCACGCGCGTAGCGCTCGGCCCAGAACAGGTTGGTGCCGCCCTCGTCCATCGACACGATGAGATCGTCCGGGATCATCGGCATCACCCACTCGCGCTTGCCCCACACGCCCGAGCCGTACGGCCACTGGGTGCGCTTGTAGCGATCGTCGAAGAGCTTCATCCACGCGGCGGCGCTGCGGTCGCGGAGCGCGTGCTCGTCGTGCACGACGTCGAGCAGGCCCTGGCACTTCGGGCAGCGGTAGATGGCCGACGTCACGTCGAGGCGCACGTCGCACCCCGCCATGCAGGCGAGCCAGGCGCTGTGCGCGGTCACAGCGGGATGTTCCCGTGCTTGCGCTTCGGGTTCGAGTCGCGCTTGTCGGCGAGCAGCTCGAGCGCGGCGGCGAGGCGCTTGCGGAGGACGCGCGGTCGGATGACCTCGTCGACGAACCCGAGCTCGGCCGCCTTGTACGGGTTCGCGAACTTGTCCTTGTAGTCGGCGACGAAGCGCGCCTTCGCGGCGACCTTGTCGTCGGCCTTCTCGATCTCGCCCTTGTAGATGATGTTGACCGCGCCGTCGGGGCCCATCACCGCGATCTCGGCCGTGGGGAACGCGAGGTTCACGTCGGCGCGGATGTGCTTCGACGCCATCACGTCGTACGCGCCGCCGTACGCCTTGCGC
>CAUJFL010000011.1 GCA_963169165.1 Myxococcota bacterium | reverse complement strand
CGCCGACGCGAGCGCGGAGAGCGCGCGGCGCGCCCCGGCCACGCTGATCCAGGCCGTCTCGTTGGTGAGCACGCTCGGGGACAGGCCGCTCGTCGCGACGAGCGCGCGCGTCGCCTTCTCGCCCTTCTCGGCGCGCATGCGCAGCAAGTAGGGACGCAGCACCGACGCGCGGAGCTCTTCTTTGCCCCCGCCCTGAGGAACGGTCCGCTTCGCCACCGTCGCGCGAGGATAGAGAATGCGGCGCCCGCGCGCGCGCCTTATTGCGCGAGCCCTCTTCTCGGCCGCGCGGCTCTCCGGTAGTCGTGCGAGCCGATGAGCGCACGCCCGTGACCGAGCAGAACCGGAACATGTGGGTGCGCCTCGCGACGGCGGCGGTCGCGATCCCGCTGATGATCGCGCTCATCTTCGTCGCGCCTCGGTGGGGCTTCTATGTGCTCGTGCTGGTCGCGACGCTGGTCGGCGCGATCGAGCTGTTCGGGATGACCCACCCCGGAGACCGCGTCGCGCAGGCGCTGCACACCGCGATCACGCTCGGCGCGTCGCTCGTCGTGTACCTCCTCGGCGCCGACGCCCGCGCGCTGCTGGCGCTCGCCGTGCTGGTGCCGGCGTCGTCGATGCTGGTGTCGCTCGCGCGGCTCGGCGCGATCGAGACGGCCGCGCTGCGGATGACCGCCGGCGCCTTCGGGCCGATGTACCTGCTCGGGCTGACGCTGCTGTCGTTGCTGCACACCGAGCGCGGCGCCGACGGTCCCTGGTACGTGATGCTGACGCTCGCGTTCGCGTGGGGCGGTGACACCGGTGGCTACTTCGCCGGACGCTTCCTCGGAAGACACAAACTCTACCCCGCTGTCAGCCCCAAGAAGACGGTCGAGGGCGCGGTCGGTGGGCTCGCGGGCTCGGTCCTCGCCGCCGTCGTCCTCTGTACGCTAGCGTTGAGGTCGCTGCCGCTGTGGCACGGCGTCGCGCTCGCGCTGGTCGCCGGCGCGCTGGGGCAGCTGGGCGATCTCGGCGAGTCGCTGCTGAAGCGGTCGACCGGCGTGAAGGACTCGGGGCAGATCGTCCCGGGCCACGGGGGTATCCTCGATCGCGTCGTCGCGCTGCTCATGGCGGCCATCGTGGTCTACCTCTACACGCGCGCGACGCTCGGCTTATCCGCGGCGCCGCGGTGGCGCGCGCCGCGCGTGATAGCCTCCCGCGCGTGACCGAGCTCGCGCGCGCCGCGCGGTGGACCTTGCTCTCGCTCTCGACGCTCCTCGCGGCGTGCGGGCCGCGCCCTTCGACGAAGGCCCCACACGGAGAGGCGCTAGAGGCGCCGCGAACCACCGCTCCGCTCGATCTCGCGGCGCTCGCGGCGCGCATCGGCGAAGGCGCGCCGGCGCTGCGGCCCATCTTCCCGACCCTGCCCGCGCACGCCCGGGCGGCGATCGAGGCGCGCATGTCGGCGTTCGTCACGTCGGAGCAGAGGCTCCGCGAGATCGAGCGGCGTCGCGCGGCGTTCGAGCTGCGCGACGACGACTCTGCTCAGGCGTTCGGCGAGCTGATGTACCTGCTCGAGGGGCTCGCGCTGGGTCCGGCGTCAGACGCGCGCGCGGAGGCGCTCTCGAGGCTGGCGAGCCTGTACGGGATCGCCGCGCGCACGAGCAACCTCTCGCGGTGGGCCGAGCGGCTGGCCAGAAAGCTGGGGCAGCCGCAGCGAGAGGGCGAGTTCACCCCGTTCGTGCGCGCGTTCACAGAAGACGCGGCGGGGATGCACCGGGCGTGCGTCGCCGCGACGCTGCGCGCGGGCGCGCCGAGGCGAGCGGTGTCGAGGGCGCTGTCGTCGTACGCGTGGTTCGTCCACGCGGCGGGCGATCTCGAGCAGGCGCTGTCCCTGCGCGAGGCGGCCGCGCGCGTCGATCCCGATCAGCCCGCCGAGGCCTGGTTGACGCTGGGCACGGCGTACGTCGTCACGCTCGACGCCGCGCGCGCGCAGCTCGCGCTCGACCACAGCCTGAGGGCGCCAGCAGATCCCGAGCAGGCGGCGACCCTCGCGAAGCGCCGCGACGAGCTGGCGAGGCAGATCGCGCGGGCGCGCGCCGTCCACGCGGCCGGCGAGCCGACGACCCCGGAGGCGTGGCTGACGAGAGGGCAGGCGCTGTTCGAGCTGGGCGCCGACGCGCGCGCCGAGGCGACGTTGACCCGCGCGCGCGCCTTGCTCCCCTCTGACGCCCGCCCGCGCGTCGCGCTCGCGCGCCTCGCGCTGCGGCACAGCGAGGACAAGGATCTGTCCGCGGTCGCGCGCCAGATCACGGCGTCCCTCGACGCCGCGCGCAAGCTCGAGCACCGCACGAGCGAGCTCTACGAGCTCTTGATCGGCCTCTCGGGGCTCACCGCCGTCGAGGAGGTGCTGTCGGGCAGCCAGGAGCCCACCGAGGTCGCGCGTCGCGCGGGCGTCGTGCTCGGGCGACTTCGCGCGGTGAACGCCGAGCACGCGGGCCTCGCCCCGGAGCGCGCGGCGGTGCTGGGTGTCGTGCTCGATCTGGGCGAGGCCGGGCTGGCCGAGGGGCCGCGGTTCCTCGACGCGCTCCCCGGCCTGCTGCGCGCGGCTCACCCTCGCGCGCGCGCCGTGCTCGCGGAGCACCCCACCGATCCGGCCGCGCGGACCGTGGGCGTGGGCCTCGCGGCCTTCGCGGCGGACTCGGTCGAGGGGTTCGAGCAGCTCGTCGCGCCGACTCAGGTGCCCGATCCGCCCGATCTCGTGGTCACGCGCGCCGAGATCGCGCTCGATCTCGCGCTGTCGAGGGGAGACGCCGCGTGGGTCGACCGCGCCGTCGCGCTCGCGGCCTCGGCCCCGAAGGGCGAGCTCGCGCGCGAGGCGCGCGTCGCGGCGATCGAGGGAGACGCCGCGGTGTTCCACGCGCGCGCGGGCAAGGCCACGCTGCCCGAGGCCGAGCGACGCTACCGCGACGCGCTGAGAGGCCTGCCTTCGGGCGAGCAGACGCGCGTCAAGGCCAACCTCGCGTGGGTGCTCGCCGAGACCGGACACCTCGACCTCGCGGCCGACGCGTACCGCGACGCCGTCTCGAGCGCGTCGAAGCAGACCGTCGCCGCGACCGCGCTCGTCGCGATGGCGACGCTGGCGCTGCAGGCCAGGCAGCTCGACGACGCCCTGTCGCTGGCCGACCGCGCGCTCTCCCTCGACGGCGACAGCGTGGTGGCGAAGGTGGTGCGAGCGACCGCGCTGCTGCGCCTCGGCCGCCCCGACGACGCGCGCGAGCCCGCCGCGCAGGCCCTCCAGCGGATCGATCACCACAGCAAGGTGTTGCCCGCGCGCCTCTGGGGGCAGACGGGCGCGTTCGGCGACGCGACGCTCGATTTTCACCTCGGCATCGGCAGCGAAAGCCCTCGATACAACCTGCGACTGTCTGCCTTTCACAGGGTGTGGTGGCTGCGACAGCCGCTCGACCTGACGGCGCTGCGTTCGCTGGTCGCGTCACCGAAGCCGCGCCGCTGATCACTTCACGACTGTCGTGCCTGGGTTCAGGGCTCGAGCAGGCCCGCGACCGTGTCTCCAGTGACCGCGCCAGGCCCACCCAACCCACCGCCCAGCGCCTCCGTCACGCAGCCCTGGCCGAGCACGACCGTCGCCGCGGCGCCGAGCTTGACCGCCGAGACGCTGGGTCCGCCCGCGCCGCTGCCGCCCTTGCTGCCCTTGCCGCCGTCGCCGCCGTTGCCACCCGCCGGCTTGCCGCCGACGAAGTCGCCGCACAGGGTCATGTTTCCCGCGTCTTCCTTGGTGTCGGCGTAGTAGCAGGAGCTGTCATTGGTCGAATAGCAGCCGCCCTTGTGACAGCACTTCCCTCCGGTGGACGCGCCGCTCTTTCCGGGCGCGGGGTCACCACCCTCACCGCCCTCCGCACCCTCGCCGCCCTCGGCGGCGCGCAGCAGCGTGTGCGAGAGGCTGACGGTGGACTCGCTCACGAACAGCGCCACCGACGCGCCGCCGCCCTGCCCGGGCTTGCCCGGCGCGCTCCCTCCGCCGGGGCAGCCGCAAGTCCCCTTCTGCACCGTCACGCTTCCCTCTCCATTGTTGCCCTTGCACCCGCCATCGCTGGGCTTCCCGCTGCAGTTATCCCAGCAGCCCGTGGCGGTCTCCGTGTTCCCGGTGCTGGCGGTCCCTGGCTTCCCGTCGCTGCCTGGAGCGCCAGTCTCGCCCGCCGCCGGAGTGTAGCCGGCGGCCGTGAACGAGCCAGTCTTCTGAGCGGAATCGGCGGCGGGTCGCGAGTCGCCCTGCGCGCCGTCGGCGCAGTCGCTGCGACCGTCGCACGCTAGCAGGGCGCCCGCGCCGCCCTTCGAGCCCGGGCCTCCCTTGCCCCCCTTGCCAGCGAACAGCGCCACGTGGGTGAAGGTCACCACGGTCCCGACGCCTCGGACCACGGCGGCGAACGAGCTGCCGCCGGGGTTGTCATGGTTGGCGACGAGGGCGTCCTGCGGCTGCACCGTCAGGAACGCGATCTCGACCGGCTTCGTCACATCGATCGCGCGCAACCCGACGGGAGACGCGGGCTTGATGACTGTCAGCGCGCGGACGTCGACGGTGCAGTCACGCTTCCACCCGTCCGCCGCAGGCGTCCACCCGCCTTCGATCACGAGCGACTGCTTCAAGGCGCTCCCGTTCAGGTCGAGCATCTCGGGGTATTCGCCGGCGGCGAGGTAGATGTGGCCCTTGTCCTGCGCGATGGCGTTGTTGATCGCGGTCGCGATCGATTTGAAGGGCTTCGCCGCCGTGCCGTCGGGGCCGGAGACCGAAGACGCGGGATCCACGAACAGACCGTCTCCGGGTTGTGTGGCGCAAGTGGGGCCACCCGCGGCTCCCGCCGCGCCGCCCATCCCCGCTGCGCCCGCGCCGCCCTGGCCGGCTCCGCCGCCCGCTGAGCTGCCCGCCGAGCCGCCGCCCTTGCCAGCGCTGCCCGCCTTGCCGGCGCCGCCCGCCTTGCCAGCGCTGCCCGCCTTGCCCGCCGCGCCGCTGGCGCCCGCCTGGCTGCTGCCGCCTTGACCCGCGCTGCCCGCTTGACCCGCGCTGCTGCCGCCTTGACCCGCGGCGTCGCCGCCCGCGCCGCTCTGACCGCTGCCCGCGCCGCCCGCCTGCGACCCGCCCGCCTTGCCCCCGAGCCCCGCGCCCGCCGCGCCGGAGCTGCCCTGTGCGCCCGCCTGACCGGCTGCGCCCGACAGGCCGCTGTCATCGAACGAGTCGCCCGCGCAGGCGGACACCGCGGAGAGGACGAGGAGACACGCGAAGGATCGTAGTTCAGTCATGGGGCACATAGTACGCGCTCCTCGGCGCCGAGTCGCCTCCACGGCGCGAACCCTGGTTTTCCCGGACTTTCAGGGGTCGTTCTGTGTAAGCCAGCGCTGTACGTGGCGTCCTCAGGGACCCCCGAGCAGAAACGTCCCGACCGCGGCGATCCGCCACGGCAGCGCGTCCTTGTCCCCTCCGCTCACGCCGCGGCACTGCTCGGCGGCGCCGCTGGGCGTCTCGCAGATCTCGCGCGTCTTCTGCAGATAGATGAGCCCCTGCGGGCCGAGGCGGAACCACGGCGCGAGCCGCCACTCCACGCCGATCGACGCGGGGTACACGACGCCCTTCGCCGCGAACTCGTACTTCCCACCGGCGTTCTCGGCCGTCGCCTTGACCGAGCCCGCGCCGACGCCGAAGCCCAGGTACGCGTCGGCGGTGTCCCCCGCGAAGAAGTACCAGCGCCCGATCAGCGCGACGTACGACGAGCCGAACTTCACGTCGGTCGCCCGATCGGTGAGCTGCCCCTTCCACGCCTCGCGCACCTTGAACGACCACGTCGACAGCTCGAGGTTCGCGGAGAACCGCCGGTGGAAGCGCCACCCGCCGCCGAGCCCGAAGGACACGCCGCCACCCTCGACCGGGCAATCGCCGTCTGGCTTCTCGTCGTCGCAGAAGGCGCTGCCCGGACCGAACAAAACAAACAGCTCGACCGGGCGTGGCCCCGGCTGCGCCGTCGGCGTCGCGACGACGCGCGGCGGGGGCGGCTCGGGTCGAGGTAGCGGGCTGGCGGCGGGCGGTGGCGGCGTCTCTGCCGACGCGGAGAGGCTGAGCGTGAGCGCGGCGAGGATCGTGCGGAGGCGGGCCACGCCCGGCAGGATAGCCGACGGCCCCGACCTCAGCCCTTCATCGCGACGACGGGCGACGTGCGCGCCGCGCGCAGCGCCGGGAAGAAGCCCCCGACCAGCCCCATCACGCCCGCGAACACCACCGCGCCGAGCAAGATCCCCGGCGTCGGCTCGAACGTGAAGACCATCTCGGACCACGTCGAGAAGTTCATCATCGAGAACGACACGAGCCGCAGCGCCGTCGCCGCGCCCGCGCCGACGAAGCCGCCGAGCAGCGCGAGCGACACCGACTCGATCAGGAACGAGGCGAGGATCTGCCATCGCGGGAAGCCGAGCGCGCGCAGCGTGCCTATCTCGCGCTGGCGGTTGGCGATCGACGCGTACATCGTGATCATCGCGCCGATCATCGCGCCGACCGAGAAGAAGAACGCGATGGTCGAGCCGAGCGCCGTCACGAACGCGCGCAGCCCCTCTGACTGCTTCTCGAGGAACTCTGTCTCGCGCAGCGCCTCGAAGCCGAGGTTCTTGTCGCCCTCGACGCTCTGCCTGAACGCGTCGAACGCCTCTCGACTCGTGAGGCGCGCGCGGACCGACGACACCATGCCCGCGCGCCCGAACGACGACCGCACGAGATCGAGATCGCCCCACACCTCGGACTCGTGCGACGAGCGCCCGTCCGAGAACACGCCGACCACCTTGACCGGGCGGTTCTTCTTCAGCTCGAACGATTGGCCGAGGTCGACGCCGGGGAAGCGCCCGCGGATCTGTCGGCCGATCATCACCTCGTCGGCGCCAGGCGCGGGCGCGCGACCGTCGACGACCGTGAGCGCGCCGCGCAGGCTGGCCGAGCGCTCGGTGACGCCGCGGATGAGCACGTTGGTCACGCCGTCCGCGCCGAGCTTCTGCATCGTGGCGACGACGACGACCTCGCCCGCGACGAGCGCGGCGCCTCCCGCGGTCGCCACGCCCGGCGCGGCCGCGACGAGGCCGACCTTCTGCACGTCGATGATGCTGTTCAGCTCGGCGTCGCTGCCCTTTCGGAGCACGATCGCGGTGTCGGCGCGCCCCGTCGCGCCCAGCGTCCGCTCGATGCCCGAGACGAGCATCATGCTCGCGGCGAGCACGAACACGACCAGCGCGATGCCGAGCGAGGTCGCGACCGTCGTCGCCTTGCGCACGATGAGGCTGCGAAGGTTGTAGCGGACGGGGATCACGCGATCCTCCGCAGCGCGTCGACGACCTTGATCCGCGTCGTCTGCCAGGCCGGCACCACCGCCGCGAGCACGCCGAGCAGCACCGACAGCGCGAGGGCCGACGCCGCGACGCCCGCGCTGATGCGGAAGTAGGGGAAGAAGCCGCCCATGTTCTCCTCGAGGAAGCGGCCCATCCCGCGCTCGACGATCGGGTACGAGAGGCCGAGGCCGAGCAGCCCGCCCGCGAGGCCGATCGTCACCGCCTCGCCGAGCACGAACAGCACGAGGTGCTTGGGCAAGAACCCGAGCGCCCGCAGCGCGCCGTACTCTTGTGTCCGTTCGCGCACGCCCATCGCGATCGTGTTGCCGAGGATGAGCATCATGATCCCGAGCAGCACGAGGCTGACGAGATCGACCGCGCGCAGGACGGCCGAGAACATCCCGACGAACGACTGGTTGAACGCCCGCTCGCTCTGCGACAGCGTCTGCACGTCGTAGTCGTCGAACGCCTTGTCGATCGCGCGCCCGACGTCGGCCGTTCGCCCCGAGTCCTTCACGCGGGAGGTGATCCAGCCGATCTGGTCGCGCACCGGCCCCGCCGCCTCGTTCATGTAATCCCAGTGAAAGATGAGCGTGTTGCGATCGACCGACTTGCGCGTCGCCGTGTAGATGGCCGAGACGTGCAGCTCGAACTGTCCCTGGATGAACTGGCTCTCCAGCACGATCCTGTCGCCCTTCTTCCAGCCGAGCTTCTTCGCGAGGACGTCGCCGACGACGCACCCGCGCCGATCGGCCTGCCACGCGGCCTTCTCCTCGGGGGTCACCCGCATCTCGTCGTAGACGTCGAGGTACGTCGCCGGGTCGACCGCGAGCGTCGCGAAGAACTCCTTGTCGTGCTTCGGATCCTTGCCGCCGAACCAGTTGGCCCACGTGACCTGCGAGACGCCGGGCTGCGCGGCGACCTCGGCGGCGTACTTCTTCGGCAGCAACATCACGAACGTCACCTTGTGACGGGTGACGACGCGGTCGAGCGCGGCGACCTCGCCGCCGACCGTGTACGCCCACACCACCGTGCGCAGCATCACGAACGCCACGAGCGCGACCGCCACCGCGAGCACCGTCAGCGCCGTGCGGAGCCGGTTGCGGAGCGCGTTGCGCGCCGAGAGCCCGAGCAGCGTCACGCGAGCCTGCCTTTGTTCAGCCTGTGCACCGTGGTCGCGCGCTCGGCGGCCATCGGATCGTGCGTCACCATCAGGATCGTCTTGCCCAGCTCGGCGTTGAGCTTCTGCAGCAAGGTGAGGATGTCGTCGGCGCTCTCCCTATCGAGATCGCCCGTCGGCTCGTCGGCGACGATGATGGTGGGATCGTTGACGATCGCGCGGGCGATCGCGACGCGCTGCTCCTGGCCGCCCGACAGCATCCGCGGCAGGTGTCCCATGCGCTCCTCGAGCCCGACGATCCGCAGCGCCGTCCGGCTCCGCTGCTTGCGCTCGGAGGCCGAGAGGTTCGTGAGCAAGAGCGGCAGCTCGACGTTCTCGAGCGCCGTGAGCACCGGGATCAGGTTGTAGGACTGGAAGATGAACCCGAGCGTGCGCGATCTCCACGTCGCGAGCGCCGCCTCCGACAGCGCCCCGAGCGACGCGCCGGCGACGAGGACCTCGCCCGAGGTCGGTTTGTCGAGCCCGGCGATGAGGTTCAACAGCGTGCTCTTGCCCGAGCCTGATGGCCCCATCAGCGCGTCGAACGCGCCCTCCGCGATCTGCAGATCGAGCGCGTCGAGCACGCGCAGCGTCTGCCCCCCGCGCTCGAACGATTTGACCACCTTGCGCACGTCTATCTGAACGTTCATCCGTCGCTCCGCTCTCTCACGGCCTTGCCGTCGGTCAGGGTGTCGGGGGGAGACTTGACCAGGCGCGTGCCGCTCGCGGGGCCGTCGCGCAGCTCGAAGCCGTCGCCGAGCGGCGGGCCGAGCTCGACCGGCACCTGGCGCACCTTGCCGCCGTCGATGGTGAAGACCACCTTGCGACCGCCGCGCTGGGCGAGCGCCGCGCCCGGCACGACGACCTTGGGGGGCGCCTTCAGCGCCTCGTCGCTCAGCGCCTTCTGCAAGAAGCTGACGCGCACGCTCATGTCGGGCAGGAGCAGCGGCGGCGCGTCGAGCAGGCGCGCCTTGACGACGACGGTGGCCTTCGAGCGGCTCACGCGCGGGGTGATCGCCACGACCTCTCCGCGGTGCCGCGCGTCGGGGAACGCGTCGAGGACGATCTCGGTCGGCGCGCCGACCTTCACGAGCGAGAGGCGAGCCTCGGGCACGTCGGCCTCGACGACGAGCGACGACAGATCGACCAGCTCGAGCGCGAGGTTGCTGGTCGGCGACAGCACGTCACCGACCTCGGCGGGGCGCCCGACGACCGTGCCTCCCATCGGCGCGACGATGACCCCGTGGCGCAGCGTGACGGCCTGGTTGCGCGCGTCCGCCGCCGCCGCGCGCGCGTCTGCCTCGCTCGCCCGCGCAGACTCCTCGGCCGTCTTCACGCGGCGGGCGAGATCGTCGACCGGCGCCTTCGCCATCGCGCCCTGATCCGCGAGGGGGCGATCCCGGTCGAGCTGCGCGGTGAGCTCGGCGACGGTGGCCCTCGCGACCGCCGCGCGCGCGTCGGCGGCACGGGCGCGCGCCCGCAGCGTCTCGACCGCGCTCCTCGCGTCGGCGACGTCGAGCTCGAGCAGCTTGTCGCCCGCCTTCACCGCCTGGCCCTCGCGCACATGAACTCGCGTGATGCGCCCCGCCACGCCCGCGCCGACCTTCGCGACGCGCTCGGCGACCACGTAGCCGGTCGCCGTGAGCTCGACAGAGGCGCGCAGCGGCGAGACCTTCGACACCTCGGTGGTCGACACCTCGAGCTTGAACAGCCGCGCCTCCAGCGACGGCCACGCGAGCGCGCCCCCGACGAGCATCGCGCCGAGCGCGGCGAGCGTGAGCGCCACGCGGAGCGCGCCTCTCCCGCCAGGGGACGCCTGCTTCGGCGATCGATCGATCTTCAGAGACGCGAGATCGTCCGAGAGCGACACCCGCGCCGAGTGCGACGCGCGCGCGACCGCTGCAAGTAAAAATTGTGCAGCTGCGCGCCCGCGCACGTCATCGTGGTGGTCTTGCCGCCCGATCCGCGCGCGTGCTTCACTGTCGCCATGCGGTCCCCCTCCCTCCTGCGTGTGACCTGCGTGCTGTCGGCGGCCGCGTGGCTCGCGGCCTGCTCGTCGACGAGCAACAACGGCGTCGACTTCGATCCGCTGCCCTCCGGCGGCGCCGCGAGCGGCGGCAAGGCGGGCGCGGGCGGTAAGGCAGGCCAGGCGGGAGGCGGCGGCACCGGCGGCTTCGTCGGCGCGACCGGCGGCGGCGCCGCGGCGGGCTCGAGCGCGGCCGGGTCGAGCGCGGCGGGCTCGAGCGCGGCGGGTTCGAGCGCGGCGGGTTCGAGCGCGGCCGGGTCGAGCGCGGCCGGGGCGGGCGGAGATCCAGATCCGTTCGGCAGCGGCGGGGCGGCGGGCAGCGCGGGAGGCGGCAACCCCGCGTGCAACGACGCGCCCGGCGTCGACGACGATCAAGACGGCTGGACCGAGGCCGAGGGCGACTGCAACGACTGCAGCCCGGCGGTGAACCCCGGCGCGCTCGAGGTCGTCAACTGCGAGAAGGACGACTGCAGCACCGGCCCGCTGCCCGACGGCCAGCAAGTAGACGACGACTGCGACGGCAAGGCGATGAAGGTGGGCGAGGTCGCGGCGACCTGCGACGCCGATCTGCAAGTGAAGCCGGGCGTCGACAGCGCCTTCGACGCCGCCCGCGCGATCGGCCTCTGCAACGTGAAGATCGAGCCGACCCCCGCCGACAAGAAGCAGCGCAAGTGGGGCGTGCTCGAGGCCAAGTTCGTCCGGCTCAACTCGTCGGCGCTCGCGGGTCAGGACAAGCCCTACGACACCCGCGACTTCGGTATTTTGCCCAACTTTGGGCCTGCGACGGCCGCGAAGGAGGGCAAGATGCTGCTCGCGCTGTCGACCGGCGTCGCGCGCCTCAAGGGTCAGCCCGACTACACGTCGTTCAAGTGCAACGCGGGAAGCTCGATCTCCAAGTCGGGCGGCGTGCCGTTCCCCAACGTCGGGACGTGGCCGAAGCAGGGGACCTGCCCCGGCACGGGCGATCCCGAGGACGCCGCCGTGCTCGATCTGAAGGTGCGCATCCCCACCAACGCGAGATCGATGGGCTTCAGCATGCGGTTCTTCTCGTGCGAGTTCCCGCAGTATGTGTGCTCGGCCTACAACGACGTGCTGGCGGTGCTCGCGCTGCCGCTCGCGGGCGCCGACTCGAACACGCTGATCGTCAACGGCGCGCGCAGCCCGACCGCGCAGGTGCTCGCCGCCACCGATCCCATGTACCCCGACGTCGCGTTCGAGACCGCCGGGATGGCCAAGAACGTGATCGGCGTGAACAACCAGTCGTTCTTCACCGCGTGCAAGCCCGGCGCCGCCAGCGGCTACAACAACTGCAAGGGCGAGGCGGACCTCGCGGGCAGCGGGTTCGAGGGGCACGCGGCGTCCGGCTGGCTGAGCACGACGTTCCCGGTCACGCCGGGCGGCGTCTACGTGTTCCGCGTCGCGATCTGGGACTCGAGCGACCAGCTGCTCGACTCGAGCGCGGTGCTCGACGCGGTCCAGTTCTCGACCAAGGGCACGGACCGGAGCGAGACCGTCGTGAAGCCCTGACGTCGTCGCGCTCTCCGCGCGGTTGCTGTAACGTGCGCGCGATCATGCGTGCAGGTCTCGCGTTCGCCGCGCTCGTCGCGATGTCGTTGTCCGCGCAGCACGCGCGCGCCGCGGCAGAGGACACGGTGGTGCTCAAGTCGGGTCAGGTGCTGACCGGCAAGGTGCTCGACGACGATCCGACCGGGGGCGTCACGATCAAGCTGTCGAGCGGCAAGGTGCAGGTCGTCCCGGCGAAGGACGTGAAGATGGTCGAGCGCTCGATGTCGAAGGCCGAGGCCTCGAAGAAGGCCGATCCGCCGGCGAAGAAGCGCGCACCCGAGCCTCCCGACGACGAGCCCGCGCCCGAGAAGAAGCCCGAAGAACCCAAGGCCGACGAGCCCGAGAAGGCCACGAGGCGGCTCGGGGCGGGGCTCGCGCTCGGCGCGGCGATCTCGCGCGCCAACAAGGACTCGTCGCTGACGGTGCTGTCGCCGTCGATCGGCCTGCGCGGCGCGTACGACGTGCGCTTCTCGCCCGAGCTGTCGCTGCGGCTCGAGCCCGAGCTCGCGACGTTCTCCCGAAAATCCAAGCTCGTCGCGCCCATCGAGGTGGACACGCGCGTGTCGCCACCCATCATCACGAGCGAGGAGATCGTCACGCGCGTCCGCGAGCTCACGCTGTCGGTCGGCGCGCTCGCGGCCGTGCACTACGCGGGCCGCTTCGCGTCGAGGCTCGGGCTGGTGCTCGGCGTCGCGCGCGCGTCGGCGTCCGCGTCGGCCCAGCGCGATCCGTGCGCCGACACCTCGAAGACCGGCGCGCTGTTCGGGCTGCGCGCCCACCCGATCACCGCGCGCTTCGGCGCGTTCGAGGCAGGGGTCAACGTCGAGTACGTGTGGGTGCCGATGGTCCGCTGCGACGTCGGCGATCTGAGCGGCGGGCTGTCGTTCGCCGCCAACGCGAGCTCCAAGCTCGTGCCGAAGCCGATCGCCACCACGCTCGGCGTGGGCGTGGTCGGGCTCACTGGAACCTATTTTTTCTAACCGTGTCGATGCCACGCTCGCGGCTGCTCACGCTCACGCTCTGCTTCACGCTCGTCGCCTGCGGGGGCGGTGACGACGCGGCCGCGCCGACCCCCGCGCCGACCGCCGGGGGCGGCGGCTCGATCGGTAGCGGCGGCCCTGACGCGGGCAACGGCGGCGCTTCCGCAGGCAACGGCGGCGCTCCTGCAGGTACCGGCGGCGCTTCGACGGGCGGCGGCGGCGCGGGCGGCGGCGGCGCGGCGGGTGGGTGCGTGAGAGCGCCGAAGCCCGCCGATCGCGCGCGGTTCGTCGTGGTCGGCCACGTGAACTCCGGCCCCACCGGCACCAAGTCCAAGGACTGGGAGGTGCTCGACCTCGCCGCGGACGGCGCGCTGTCGCGACCGGGGCGCAAGTTCCAGATGGGCGCCGCGCGCGACGAACGGATCGCGTTCACGCCCGACGGCGAGATCGGCGTGGCGGCCCAGGACGACGGGACCCTCGGGATCTTCCGGCTCGATGAGGCCGGGCAGCCCACCGTGATCGACGCCGCGTACAAGGGCGGGTTCGGCTACGCGTCGGCGGTGACCCTCTCGCCCGACGGCGCGACCGCGTACGTCACCAACGAGAACTGGCCCGACTCGGGGGGCGGTCTCTACGCGTTCTCGATCGGCTGTGACGGCACCCCCAAGGATCTCGGCAAGCTCGTCTCGACCAAGAACGCGTGGGGTGGCGTCGCGGTGCTGTCCGCGTCCGACGCGGTGCTGTTCTCGCGCGAAACGATCGGCGCGCCGAGCGGCCACCAGATCATCCGGCTCGGCTTGACCCCGCCCGCCAAGGTCACGGCGAGCGTCGATCTCTTCGGCGACGACGCGGCGATCATCGTCGCGCGCGCGCAGAGCCCCGACGGGCGGCTCGTGTTGTTCGTCGACAACAGCGCGTTCGACGGCACCGAGCGCCTCGGCGTCGTCGACACGAGCGGCGGCGGGCTCGCGAAGGCGCAGGTGCTCGACGGCTTCCCCGAGGCGGCGAGCGTCGCCGTCTCCCCGGCGGGCGACGCCGCGATCGTCGCCATGTGGGGCAGCGACTCGTACGCGGTGCTGAAGCTCCAGCCGGGCGCGGCGCCTCCGGTCACGGTCGACAAGAAGGTCAAGGGCATCCAGGTGCCCGGCGCGCTCACCACGATCGACCGCGGCGCGCTCGCGGGCAGGGTGCTCATCGGCGAGGTGCGCGGGCTGTATCAGCTGCACTTCGAGGCGGGCGGCGTGAAGGACCTCGGCGTCTTCTCGCTCGGCGCGGGCGTCGAGAACCTCGTCACGGCGATCGGCGTCACGCCCTAGAGCGCGCGCGCGCCCAGGCTCGTCGGCAGGGGTCGATCCTGCGCAGCCGCGCAGCTTGCCAGAACACAACGAAATCCACGAGAGCGGGACAGGGTCGTAGCGTGGCGACACCGCGCGCACGGCCAGTCCGGGCTGACCGCGGGGCCGTCTCACCTCGCGCTGTCTCCGTCGCTCCGCTATTGACCTCACGTGCGCCACCCGAGCGCCCTCGTCCTCGCGCTCACGGCGCTGTCGTGCGGCCGCACCGAACCTCCGGGCGCGGCGAGCGGCCCACACCCGCCGGTGTCCGCGAGCGCGTCGCCCGAGGACTCGCCGTTCGCCCCGCCCGCGGACAGCGCCGAGCTCGTCGACCCCGCCGTCGCGGCCCTGCCGTTCGGACCCGAGTACGTCGTCGACGGCCCCGACGACGGGGTGCCTGTCGCCGCGCTCGCGCTGCCGACGCTCATCTACGATCTGCCCGACTTCACGAAGCGCAAGCTCGGCTACGCGCGACCGGGCGCCGTGCTCCGTCGCGCCGCGCTGCCGGTCGCGGTGACGCCGCGGTGCTCACACGGCTTCTTCAGGGTCTTTCCGCGCGGCTTCGTCTGTCAGAACGCGGAGCTGTCGACCGAGCTCGACGGCAAGCTGTCGGTCGCGGCGCGGAGACAGCCGCGGAGAGGCGAGGGCCTGCCGTATCTCTACGGGCGCTCCCGCGCGCACCCGCCTCACTACTACGTGCGCGTCCCGACCCCGAAGATGCAGCGCGAGATCGAGGGCGACCTCGCCGAGCACCTGGCGAAGATCAGCGTCCCGAACATGCTCGCGCTCTCTGGCCCGCCCGATCCCTTGCCCGAGTTCCTCGCGCCCGGCGTCGCCGTGCCGAGGCCGGTCAACCACTGGTACAAGGCCCGCACCTCGGCGACGCGCGGCGCGGCGAGCCACCGCTCGAGCTTTGCGTTCCTGTCGGTACACGACGTGTCGGGGCGGCTGTTCGGGCTGACGACCGAGATGGATCTCATCCCGCTCGACCGCGTGCGGCTCGTCGCCGAGACGAAGATCCATGGCGGGCCGATCGACGATCTGCCGATCGCGCTGCCGCGACAAGGCGTGGTCCGCTACGCGCGCGACCTGCGCGGCGGCCTCGTCGCCGACGGCACGTTCGACGCCTGGACGCCGATCCCGCTGCGCGAGCCCCTCGCCGGAGAGGTGCTCGAGACGCGAGACGACCACGCGCTCGCCGCCTCGTCGCGCGTGACCGTGATCCGTCGCCGCACGCGCTTCCCCGGCTTCGCGCGCGACGCCGAGAAGTGGATCGACGTGTCGATCTCCGACCAGACG
>CAUJFL010000010.1 GCA_963169165.1 Myxococcota bacterium | reverse complement strand
TGCTCCTCGAGCTCCATCAGCTCGCGGAGGCTGAACATCGCCGATGAGCTCGTCGTCGAGTCGTGGTTCATGGGTGCCCGCTCCGTTCGCGCGGTACGGCTCCGGGAATGACCGGAGGACCTCCGCGTCTGCACGGGGCGACGGGGCGCCGGCCCGAGGCTCAGCGACAATTCTCGCGGCTCGTCGACGACGTCGCGACGCTCGAGCCCAGAACCGAGTCCGAGGCGGGGTGTGTGACGGCGGCGAGGGGAGGCGCCGATCCGCGGCTTCAGTTTTCTCCGCGCGGGCCCTAAGGTTCCGAGTGATGACCGGAGGCGCTCCGCGTCTGCACGAGGCGGCGGGCGGCTGGCCCGAGGCTCGGCGTCAATTTTCACGGCTCGTCGACGACGTCGGATCGCTGCCGCCCGTGCGTGACGCGGCCGTCGCGCTCGCCTCGGCGAGCGACGCGCGCGAGGCTCGTGATCGCGCGGTCGAGCTGTTTCGGGTGAGCGTGCGGGTCGCCGCCTGCTTGGCGCTGTCGGTGCGCGCGAGGGAGGCCGCGCCGCTCGACCGCGAGGACGCGGACGCCGTACGGCAGCTGCTGCGGCGAGGGCTGACCGACGGGCAGTGGGTCGGCCTGCTTCGGCGTCTCGCGGCGCACGCGCGGGTGCGCGAAGAGTGGCCGGCGCTGTCGGGAGCCTTCGCGAGCCGCGCCTTCGCCGCGGCGCTCGATGGGCTGCTCACGATGCGAAGCCGCGAGACCGTCGCGCACGGGGGAGGTGGCACGCTCACGGACGTCGAGGAGATCGTGGACCGTCGCGCGCCCGCGCTGGTGCTCGTGGTCTCGACGGTCGCCGCGGCGCTGGGCGACGCGCGCCCCTCGCGAGATGATCTCGCGATCCACGACGAGGGCGGGCGCTGGTACTTGCTGGACCAGGGCGTCGACGGCGGCGTCGTGTCGCTCGTGTCCCTCCCCGGGCGCGACGCGCGGACCTCGCGCGCTCGCGCCGAGGGCCTGGTCGCGCTGCTGTCCGAGGACGACGACGAGCCGTGCCCGTATCTGGGGCTGCGGCAGTTCGAACCCGAGCACGCGGGCGTCTTCTTCGGGCGAGATCGTGAGGCCCGCGCGCTGTCGCGCAGGCTCGAGGCGTCGCCGCTCGTCACTGTCACGGGGCCGAGCGGTTCGGGCAAGTCGTCGCTCGTGCTCGCGGGCGCCGCGCCCATCTCCGGGCGCCGGCTCGCGGTCATGAGGCCCGGGAGCGCGCCGCTCGCGGCCCTCGCGCACGCGCTCGCCGACGTGCTCGACGAGCCCGACGCGCACGCGGCGCTCGCCCAGCAGCTCCTGCGCTCTCCGCGCTCGGCCGCGCGCGCCGCCGCGTCTCGCGCTCGGGCGCAGGGACGGCGGCTGCTGCTCGTCGTGGACCAGGCCGAGGAGCTGGTGACGCTCGCGCCCGCGGGCGAGCGCGCCGCGTTCGCCGACGCCGTGGTCGCGCTGGTGGTCGGTGGGGACGAGCTGCGCGCGGTGCTCGTCGTGCGCGAGGATTTCTTCGCGCGGGTGCTCTCGCAGGGCGCCCTGCTCGAGCACGCGACGCGCGCGGTCGAGGTCGTCGTCGATCCAGGTGTCGACTCGCTGGTCGAGATGCTGACGCGCCCCGCGGCGCTGCTCGGCTACGCGTTCGAGCCGCCCGATTTCGCGCGGCGCGTGGCCGATGAGCTCGCGGGCGCGCGCGCGCCGCTCCCGCTGTTGTCGTTCGTCGGTGAGCGCCTGTTCGAGGTCCGCGACCGGCGGCAGAAGCTGATCACCGAGACCACGTTCACGGCGCGGGGAGGGGTCGCGGGCGCGCTCACGGCGTACGCGGAGCGGGCGCTCGAGGCGCTGTCACCGAGCGAGCGGGCGCTGGCGAGGGAGCTGCTCGTGCGGCTCGTGACGTCGGACGGGACGCGCGCGGTCCTCGACGCGGACGAGCTGCTCGCGGTCGCGCGGGGTGACCCTCGGGGGCCCCGCGTGCTCGCGCGTCTCACGGCGTCTCGTCTGGTCGTGCCGTCGGACGGCCCGCGCGGGGCGCCGACCTACGAGCTCGTGCACGAGATCTTGATCCGAGAGTGGCCCGCGCTCCGCGACGAGCTCGCGAGGCAAGGGGCGCGCGCCGCGGCGAGGGAGGAGCTGTCTCGCGCGCACGTCGCGTGGGAGCGCGCGGGGCGGTCGCCCGATCTCTTGCTGCGGGGTCAGGCCCTCGCGCGCGTCGCCGACGCGGGAGAGGTTCACGATGGCGCGCTCGAGCTCCTCGCCGCGAGCACCGCCGCCGCGGCGCGCGCCGCGCGGGCGCGTAGAGCGTTCGTCGGCGGTGCGATCGCGGCGCTGCTCGCGGCGACGCTCGTGCTCGCGACGATGGTCGTGCGCGCCGACCGGGCGACCCGCGCGGCCGAGCGCGCCGAGCAGCGCGCCGCCGCGGCGCTCTTGCGCGCCAATCGTGCGAGCCTCGTGGATCGCGCCGACGCGCGGCTGGCCGAGGGGCGGCCGGGCGAGGCGTTGGCGCTGCTGCGCGGGGCCCATGAGCGCGCATCGCGCGAGCGCGATGACGCGGCGGCCTCGGCGCTGTCCGAGCGCGTCTTGCGCCTCACGCTCGCGGGCGCCGCGGCGCGCGTGCTGCCGGGCGTCGACGGCGTGGCCTCGCTGTCGCTGCGCGACGGCGTGGCGCTGCTCGCGCATGGCGTCCGTGTGACCCGGTGGGAGCTGGTGACCGGCGCGGTGCGCGAGCTCGATGAGCAGGAGCGCGTCGTGGCGGCGC
>CAUJFL010000009.1 GCA_963169165.1 Myxococcota bacterium | reverse complement strand
CATCGCGTCGGCCGACAGCGTGAGCCACCGGGGCCACAGCTCGGTCACCGCGCCTATCCCGAGCGGCACCTCCTGGAACACGCCCCTGCGCGTCGGGAGGTGCGCGCGTCCGTCGTCCACCGACACCGCCGCCATCCGCATGCCGCTCCACCCGATCCCGAGGGTGCCGAACACCGCGACGCGCGGGGTGATCTGCCACGTCGGGTGCACCGTGGCCTGCAGCGTCTCGACCCGCATCGGCTCGGTGTCGTGCCGGACGCCGTGGACTCCGAGCGCGCCGTTGTCGAAGGACATGTGGTGGTAGGCGCGCAGGTACCGCGCCGAGAACCACACCCACCGGGACCACCGCCCCCGCAGCGCCGCGCCCTTGGCGAGGCCGGCGTCGTAGCTCGTGCCGCTCGTCTCGGCGCGGCGCTTCACGACGCCGACGACGGGCCCGAACTCGATCAACGGGCCTTGCTCGGCGCGCGCGTCCGACGGCTTCGCGACGACGACGGCCAGCGCGGCCGCGGCGGCGAGGAGGGAGGGTCGCACGGGCGCTCGATAGCGCGGCTTTGACGAGGGGGGAATCCGACGCTACTCGTCGGAGGGTCGATGAAGAAGCTGCTGCCGCTCACGCTCACCCTCGTCGCCTGCAACGGCGCGCCCGCCGCGACCCACGAGCCCGCGCCGCCCGTGACCGCCGCCGCCGTGACCCCCGCGCGCGACACCTATGGCGACGCGATCAGCGCCACCGCGTCGCGGGTCCCGCTGGCTGACCTCGTGAAGAACCCCAGCGCTTACAGCGACAAGCGCGTCGTCACCGAGGGCAAGGTGACCAGCGTCTGCCAGAACAAGGGCTGCTGGCTCGAGCTCGGCGACGAGTCGGGCACGGCGCACGTCAAGCTGAGCGGCCACAAGTTCTTCGTGCCGCGCGGCTCGAGCGGCAAGAGCGCCGTCGTCGAGGCCACGGTGCTGCCCACGGTCGACAAGGGGCACTGCGAGCAGGAGGCCGAGGAGCAGACGGGGCGCGTCGCCAAGGTCGAGCTGGTCGCGACCGGCGTCGAGCTGCTCGCCCGCTAGATGCCGCGGCCAAGCGCGCTCGCGCTGGTGACCCTGATGTCGCTCGCCCCTCTCACCGGGTGCGCGACGCCGCGCGCCGAGCCCGTGAGCGCGCCCCGCGCCGCGCCGAGCGGGCCGCCGATCGAGTTCTCGTTCTCGTCCATCGACGAGCGCGAGGTCTCGTCGTCGGCGCTGCGCGGCCGGGCGACGGTGATCGCCTTCTTGACGACCTACGCCACGCCGTCGACCGTGCAGGCGCGCTACCTGAAGAAGGTCGTGGCCGACCACGTCCCGCGGGTCAACGCCGCGCTCGTGTTCTACGAGCAGATCGAGAACCGCCCGCTCGTGCGAATCTTTCGTGACGCGCTCGGGCTGGCGGTGCCGACCGCGATGGCCGACACCGAGTCGATCGCCGGGCGCGGTCCGTTCAAGGGCCTCGACACGGTGCCGAGCGTCGTCGTGCTGGACGCGGCGGGGCGCGAGGTCTTTCGCAAGGTCGGCGTCGCCGACGCCAACGAGCTGCACCGCGCGCTGCGGGACGCGCAGGCCCAGGTCTGGGGTGCACGCCCGTAGCGCCCGGCGCACGATTTCGTTATCGCGTGGCGATGACACGCAAACACGCATCGCTCTCTCCCCTCGTCGCCGCGCTGCTGCTCGCCGGTTGCAGCGGCAGCGAGCCCGCGCCGCCCGCGCCCCCTCCCGCGCCGCCGCCCGCCACCACGACCTCGGCCGTCGAGGCGCCGCCGCCCGCGCCCGTCGAGGCGCCCGCTCCTCCTCCGCTCCCCGCGGTCGAGCTGGTCGAGGGCACGCCTGCCGCGGCGCCCGACAAGGCGCCGACGATCTCGCTGCGGGCGCCCGCGCGCGATCAGGTCATCTCGCGCGACAAGGCCGGTGACTTCGAGGTCAAGATCGACCTCAAGGGCTGGGATGTCCCCGCCGGCGCGAACCACGTCCACCTGATCCTCGACGGTCGCCCCTACAAGCGCATCGACGATCCCAAGCAGCCGGTGAAGCTGAAGGACATCGATCCCAACTACGCGCTCGAGGAGGGGCAGCACGTCCTCGTCGCGTTCCCCAGCCGCTCGACCCACGAGTCGGTCAAGCCCGTCGGCAAGGCCGCGCCGGTCGCCGTCGTGCCGTTCTTCATCGGCAAGAAGGGCGAGATCAAGTGGAAGGCCACGGACCCCACCCTCGTCTACAGCCGCCCCAAGGGCGCGAACAACGGCCCGCCGCCGGCCGAGGGGATCTTGATCGACTACTACCTGGTCAACGCCGAGCTGGGTGACGGCAAGTTCTCCGTGCGCGCGACGCTGAAGGGCCCGGGCGTCGAGGAGGGCAAGAGCCTCGTCGCGAAGAGCTGGAAGCCGCTCCGCATCGTGCACCCGCGCGGCGGCAGCTACTCGATGCACCTCGAGCTGCTCGACAAGGACGGCAAGATCGTGCCGGGCGCGATGAACGACGTCACGCGCGAGTTCACGGTCGATCCGTCCGCGCCCGCCGAGGCGCACGCGCACCACGCCGCGCCGCCCACGAGCGCCGCGCCCGCGTCGAGCGCCGCGCCGACGCCGCCGAAGGTCAGCCCGAAGAAGAAGTGACCCGAGGTTGACCGGGTCGTACGTCTTCGCGGGCGTCTTCGCGGCGCTGTCGGTGGCGTTCCTCTGCGTGAGCGCGTTCTTCGCGGTCGCGTGGAGGTTGCGCCGCAGCGAGACCGAGTTCCGTCTGTTCGCCGCGCTCGCGCTCGCGCTCGCGACGATGACCGCCGGCCTCGCGCCCCAGTACATCGCCGCGGCGTCCGAGCCGGTCGACGTCCTCGGCTGGCGCGTCGGCTCGGCGTTCGCCAACGGGGGCGCGTTCTTCGCCATCATCTCGGGCCTGCACTTCGCGCGGCGGATCGCGGGCAAGCCCACGGTCAGACTGGGCGCGCTCGGCTACGTCGCGGCGGCGGGGTTCTCGGTGCTCGCGTTCTTGCCGGGGTGGTGGGCGCGCGTCCCGACCGTGGCCGAGCGCGTCACGTTCGTGGGGATGCCGGTGCGGCTGCTGCTCGGCGCGCCGGGCAAGCCTGCGCTCGTCGCCTACACCTCGCTGGGACTCCTGTCGCTGTGGCTCGTGCGCGAGCTCGTCGAGCCCTGGCTCCGCGGGCGCACCGACGCGGCGGGGCCGGCCGTCGGCGCCATCGCGCTCAGCGCGACCGGCATCCACGACGTGCTGGTGGGGATGCAGCTGATCAAGGCGGTGTACCTGTCGCCGTTCGGCTTCGGCGCGCTCGCGCTGTCGGTCTCCGGGGTGCTGCTGCGGAGGTACGCGCGGCTCGGCGTCGAGGTCGAGCGACGCGCCGAGGTGCTGCGCGCCCGCACCCGCGAGCTCGAGCGGAGCCACGCCGCGCTGGAGCGCGCTCAGACCGAGCTCGTCAAGAAGGAGCAGCTCGCGGTGATCGGCGAGCTCGCCGCGGTGATCGCGCACGAGGTCCGAAACCCGCTCGCGATCATCTCGAACGCCGTCGCGGGGCTGCGGCGTCCCCTGACCGAGCCCGATCGGGCCATGCTGCTGTCGATCATCGACGAGGAGAACGCGCGGCTGAACCGCCTGGTCGGAGAGCTCTTGACCTACGCGCGGCCGCTCGCGCCGCAGCGGCAACACGTGTCCCTCGGCGAGCTGGCGAGGGTCGCGCTCGAGCGGCGTGAGCTGCCGCTGTCGATCTCGGTGACGACGTCGCTGCCCGACGATCTGCCCGAGCCGCAGCTCGACGCGAACCTCGTCAGGCAGGTGATCGACAACGTGCTCGGCAACGCCGTGCAGTCGATGAACCTCGGCGGCACGCTGCACGTCGCGGCCGAGCCTCGAGAAGAGCTCGGCCGGAGCGGCGTGGCGCTCGTCGTCCGCGACACCGGCGAGGGGATGAACACCGAGGTCCGCGTGAAGGCGAAGACGCCGTTCTTCACGACGCGCCCGAGCGGGACGGGGCTCGGGCTCGCGATCGTCGATCGCATCATGGAGGCGCACGGAGGCAAGATGAAGCTCGACAGCACCTCGGGGGTCGGTACGACGGTGACGCTATTTTTCCCGCTGACCGGGGAGCCGGACGCGCCGAGAGCGTCGCGCAGGGTGACGCCGTGAGCCGCGACGCGATCGTCGCGGCCGACAGGTCCCACGTGTGGCATCCGTACGCCGCGATGGACGAGTACGCGGCGACGGATCCGCTCGTCGTCGCGCGGGCCGAGGGCGCGTGGCTCCACGACGTCGACGGGCGCGCGTACCTCGACGGCAACGCCTCGTGGTGGACGAGCGTGCTCGGGCACCGTCACCCGCGGCTCGTCGCGGCGCTGACCCGCCAGCTCGGCGAGCTCGATCACTGCGCGCTCGCGGGGGCGACGCACGCGCCGGCGGCCGAGCTCGCCGAGGCGCTGCTCGCGCGCTCGCCGGGGATGACCCGCATCTTCTACGTCGACGACGGCTCCACCGCGGTAGAGGCCGCGATCAAGCTGTCGGTGCAGCACGCCGCGCAGACGGGGCGTCCAGGCCGCCACAAGCTCGTGTCGCTGAGCGAGGCGTTCCACGGCGACACCGTCGGCGCCGCCAGCGTGTCGGGCGTCGAGGTCTTTCGTCGGCCGTTCGAGCGCATCCTGTTCGAGCGCATCCGCGTCGACGTCCCCACGCGAGACGAGGGCTGGGAGCGCGCGTTCGCCCAGCTGTCCGACGTCGTCTCGCGTGACGCCGACTCGATCGCGGCGGTCGTGCTCGAGCCCGTCGTGCAGGGCGCGGCGGGCATGCGGGTGCACCCGCCCGAGCTGCTGCGCGAGGCGCGCCGCGTGACGCGCGAGCACGACGTCACCTTGATCCTGGACGAGGTCTTCACCGGCTACGGGCGCACGGGTACGTTCTGGGCGAGCGAGCACGCGGGCGTCACCGGCGACATCGTCTGCACCGCCAAGGGCTTCTCGGGCGGCATGCTGCCGATGGGCGGGGTGCTCACCGACGATCGCATCTTCGACGCGTTCCGTGGGCCGCGCGAGCGCGCCTTCTACTATGGCCACTCGTTCACCGGGAACCCGCTCGGCGCCGCGGTCGGCCGCGAGGTGCTGCGCGTGTTCGACGACGAGCGCGTCCTCGACGGCATCCCGGCGCGCGCGGCGCTCATCCGCGAGACGTTCGAGCGGCTCGGGCGGCGCGACGGCGTCGCCGCGTGGCGCGCGATCGGCATGGTGGGCGCGCTCGATCTGGACGGCGGCAGCGGGTACCTCTCGCGCGGGGGCTGGAGGGTCTACGACGAGGCGAGGCGGCGCGGCGCCTACCTGCGACCGCTCGGCGACGTGGTCTATGTGACCCCGTCGATCAACATCCCGCTCTCCGACCTCGCGCGCCTGCTCGCGATCGTCGAGGAGAGCGTCGACGCGGCGTGGGTCGGCTGAGCCGCGTCACCCGCCGAACCGCGCGCGCAGCGTCCGGTGCCGAGACGCGAAGATCGCGCGGACGATCGGCGCCACGACGAGCGCGCCTCCGAGGCGCGGCGCGAACTCGACGCGGTCGGTCACGACGCAGCCAGAGCGGACCGGCACGATCTGGCGCTCGTGCCGCCAGCGTCGCTGCAGCCACGACCAGCTGTCCTCCTGGAAGCCAGCGGCGTCGAGCCGCTCGATCGTCAGGTGGTGGACATCGAACGGGACGACTCCGAGCAGCAGCAGCACGCTCACGAACCCCTCGCGACCGGGCACGAGGTCGGACAGGCGCTTGTCGCGAGCGTGGGCGGGCACGGTCATCCGCACCCAGGGCGAGAGCTCGAGGTTGACGCCCTTCATCGTCGAGGCGTGCGCCCACACCTCGTCGACCGGCGCCGACAGCGAGGAGGACAGCTCGAGGCGCGAGGTCACGGGCGCGTCCTACCACGCAGCGATCCCGGAGCGTCGCCAGTCCCGACGTCGAACCCCCGCTCAGCCGCTCCATCGCTCGCGGGCGGACACGCGCGCGAGGCCGAGGGCGTCGCGGCGCGAATGCCTGTAGCCTGCGGCGCGCATGTTCGACGTCGGCCCGCACGTCCCGGTTCGCCGCATCACGCCCGCCGCTCGCTCGGTGGGAGACCTCTTTCGTCGGCGCTGCCGCTCGACCCCGCGGGCCACGGCGATGTTCGAGAAGGTCGATGGGCGCTGGCGCGGCACCACGTGGAGCGACTTCTACGACCAAGCGAAGCGCGCCGCGCGCGGGCTGAGGCAGCTGGGCGTGCGCGCCGGCGACAAGGTCGCGGTGCTCGGCCCGACGCAGCCGCCGTGGGCGATCTTCGACATGGCCGCGCAGCTGCTCGGCGCGGTGAGCTTCGGGATCTATCCGAAGCAGACGCCGGAGCAGATCCGCTACCTGCTCGAGCACAGCGAGGCCAAGGTCGTGCTCGTCGACGGCGAGGGCGAGCTCGCGTCGGTGCTGGAGGCGGCGCCGGGGCAGGAGACGCTGTCGGCCATCGTGCCGTGGACCCGCGCGCTGTTCGACGCGCACCAGAAGGACGACCTGCGGCTCGCGTCGCCCGACCGCCTGCGCGACGCGCCGCTCACCGAGGACGAGGTCGACGAGAGCCTCTCGGCGATCCAGCCCGGAGGCGTCGCGATCTTCGTCTACACCTCGGGCACGACGGGCCCGCCGAAGGGCGCGATGGTGTCCCACGAGAACATCCTGTCGTTGCTCGAGGGTCAGGCGCAGACTGGCGAATTCTTCGAGGACGATCTCTCGCTCAACTTCCTGCCGATGGCGCACGCGGCCGAGCGCATCTTCGGGTTCTTCGGGAGGCTGAACTCGGGCATCGCGACCGCGTACGCCGAGCGGATGGGCACGGTGCTCGACGATCTCCAGACCGTGCGCCCGACCCTGTTCGGCTCGGTGCCGCGCATCTTCGAGAAGGCGTACGCGCGCGCGCAGGGCGAGCTCGAGAAGAAGCCCGAGGCCGTGCGGCGCGTGTTCGCGTGGGCGATGGGCGTCGGCCGCGCGCGCTTCGAGCACGAGCTCCGCGGCGCCCGCGTGCCGCTCAAGATCCTCGCGCAGCACCGCCTCGCCGACCGCCTGGTCTTCCGCAAGATCCGCGCGGCGTTCGGCGGGCGCGTGCGGATGTTCGTGACCGGCGCCGCGCCGCTCTCGCGCGAGATCCTCGATTTTTTCTGGGCGGCGGGCCTCCCCATCTACGAGGTGTACGGCATGACCGAGGCGACCGTCGCGACGCACGCGAACCGCGACGGCGCGGTGCGCCTCGGCACGGTCGGCCGGCCGATCCCGCCGATCGAGGCCAGGATCGCCGACGACGGCGAGGTGCTGATCCGCGGCCCGTGGGTGTTCATGGGCTACCACCGCGATCCGGGCGCGACCGCCGAGGCAGTCGTCGACGGCTGGCTGCACACGGGCGACGTCGGCGCGATCGACGCCGATGGTTACCTCACCATCACCGATCGCAAGAAGCACCTGATCATCACCGCGGGCGGAAAGAACCTCTCCCCCGCGAACATCGAGAGCGCCATCAAGGGCCAGGATCCGCTGGTGTCCGCGGTGTACGCGCACGGCGATCGTCGACCTTACGTCGTCGCGCTCGTGGCGCCGAGCCCACTCGAGACGCTCGCGTTCGGGGTCGAGCGCGGGCTCGTGTCGCGCGCCGAGGCCGACGAGCTGACCCGCGAGCTGCTCGATGATCCCGCGAGCCGCAGCGCGCGGCTCAACGCGGCGATGGCGCGCGTCGTCGGCGACTCCGAGCTGAGAGCGAGGCTCGAGGCGGCGGTCGAGCGCGGCAACCAGCGCCTCGCCGGCGTCGAGAAGGTGCGCCGCTTCGCGCTGCTTTCACGTGACTTCTCGCAAGAGTCGGGCGAGCTGACGCCCACGATGAAGCTGAAGCGCAAGGCGGTCGCCGAGCTGCACGCCGAGACGCTCGCCGAGCTCTACGACGGCGGCGGCGTCGAGGTGCTCGCGGGGGCAGGCTGATGAAGGGCAAGGCGCGCATCCTCATCGTCGACGACGAGGCCAACGCTCGCGCGGCGCTCTCCGAGATCCTCCACGACGAGGGCTACACGACCGACACCGCGGCGGACGGCTTCAAGGCCCTCGGCAAGCTGCCCGACTTCGACCCCGACGTGGTGCTCACCGACCTGAAGATGCCGGGGCTCGACGGCGTCGGGCTGATGGACAAGGGGCGGCACCTCTGCCCCGACGCGGTGTTCGTCGTGATGACCGCGTTCGGCACGATCGACAGCGCCGTGACGGCGATCAAGCAGGGCGCCGAGAGCTACCTGACCAAGCCGCTCGACATGGGCGCGCTCTCCGCCGTGGTCGCGCGCGCCGTCGACAAGGCGCACCTGTCGCGCGAGAACCGCCGCCTGCGTGAGCGCCTCCAGGTGCGCAACGCGGTCGGGCACATCGTCGCCGAGGATCCGCTGATGGTCGAGGCGCTCGCCCTGGTCGACAAGGTCGCGCCGAGCCGCGCGAGCGTGCTCATCCTCGGCGAGAGCGGCACCGGCAAGGAGCTGATCGCCGAGGCCATCCACAAGGGGAGCCCGCGCGCGAAGGAGCCGTTCGTCCGCATCAATTGCGCCGCGCTCGTCGAGTCGCTGCTCGAGAGCGAGCTGTTCGGCCACGAGAAGGGCGCGTTCACCGGCGCGTTCTCGAGGCGCGAGGGGCGCTTCAAGCAGGCGGACGGCGGCACGCTCTTCCTCGACGAGGTCAGCGAGATCCCGCTCCCGACGCAGGTGAAGCTGCTGCGCTTCCTGCAAGAGAAGACCTTCGAGCGGGTCGGCGGCAACGAGACGCTGAAGGTCGACGTGCGCATCCTCGCGGCGTCCAACCGCGATCTGTCCCAGCGCATCGCCGAGGGCCGCTTCCGAGAAGACCTGTTCTATCGGCTCAACGTCGTAAGCGTGCCGATCCCGCCGCTCCGCGCCCGTCCCCGCGACATCCCCGCGCTCGCGGCGTTCTTCCTGCGAAAGTACGCCGAGGAGAACGGCAAGCGAGTCGAGGGGCTCGACGACGCCGCGCTCTCCCTCCTCGTGTCGTACCCGTTCCCCGGAAACGTGCGCGAGCTGGAGAACCTGATCGAGCGCGCCGTCGTGCTCGCCGACGGCCCGCGCATCGGCGCGCGTCACCTGCCGACCGCCGTCGCGCGCACGGCGCCGGACGGCGCGCCGCCGCAGGTGCCCGGCGCGACCATCGCCGAGCTTGAGCGCCACGCGATCCTGAAGACGCTGGAGCACTGCGGCGGCTCGACCTCCAAGGCCGCCACCATCCTCGGGATCAGCGCGCGGAAGATCCAGTACAAGCTGCACGAGTACGAGCCCGACTCGAGCGATCGCTGACGGCGGCGCGGACCAGGCTCCGTCTCGACTTCGCCATCGGCCGATGGCACCGTCCCGTTTCATGAACGAAGCGTTCGTCGTCCGCCGCGACGACGTCGAGCTCGCGGTCGAGGTCCTCGGCCCGCGCGACGCGCCGCCGCTGGTGTTCGTCCATGGCTTCCCCGACACACGTGACGTCTGGCGCGGCGTCGCCGGGATCCTCGCCGAGCGGTTCAAGGTCGTCACCTACGACGTTCGCGGCGCCGGCGCGTCGAGCCGCTCGAAGGCGGTCCGTGCATACCTCCTCGAGCACCTCGCCGCTGATCTGCGCGCCGTGATCGAGGCCACCTGCGCGGGGCGACCGGCGCACGTGATCGGCCACGACTGGGGGGCGATCCAGGCGTGGGAGCTCGTGACCGATCCCGGCGCGCGCTCGCTCATCGCGAGCTTCACGGCGGTCTCGGGGCCGTGCCTCGATCACGTCGGTCACTGGCTGCGACGGGGCGACGGTCGCGCCGCGCAGCTCGCGATGTCCTGGTACGCGATCGGCTTCCAGGTGCCGGTCGTGCCCGAGGCCGTGCTCGGCGGCCTCGTGGCGGGGCGCTGGTCGAGGCTGATGGCGCTCACGGAGGGGCTCGAGCTCACGCCCGCCCCCACGCTCGCCGACGACGCGAGGCACGGTCTCGCCCTGTACCGCGCCAACTTCGCGCGTCGACTGACCGCCCCCCGCGAGCGGTCGACCAGCGTGCCGGTGCAGCTCGTGATCCCGCTCGATGATCGCTACGTGAGCCCCGCCGTCGCGCGCTCGGCCGTCGGGTGGGCGCGCGACCTCGTCGTCCGCGAGATCGTGGGCGGCCACTGGGTCGTCCGCAAGTCGCCCGAGCGCGTCGCGCGGCTCGTGGCCGAGCACGTCGATCGCGTCGAGGGGAGGCCCACCGCCCGAGACCGCGCGCGTCCTCGGGGAGGGCGCGCGGGGCCGTGGGCGGGGCGCCTCGTCGTCGTGACAGGCGCGGCGTCGGGGATCGGGCGCGCCACCGCGCTCGCCGCCGCCGAGCGCGGCGCGCGCGTGCTCGTCGCCGATCGCGACGCCGGCGGCGCAGAAGAGACCGTGGCGTCGTGTCTTCGCCTGGGCGCCGACGCGGCGGCCGCGATCGTCGACGTCGCGGACGTCGACGCGATGACCCGCTGGGCGACCGAGGTCGAGCGCGAGCACGGCGTCCCCGACGTCGTGGTCCACAACGCAGGGGTCGGGGCCGCGGGCTCGATCCTCGCGATGTCCGCCGACGAGTGGCGCCGCGTCGTCGACGTCAACGTGTCGGGGGTGCTGCACGGGTGTCGGCTCTTCGGCGCGCAGATGGTCGCGCGCGGCGAGGGAGGGCACATCGTCAACGTCGCCTCGGCCGCCGCGTTCGCGCCGTCCGCCGCGCTCCCCGCCTACGCGGCGAGCAAGGCCGCGGTGCTGATGCTGAGCGAGTGCCTGCGCGCCGAGCTCGCGCGCCACCGTATCGGCGTCAGCGCCATCTGCCCGGGGATCATCGACACGCCGATCACGCAGGCCACGACGTTCGTCGGCAAGTCGAGCGATGAGCAGGCGCGGCTGCGGGACTCCGCGGCGCGGCTGTATCGACGTCGCGGCGTCGGCCCCGAGGTGGTCGCGCGCGCGATCCTCCGCGCCGTCGACGAAGATCTGGCCGTGGTGCCCGTCACCGTCGAGGCGCACGCCATGCAGCTCGTCGGACGGTTGCTCCCCGGTGTCGCCCGTCGCCTCGCGCGCTTCGACGCGCTCGGGAGGCTGCGGTGAGCGCGATCCGGGCTCGGCGCGTCGCGTTCGAGCTCGGCGCGACGCCGCGGCCCTCCCTCGCCGCGGGCTACGCGCGCAGCACCCACAGCAACCCCGCCGCGCTGGCCGCGACGACCAGCAGCGCGAACACCACGAGCATCGCGTCGCCGGGGTCCCAGCCGGTCCCCCGCGCGATCGGCGCGTGAGCGCGCGGCGGCGGCGCGTCCGGTGACTCGCGCCAGTGGGACACCTCTTCGTCGGGGGGTGGCTGCGCGTCGGGAGGGAGGGGCGCCGAGCCCGGCTCGCGCATCTCCTCGTCGGACCCCTGTGACAGCTCCGCGAGCGCGTCGACGACGGGCGCGAGCAGCTCGAATTCGTCGCCTCCGACCTCGAGCGTCTGACCCGGGCGCCAGACCGTCCACTCGTCGGGAGACAGCGGCGCCCCTCCGAGCTTCGTGCCGTGCTTGGCGCCGAGATCGCGCGCGCGGGGCTTGCCGCCGGCGAGGGACACCTCTGCGTGGCGACGCGACGCGAGCGGCTCGAGCAGCACCAGGCCGGCGTCCGCGCCGCGGCCGAGCGACAGCGCGCCGTCGTCGGGGATGGCCGCCTCCTTGCCGGCGTCGGGGCCCCGCACGCACCGGACCCGCGCGCGCGGGTCTTCTCCGAGCGAGGTCAGGCCGCGGGCGACGAGGCGCATCGCGAGGTCGCGGGTGTCCTCGCGCGTCGACGCCGGGGCGTGCACGTGGGTCTCGACGCGCAGCCACACGCGCCCGAGGCGCACCGGCTCGCCGCTCGTGATCGCGCGAGAGGCCTCGGGGCCGAGCCGCACCCCGCCGATCCAGGTGCCGTTGGTGCTGCCGTGGTCGACCAGCAGCCACGCGCCGCCGTGCGCGCGCAGGCTCGCGTGGCGCGGGCTCACGCTGGGATCGGGGAGCCGGACGTCGGCGCTCTCCGCGCGCCCGAGCGCGATCCGCTCGCCGTCGAGGACGAGCGACAGCTCGGGCTCGCCAGGCGCTGCGACGATCGTCACCCGGACGGCCATGCGAGAGGAGGCATGCGCCACGCGCGCGCCGGTTGCCAACTAATCGAGGTCTTATCGAAGTGACGCGCGAAAGTTGGCCGACGACGGGCGCGGGCGTTACTCGCGCCGAAGCCCAAGGAGGCACGTTGTCATGAGCGCACAGGCAGACGATCGTCGCAGTGAGGGAGGCCGGGTCCAGTTCGAGGCGCTGGTCGTGGTGGATGACCAGGGCGACGCGACGTATGAGTGTGAGGCCGTCGATGTGTCGGAGAACGGCCTGCACCTCCGCACCGCCTACCTCCCCGATCTCGGCCGGGAGCTGACGTTTCGCTTCGACGGCGGCGCCGGAGAGATCGTCGCGCAGGGCAGCGTCGTCTGGCGCGATGAGCAGGCGAAGGGCGGCGAGTTCGGCGTGCGGTTCTCGAACCTCGACGACAGGAGCCTCGCGGCGCTGCGCGAGGTGTGCGGCGTGGACGCGGGTAGCGACGCGGCGCCCGCCCCTGCCGAGCGCGGCGCCCGCGTGAAGCTCCACATCGAGGGGCTCACGTCGCCGGTGCGCGCGCGGGTGCGAGACGCCCAGCGCAGCGAGGTGATGGTCGGCACGCACCTCGATTTCCTGAAGGTGGGCCGCTCGATCGACCTCGAGGACGTCGAGCAGGGCAAGAAGCGCCTCGCCACGATCGATCGCGTCGACGTCGAGGTCGACAAGGAGACGCGCGTCCCGCAGCTGATCGTGACGCTCCGCTACGACGGGGTGGAGCCCGACGCCTCCGCGGTCGCGACCAAGAAGGAGAGCCCGGCCGCGAAGTCGGCGAGCGCCGCCTCCGAAGAGGGCGACGACGACGAGAAGCGCACCGCGCTCGACGCCTTCGTGGACAAGGCGAAGGGCGTCGCCGCCGACCTCGGCCCGCGGCTCACGGCGCTCTCCGGCAGCACGAAGGACGCGGTCGCCCGCCTGATCGCGAAGGCGAAGGCGCGCCGAGAAGAGGCGGTTCAGGCCGACGACAAGCCCGCGACGAAGCGCGTGACCTCCCCGCCGCCCAACGGCGCCCGGCGGGCCAGCAGCAAGACCCGAACCGACAAGGACACCGAAATGAACGACGACATCGAGCTCGAAGAGTCTGACGCAGCCAAGGAGAAGCAGAAGAAGCGCGCGAAGATCTTCGCCGCGAGCGCCGCTGGCTTCCTGGTCATCATGTTGGGAGTGTTCGGGTTGCGATCGAGGTCCGCGCCTCCCGGCGCCGAGGCGACGGCGTCGACCGACGCGGCCCCCGCGCTGCCCGCCGCGCCCGTGCAGGCTCCGGGCGCCGGCCCCGCCGCGAGCGGCGACGCGGTCACCGCCAACGTGCCGCTCTTCGGGCCGACCCCGATGAGCACCACGGAGGCGGCCGCGCCGCCGGTCGACCCCACGGCGGCCGCGGCGCCGCCGGCCGACGAGGCCGCGGGCGACGAGAAGGCCGAGCCCGGCGACACGACGTTTGGCAAGGGAACCGTGTCGAACCCCAAGATCGCGCGGCTGAAGTTCGACTCACCGCTCACCGAGCTGAAGGGCTCGATTGACAAGCACCGCGTCGTCGTCTTCGTGCCCGGGCACCGCAACATCGAGCCGGCCAGCCCGCTCGCGAAGCGCGACCGTCGCCTCGCCGGCGTCAAGGCCGTGCCGAAGGATGGTGGCGTCGAGGTCACCTACACTTTCAAGAGCGATCCCCCGCCCTTCGAGGCCAAGATCGACGGCAAGCTGCTCGTGATGGAGATGGGAGAGGCCGACGAGGCGACCGCGAAGAAGGTCGGCAAGAAGAAGAACAAGGCGGTCGCGAAGGCTGACAAGAAGAAGGACAAGAAGAAGGCCAAGAAGGCCAAGAAGCACAGCGAAGACTGAGCTGACCGAACCCTGTGAACAGCGCGGCGCGCGCGCGACGAACCCACCGGTTCGCCGCGCCTCCGCGCTTCCATCCTCCGTGCTCAGATCGTCTTCGGGTTGTATCTCCGGCGCAGCGGCGCGGGGGGCGGGGCGGGGCGGTCTTCGGAGGACGACGCCCTCGGCGCGACGCCCGCCGCGCCGCTCGCCTGCGGATCGGTCCAGCCCTTGGGCGCTTCGCCCACCTTCGCCGCGCCGTCACCCGGGCTCGTCGCGGGCTCGGCCTCGGCGCGCTTGACGCTCGGCTCGATGGGGTTGTCGACGGGGTGTGCCGGCGCCCTCGGTCGTTCGCTCGCGACGGACGGCGGGCGTGGATCGGCCGTCGTGGCCTCGGGGGACTTGCGACTCATCGCGGCGAGCAGCACGAGCAGCGTCACCGCGCCGCCCGCGACCATGGCGATCACCCTCGCGCGCCGAGCGCGTTGGGGGCTCCCCGCCGTCGGAGCCTCGGGCAGCGTCGGCGCGGCGAGCGGCGGGACGAGCGGCGCCATCGGCTCGACGCGCGGCTGCGCCGCCGCTGGCTCGATGATCGGCGCGTAGTAGGGATCGGGCGCGACCGCGAGCGGCTGCGTCACCGTCTCACCCATCGGCGTCGGCGCGCGGTCGCCGCTGTCGACCGCTTAGGTCCGAGGGGTCGCCACCGTCGGCGCGCCGGGGGGCGCGCGCGGCGCCTCCGAGGGCGGAATCGGCGTCGTCGCCGACGCGGC
>CAUJFL010000008.1 GCA_963169165.1 Myxococcota bacterium | reverse complement strand
CGACGGTCAGCACGGCGAAGTTCCCCTCGTCCCACACGAACGTGTCGACGTCGAGCTTCGGAGGCGCGAGCTGCAGCGCGCCGGAGAGCCGCGCCGCCGAGGCGTCGGCGTCGCCCTTCACGAGCGTGACCGTCCGCTCGGCGAGGCCCTCGAGCGCGTCGGAGATCTCGCGCGACTCGGCCTGCGCCCAGGTGCGGAACGCGGCCTCGAGGAACGCCGCGAGGTGGAGCTTGAGATCGGCGCCGCTCGAGCGCTCGACGACCGCGGGCAGCTCGCGCACCACGTCGTCGACGAACACCTCGAGATCGCGCTTCGCCCACGCCTTGATCGCGGCGACCTCTTCGCGGATCTGGGCGCGGCGCGCCGCGAGCGTCGCGGCCGTCGTGTCCGCCTCCTTCGACACGAGCTCGATGCGCCGGTCGAGCTCGTCGCGCGACATCTTCAGCGCCGCGCGCCGGGCCTGGACTCCGTGGCGGAGCATCCCCGCGACGGCCATCCCCTCTCCGAGCGCGTGATCGAGCAGGATACGCCCACGCTCCCGGGGCAGGTACCAGCGGAGGTGATCCAGCAGCGCCTCCACGCCGCTCTCGTCGCGCCGCCCGGCGAGGGCCCGCTCCGCCGAGACCGCGAACAGCGTCGGTGACGGCACGAGCACCTCGAGCTTCTTCTTCACGTAGGCCATCGCCTCGGCGCGCTCGTCGGCCGACCACAGATCGGCCTTCGTCACTACGAAGACCACCTTGTCGCGCTCCTTCGCGAGGATGCGCTCCTGCAAGAACGCGCGCTCGCTGTCCTTCAGCGGCTGCCCTCCGTCGAGCAAGAACAGCACCGCGTCGCTCTGCGGGATGTAGCGGTAGGTGACGTCGGCGCGCTGCAGCGCGAGATCGTTGACGCCCGGGGTGTCGACCAGCACCACGCGGTCCTCGAGCAGGCGCGACGGCCACCCGAGCTCGACGTATTTGATGCCGTCGCCGACGCCGCCCTCGGCCGCGGACAACCGCTTGATCTCCGCCACGTCGAGCGGTTCTTCGCCGCCGTCCTCGCGGACGAGCTTGGCGGTCGGCGTCGGCGCGTACACGACGTGGTGGATGACCGCTGTCGTCGGCGTGACGCCGACGGGCAGCACGCTGGCGCCGAGCAGCGCGTTCACGAACGAGCTCTTCCCGTGGTTGAACTCGCCGACCACGACCAGGTGAAAGCGCCCCTCCGCGAGCTTGCCGACCGCGTCGCGCGAGATCCGCTCGCCGAGGCTGCGTGAGCCCGTCTGTCGGGCGACCGTGGCGAGCTCGTTCAGCGCGAGGCTGACCGCGCCGCGCCGCTCGTCAAAAGCTTCGAACGTCATGCGTCACACCACCTTGATGATCTCGTGGACCTTCTCGTCGACCTCGGACATCGAGAGGCCGTCGTCGCCGAGGCCGGCGCGGCGACGATAGAGGCGAGACTCGGCGAACGCGCGGAGCGCGACGACGCGCTTCGGTACCCACGGGTGGCTCGCGAACGCCTCGAGGTAGCGCCCCGCGCCGCGCTGGCCCTCGTCGTACTGCGCGACGAAGGCGTCGAGATCGAGCTGATCGAAGAGGCGCTGCGAGCCGAGCGCGAGCTTGGCGAGGCTCTTGGTCGAGACGTCGAGGCTCTTGCAGCAGAGCAGCCCCGCGCGGTCACAGGTGATCTCGGCGCGCCGCGACCAGGCAGACAGCGCGAGCACCGCCGGCAGGACTATCCAGTCGAGGAACATGCTCGAGAGCCGCTGCAGCATGTGCAGCGTGGTCAGGTAGACGACGTGCTGGTTGTGGACGTGCCCGCACTCGTGGCCGATGACGTCGAGCAGCTCGTCGTCGTTCAGGTGATCGACCAGCGCCGAGTGTACGAGGATGAACGAGTCCTCGAGCGTGCCCGCGGTCATCGCGTTCAGCGTCTGCTGGTTGACCACGTAGACGGTGGGCGGCGTGATGCCGAGCGCGTCGGAGGCGTGCCGCGTGATGTCCCACACGCGCGGAAACTGGGTCGGTCCCACCCGCACGGACTGACCGAGCAGGCGGTTCTTCTCGACGGCGTTCCACGCGCGGACGGTGGCGGCGACCGCGAGCTCGACCGGCTTGATGCGCGCGAAGGCGGCGCGAGTCGTGCGGTCGGAGACGTAGGCGTAGCCGTGCTCGTCGTCGCCGTCGGCGGCGCCCGCGCGTCCGGCCTGGCGTCGCCGGGCGAAGTCCTCGAAGTCGAGCGGCGCGATCCTCGCCATGCGGTGCCGGGTAAGGTAGGCCGCGCGCGCCGCTCCTGCAAACCGCGGCGGTCGATCGGGCCGTCGAGCGGCGGGCGTTGCATCTCTCCGAGCTCGGAGCGTCGCGCGCCTGGATAACTCGCGGCGAGCTTTGCCCCGTGAGGTCCGTCCGCGCCGATCGCCGTGATCCACCGCGCGATCGGCGCGAGCTGAGCGCCCACGTCGAGCGCGGGCGCCACGTGCACGACGCGCGGCGACGGCGGGACGACGACCACGCCGTCCGTCGCGACGCCGACCCGACCGAACGCGGCGCCAGCCATCGCCGACACGTCGAGGTACTCGCGCGCGGCGGCGCGCTCACCCGCCGAGGCCTCGCCGGTCGGCACGCGCAGCTCTGCCGCGTCGAGCGCGCGGGACAGGGCGCGGGCGAAATCGAGCGCGCGCGCGGGCCCGCCGAGCACGAGCGCGACCCGCGGGCTCGCGCACCCTCGCTGATCGAAGGGCACGACGTCGCGCGCGAGCCCCTCGGCCGCGTCGTCGAGCTCGCCCTCGATGATCGCGACCCCGAGGCCGTGACCGTGACCGACGAGCGTGACGTCCGGCGGCAACGCGCGGCCGAGTGCGTCGAGCGTCGCGTCGGAGCCGTAGGCGTGGACGAGGTCGCCCGCAGACGGCGCGATGACGTCGACGAGCTCGAGCGCCCCCGCCAGCGGACCTCGAGACAGCGACTCGGCGAGCAGCCGCACGAAGAGCGGCTCGCGCCGTGACGCGCGGACGCACACCCGCGGCGCCGCGGCGAACGCGAGCGCGAGCGCGCGGACCGCGCCGACGAACACGTTGGACGACAGCGACACCCAGGCGCGTGGCGCCGGGTCGACGGCCGCGACGAGGCGGGTCCAGTCCTCGGTGGTCGCGCCGCGCTCGACGTGCTCGGACAGGGCGAGCGCGACGCCCTCTCGAGAGAGCCCGGTCACCCTCGGCAGCTCGTCGTGCGCGCGCGCGCCGAGCGGATCTGCGCGCGTGACGAGCCGCGCGGCCGCGTCCACGACGGCGCGCGCGCGCAGCTCGGGCGTCACCGGCCGACGAGCTCCTCTATGGCGAGGCTGCACCCGCGAGGGACCGCCCCCGGCAGCCGACCGTGCAGCTCGAACGAGGTCGACGAGAGCGCGCGCCCGAGATCTTGCGTCTGCACGACGACCGCGCCGTCGACGTTGACAGGATCGACGAAACGCAACAAACCTGTCTCTCCGCGCGGGAGCGGCGCCGCGGTGTCGGGGTCGACCGCGCTCACGCGGCACCACGCGGGGAGGCGCAGGACGCCGTGCTCCGCTGACGGGTCGACGAGCGTCGCCTCGTAGGCCTGACTGCCGAGCTCGGTCATGCCGTATTCGGCCACGACGCTGCGGGGAGGGACGGCGAACGCGTCACAGATGCGCGCGCGCAGCTCGGCGGCCGACACCTCGCGGCTTCGCCCCTTGAAACCTCCCGTCTGCATCACGCGGCTCCCTCTCGGCAGCGGGCAGCGTCGGCCGTCGAGCGCGTCCAGCGCGTGGACGAGCGCGAACGACGTCGCCATCACGACCACCGGCCTCGGCCCTCGCGCCCCGGCGAACACGGCGTCGAGGTCGAGGGCGCGCGCGAACGCCTCGGTCGTGGCGCTGGCGAACGAGCGCGCCAGGTCGCGCCCCATGTGCCCGAGCGACGACGCCGGATCGTCGAGCAGCAGCAGCAGCGCCGTGTGCGGCCGATCGAGCTGGAGGTGGGCGCGCGCGTGCAGGCGGGCGGCCGCGTCGTAGGTGTCGACGCGCCGCAGCGGGTGCGCGCCGCGCGCGCCCGACGTCGTGCCGCTCGTCAGGAACACCACGGAGTCCTCTTCGGGCGGGTGCGCCGCCAGTCGAACGCGCTTGAAGGCGTCGGTCGGGACGCCGGGCACCTCGTCGATCGAGCGCACGTTCGCGAGGTCCACGGCGCGCGCCGTCATCAGCCGCGCGATCGGCGCGCAGCTCGCGGCCTGGTGTCGGACGAGGTCGAGCGCGAGGCCCTCGTCGAAGACCCCGACGGACAGGGACGCCTGCACGCGAGCGTGCAACGCATCGGACGTCGCGCGTGAAGGGGCGATCACTCGAGGTGGTCGCGCAGCGACGCGAGCAGCGAGCCGAGCGTGGCGTTGAACCCTGACAGCAGCGCCTCGGAGATCGTCAGCGGCGGGGTGAGCGTGAGCACCTCGGCGTGACGCCCGCCCGGCACGACGAGGTAGCCCTCGGCGAGCAGCCTCCGCGCCAGCGAGAGCGACACCTCGCCCGAGCTGAACTCGAGGCCGACCAGGAGCCCTCGACCTCTCACGTCGACGACCTCGTCGGCGCCCGCGAGCGCCCCGCGCAGCTCGTCGAGCCACCGCGCGCCGCCGTCGGCCGCGCGCTCGGCGAGCTTCTCGGCGCGGAGCGCGTCGAGCAAGGCGACGCCCCCCGCGCAAGGGATCGGCGAGCCGTGGAAGGTCGCGGTGTGCACGACCTCGCCGTGCTCGGCCCACGCGGCCATGACGTCGTCGCGGGCGACGCACGCGGAGAGCGGCAGGCCGCCTCCGAGCGCCTTGCCGAGGCACAGGACGTCGGGCGCGATCCGGAGCTCGGACGACAGCGTCATCGCCCCCGCGCGCCCGAGCCCGGTCCAGATCTCGTCGGCGATCAGCAGCGCGCCGCGCCGCCGCGTGCGCGCGGCGACCTCGACCCAGAAGCCAGGCGGCGCCAGGCGCACGCCGCCGCGGCCCTGGATGGGCTCGAACAACGTCGCGCCGACGTCCCCCGCCGCGAGCGCGTCGTCGAGCGCGGCGAGGCAGCGGTCCGCGTCGGCGGCGTCGCGAGGGAACGGGACGAAGCGCGCGTGCGGCGACAGCTGCGCGCGAAACGGCTCGCGAAAGCTCGGCTGAAAGCTCGTCACCGACAGCGGTCCGTACGACAGCCCGTGGTAGCCGCCCTCGAACGCGACGACCCCCGGCTTGCCCGTCGCGAGGCAGCAGGTCTTCAGCGCGGCGGTGATCGCGTCGGCGCCAGACTGGCCCAGCATCACGCGCGCGCCCGTGTCGTCGGAGCCCGCCGCCCGCGCGCCGTCGGCGAAGAGCTGCGCGAGCCGCTCCATCAGCGTGATCTTTACGTCGGAGGCGTAGACGTCGCCGAGCGCGTGCCACAGCCGACGCGCCTGCTGATCGACGGCGCGCGCGGCCCGCGGCGCGCGGTGGCCGAGCGCGAGCGCGCCGAACCCGGCGGTGAGATCGACGTAGCGGTTGCCGTCGACGTCCGTCACGTTGGCGCCGTTGCCCTGGGCGTAGACGATCGGCCCCTGGTCCTCGCCCGAGCGGTCCGCCCTCGCGTCCCTCCGCGCCGCGAACGCCGGGCTCTCGACGCGCTGCAGCCGCGCGGACCACGCGCGCGAGTTCGGTCCAGGCGGCGGCGTCCGCACGAGCGGCGGTTCGTCGGCGAGCTGTGGGGGCGGGGACTCGAGCGACGGCCGCATCAGCAGACGCGGTTACGGCCGCCGCGCTTCGCCTCGTAGAGCTTCTCGTCGGCGCGCGCGATGATGTCCGTGGCGCTGCGATCGGTGTCGGTCAGCAGCGCGACGCCGATGCTGATGGTGATCGGGATCGTCTCGCCCTGAAACACGAACCGCGCCTCGGCGACCTTGGCGCGGATGATCTCAGCGAGCGCGCGCGCGTTGTCGAGCGCCGTCTCGGGCAAGACGAGCGCGAACTCCTCGCCGCCGTAGCGAGCGAACACCTCGTCGCGCCGGATGCGACCCTGCACGACGCGCGCGACCTCCTTGAGGACGTAGTCGCCCGCGAGGTGACCGTATTGATCGTTGACGCGCTTGAAATGGTCGATGTCGAACATCAGCACGCAGAGGTCGCGGGTGTGGCGGCGCGCGCGGATGATCTCCTTCTCGAGCGCCTCGTAGAGGTACCGCTTGTTGAAGATCTGCACGAGGCCATCGACGATGGTCATGCGGTAGATCTCCTCGTGGTACTGCGACTCGACGTCCTGGCCCGAGAGATATTTGAAGATGAACCCGCCGACCTTGATGCGGTCGCCGTTCTCGAGCATGCGCTGGCGCTTCTGGTCGCGCTCCTCGATCAGATCGTCGTTGACGTAGGTGCCGTTGGTCGAGCCGGTGTCGACCGCCCACCAGGCGTCGCCGCGGCGCTCGAACAGGCAGTGGCGACGCGAGACGCTGTCGCCGTCGAGGACCACCGTGTTGTCGCCGCCGCGCCCCATCCGCACGGTCGAGCGCTCGAGGACGAAGCGCTTGCCGAGCAGCGCCGGGTCCTTGGTGTAGATGACGACGAGGCAGTCGTTGCCTTTGTTCGTCGGCTGGCTCGGCAGCTGGACGACCGCGGTGACGCGCGTTTTTTCGTCGAAATCGCTCAAAGTCGCTCGGGTGCGAGCCTAGCGTCGCGAAACTTGGGGCGTCAAGGGACGGGGGCGCACACGCGCCCCCCTTCGTGCGTTCACTGCGTGCAGACCCCGAGCTCTGGCAGGTCGGGGAACACCGAGGCGCAGGTCTGCGACATCACGCAGTCGGAGCCGGCCTTGCGGCACGCGCGGTAGCAGAGCAGCGGCTGCCCGCTCGACGGCGCGATGCACACGCCGCTGCCCGCCGCGCAATAGTCGCCCGCGTTCGAGCCCGCCCCGCACGGAGCGCCCACGCTCGCCGCGTTGACCTTCGCCGTGTTGCAGAGGTAGTCGAACCCGCAGTGCGTGCCGTTGGGGCAGCCGGGGTTCCCGTCGAACGGATCGCAGGCCGTCCGGCAGACCGGCGTGGCCTGCCCATCGTTGACGCAGAGGCCGCTCGTGCAGCCCGTGTTGAGATCATTGTTTTCGCAGGCGCCGTTGGGCGGGGAGGCGCCCTTCTGCGAGCAGTAGCCGAAGCTGCTCCCGTAGCCGAGGGGGAGGCACTCGCCCGAGGCGCCGC
>CAUJFL010000007.1 GCA_963169165.1 Myxococcota bacterium | reverse complement strand
CGTGAGCTCGGCGGGCGAGGAGAGGTGGGTCACGATCCCGGCGCTGGCGCGCAGGCGTTGCGGATCGGGTGGATCTGTCCGACTGGCGGAAGTGGATCAGTTCCAAGCCGGCGTCGAAGCCAGCGCCGCGTAGCCGCCCACCGCTGGCGCCGTCGTCAGCGCCGACGCGAACGACGCGGTGGCGCCGTCGGTCAGCCGCGCCGATCCGCCCTCGAGGGGGGGGCATCCAAACAATCCTACCATTGCGATGCTCCCCCACGCCGAGCGCGCGCGCGGCGCCCTCACCGGGATCCCGCGTCGCGACCGCTCCACACCCGCCCGTTCACCATGTTCGCCTCGCTGCCGACTCCAGCAGGCCCCATGCGGCGCGCGAGACGCGCGCGCGTCAATATCAATTTTTGCTACATCCAACGTTCTTCACGTCACGCCGCAGCGCCCGCGCCCGCCTCGCGGCTCCGTTCAGCGCAGCTCGGCGCGGAGCACCCTCACTGGCCTGGTCCACCCCTCCGACCGCGGAAGCCAGTACGCGAGCCACGACTACCGCAGCGCCTCGACGAGAACGGCATGACTTGCAACATGAGCCGCAAGGGCGACTGCTGGGACGACGCCGCGGCCGAGCGGTTCTGGAGCGCCCTGAAGGCCGAGCTCGTCGACTGACCCCACCCGCTCTGCGGTCCGAGCCGCAACGCTGGCGAGGTGGCGCCAGCCCTCGGCGCCGGTCGCGCAGGGCCCGGCGTGCTTCGCGAAGCGCGTGACCTCCGCTTGCCTCCCGCCGCGTTCGGCCCCATCGGTGCGCGACGTGGGCGCGTCGCCCGCGCCCGATGAACCGATCCCTCACCGTCGCCGCGATCCTCCTGTCGATGTTCCTGTCGGCGATGGAGGCCACCGTCGTGTCGACGGCGATGCCCACGGTCATCGCGGAGCTGCACGGCATCGAGCTCTACGGCTGGGTCGGCGCGATCTACATGCTCGCGACGACCGTCACCATCCCGCTCTGGGGCAAGCTCGCCGACACCGCGGGCCGCCGCCCGGCGATGCTCGCGGGCATCGCGCTGTTCCTCGCGGGGTCGGTGGCGAGCGGCATGTCGCGCACGATGACCACGCTGGTCGCGATGCGCGCGGTCCAGGGGCTCGGCGCTGGCTCGCTGCAGACGGTGTCGCTGACGATCATCGGCGACATCTTCACCATCGAGCAGCGCGCCAAGGTGCAGGGCGTCTTCGGCGCGGTGTGGGGAGTCGCGGGCATGGTCGGGCCGCTCGTGGGTGGGCTGATCGTCACGCATTTCTCGTGGCGTTGGGTGTTCTTCGTCAACCTCCCGTTCGGGTTGCTGTCGGCCGCGCTCTTCGTCGTCGCCTACCGCGAGGGCGCCGCGCGCCGACCGGGCGCGCTCTCGCGCGTCGACTGGCTGGGCGCCGCGTGCCTCTGCGGGGCGATCGTCTCCTTGCTGCTCGGGGTCGGTGGGCGCGCGTGGCAGGTGACGCTCCCGCTCTCGGTCGCGCTGACCCTCGGGTTCGTCGTGGTCGAGCGCCGCGCGGTCGACCCCTTGCTGCCGCTGCCGCTGCTCGTACGGCCGGTCATCCGCGCGTCGGCCGTGCTGGGCGCGCTGATGGGCGCGGTGATGATGGGCACGCTGATGTACGTGCCGCTGTACGTGCAGGCGGTGCAGCACGGCTCGCCGACGGCGGCGGGGTCGAGCATCGCGTCGATGCTGGTCGGCTGGCCCATCGCGAGCGCGGTCTCGGGTCGGCTGATCCCGCGCTTCGGCTTCCGCCCGCTCGTGCTCACCGGCGCGACGACGATCGCGCTCTCGTCGCTCGCGATGTCGCTCGTGATGGGGCTGGGGACGCCGGCGATCGCCGCCGCCGCGTTCGCGCTCGGCGTGGGGATGGGCCTCGCCAACACGGCGCTGCTGATCGCGGTGCAAGAGAGCGTCACGCGCGGCGAGCGCGGGACCGCGACGGCGACCGCGATGTTCTCGCGCACGATCGGCGGCGCCTTGTCGGTGGGCGCGCTCGGGGCGCTCCTCGGCGCACTGCTCGCGGGCCACGTCCCGGGGAGCGTGCTCGACGAGCTGCTGCTGCACGGCGCGCACGCTCCGGCCGAGCGGCTCACCCAGTACGAGGCCGCGATCGCGGCGGCGATGCGCCCGATGTTCTTCGTCGTGGCCGTGCTCGGCGCGCTGAGCTTCGTCGCGGGGATCGTGTTCCCGCGGGGGACACCCCGCCCCTCGGATGCGTCAGACGCCGCCTCGCCCGGCGCCGCCGACGAAGCGCCCGATCCCGTCGACCATCTCGGGTGACGCGACGCTCTTCATGCCCAGCTCGAACTCGCGGCGCAGCGCCGCCTCGAGGGGGAGCTCGAGCGACGCGTAGGCCGACGCCCGATCGTTGAGGACGCACTCGAACGGCGAGGCCGCGATCTGACGCGCCAGCGCGAGCGCCTCGTCGAGCGCGCGACCCCGCGCGACGACGCGGGTCGCGAGGCCGATCGCCAGCGCCTCGTCGGCGAGGACGGCGCGACCGGTGAGGATGAGATCGAGCGCGCGACCGAGCCCGACGACGCGCGGCAGCCGCGCCGTGCCGCCGTCGATCAGCGGGACTCCCCAGCGACGGCAGAACACGCCCATCACCGCGTCGTCGGCGACGATCCGCAGATCGCAGAGCAGCGCGAGCTCGAGCCCGCCGGCGACCGCGTGCCCCTCGATCGCGGCGATGACGGGCTTCGACAGGGCCATGCGCGTCGGCCCCATCGGCCCGTCGCCGTCCGCCTCGAGCCGGTTGCCGCGCCCCTCGAGCACGCCTCGAAGATCTGCCCCCGCGCAGAACGTCCCGCCCGCGCCGGTGAGCACCGCGACCCGCGCATCGCCGCGCTCGAACTCGCGGAACGCCTCCGCCAGCGCCGCCGCGGTCGGACCGTCGACGGCGTTGCGCACCGAGGGTCGATCGAGCGTGATGAGCTCGACGTGACCGTCGCGCGCGCGGCGGACGGTCACTTGCGCCGCGCCTTCTGCTGGCAGGCGGCGCACGTGCCGTAGAGCTCGTGCTTGTGCGACTGCACCACGAAGCCGTGGCGCTCGGCGACGCGCTCCTGCAACGCCTCGATCGCGGGCTCCTCGAACTCGGAGATGGTGCCGCACTCGACGCAGATCAGGTGGTCGTGGTGGTGCTCGTCGTTGGCGACCTCGTAGCGGGTGACGCCGTCGCCGAAGCGCCGCTCGACCGCCACGCCGCACTCGGCCAGCAGCTTCAGCGTGCGGTAGACGGTCGCGTAGCCGACGCGCGGATCGGCCGCGCGCACGACCGCGAGCAGCTCCTCGATGGTGATGTGCGCGGGCGAGTCGAAGAAGCGCTCGACGATCACGCGTCTCTGCTCGGTCGAGCGCAGGCCCTTCTTGGCCATGTACGCGGAGAGCAGGCCGCGGAGGTGCGCGAGGTGAGCTTCGGTGTGCGCGTGCTCCATCGGCCCGAGACGTTAGACGGCTTCGCCGCGCGTGTCGCTACGCGCCGAGCGTGACGACGAGCGGCGCGTGATCGGACAGGCCATGAAACCTGCTGGTCGCGTCGCCGAACGGCAAGGTGTCGTCGAGCGACTCGAACTCGACGCCGTCTGCGCCGAACACGTGATCGAGGTGCATCCGCATCCGCATGAACCCCGCCGTCGCCCAGCCGTCGCGCGACGTGGGATCGATCTGCCTCAGCGCCGCCTGCGCCCCTATCAGCCGCGCCTGCTCGGTCAGGTAGCGGTACACGAGCGACGCCGGCGACGAGTTGAAGTCGCCGAGCACGATGAACGGCTCGCCCGCGGCGGTCGCGCGCGCGTACTCGACGGCGCGTCGGGCCTCGGCGAGCTGGTTCGCGCCGAAGCCCATCTTGGCGTCCTGGCTCCAGTACTCGCGCGCCCAGAAGGTCGGCAGCGACAGGTGCGTGTTGAAGACGTGGAGCCTGCGGCCGTGCGCGTCCTCGAGCCGCGCGTGCGCGACGATCCGGGTCTGCTTCACCGCCCTCGGGATCGGCGCGCGGACCTCGGTGACGTCGACGGGCGCGGCGCTGTTGTCCTCGACGACGTCGAGCGTGCGCGTGTTGACGAGCACCGCGAGGCCCGTCGTGTAGAGGCACAGCTCGCCCACGCGGTACTCGTGCGCCGGAAAGTAGAGCGGGCGGTAGCGCGCCTCGTGCTCGCGCGGCGCGAGGGCCGCGTCGAGGTGGCGCAAGAAGGCGCTGAGCTGCGTCTCGTCGCGGGGCGCGTCTCGTCGCGCGATCGTCGCGCGCAGCGATCTCGTCTCGATCTCTTGCAGCGCGATCACGTCGGCGAGCGGGGACAGCGACGCGAGCGCGGCGGCGATCTTGCGCTTCGACTCGGTGGTGCTCGCGAGCCCCTTCAGGCCGTGGCCGAAGTACCGGACGTTGTAGCTGACGACGCGCACGCACCGGCGAGCCTAGCCGCGCCCGGCGCGCCGCGAAACGCGCCTCAGGCGGGCAGCCACGTCGCGGCGCGCCGTGGGGCCGCGGGCGCCCTCGGCAGCAGCGAGGCGAGCAAGCGCTCGAGCTCGGCGCGGAGCGCGGGGCGATCGCGGTAGAGGTTGAGCCGCTCGCCAGGATCGGCGTCGAGCTCGTAGAGCTCGCCGTAGGGGCGCCCGACGTGCAGGTTCAATTTGTGACGTTTCGTCGTCACGGTGAGCACGTGCTCTCGAAAGACGAAGCGGTGATCGTTCTCGGTGACCACGCCGTCTCGCGCGCGCTCCTTCCGCGCGAGGGGGCCGAGGTCGGCGCCCTCCACGCGCGGTCCACGCGGCGCGCCGAGCGCGCGCTCGAACGTCGGGGCCAGATCGATCGTGCCGACGGGCTCGTCACAGCGCGCGCCCGCGGGGAAGCCCTCGCCCGCCACGATCAGCGGCACGCGGATCAGCCCGTCGTAGTGGAACGGCCCCTTGAACAGCAGGTGGTGATCGCCCATCAGCTCGCCGTGGTCGCTCGCGAACACCACCAGCGTGTCGTCGGCGAGACCGCCCGCCGACAGCGCCGACAGCAGCCGACCGATCCCGTGATCGAGCTGCGCGACCATGCCGTAGTAGGCGGCCATCATCGTCGCGAGCTCGCGATCGCTGGTCGTCGCCGACGCGGTGTTCAGCCCGACGTCGAGCGGCAAGTAGCCCCTGGAGAAGCGGCGCTGCAGCGGCGGCTTGCCGTCGAGCTCGGCGAGGCGGCGCTCGGGCAGCCGCATGTCGTCGGGGTGATAGCGATGACACCACGGCGCGGGCGGCGCGAACGGGTGGTGCGGGTCGGCGTACGACACCCACATGAACCAGGCGCGATCGCCGAGGCGCGACAGCTCGGACAGCGCGCGGTCGGTGACCCACGTCGTCGGGTGAAGCTCCTCGGGGAGCGCCGAGTGCCACGTCTGCGGCGCGATCATGCCGCCCGACAGGCTGCGGCGCGGTGACGCCTGCGCGAACCTGTCCCACGCGCGACGGCGGCCTCCCTGGGCGAGGAAGCGCCCATAATGAAGGCCGAGCGGCGCGGGTCCGTAGCCGAGCGGGTAGTGCCCCATCTGCAAGAGCTCGACGCGCGAGAACCCCATGTACGGTCCCGTCCAATCGGCCGGCATGCGGAGCGCGTTTCCGATGGCTTCCATGTGCGGCGACGCGCCGGGCCGCAGCACGCCGACCGACGCGAGGTGCGCCTTGCCGACGAACGAGGTCTCGAACCCGCCCGCCGTGAGCCTCGTGGAGAGGGCGTCGTCGAGCTGTCGCGGCTCCGGGTCCACGCCGTTGGTCCAGACGCCGTGCGTGCGCGGGTGCTGCCCCGTGAGGATGGTCCAGCGCGACGGCTGACAGTATGGGTGCTGACAGTGAGCGCGGGTGAAGGTCGTGCCGCGCGCGGCGAGCGCGTCGAGGTGCGGGGTCGCGCCGAGCGGCGACCCGTACGCGCCGAGCGTGTCGGCGCGCTGCTGATCGGCCGTGATCAAGAGCACGCGCTTCGCCACCCGTCGAGCCTACACGACCTCTCGGAAGGCGCGTCGCGCCGCCCCTCCAGACCAGGGCCTCTGTCGACTCGACGCTCGTTCAGGTGGTCGCGCGGGCTTCGCCTCCAGCCCTCCCCAGGTGTCGCGCCGCGCGTCGAAGGGCCTACACGAGCCGACGCGCGCGAGCAGACGACTCGCGGCCCGGCTCGTGCTGCGCCGCGCCGACCGGCACGCCCCCGCGCACCCCTTCCTCGGGCAGCGCGCCGCGCGCCCACAGCGTGCGATCGACCATCGCGTGAAAGACGCGGAGCAGCGCCGCCTCGATCTCGGGTCCGTCGAGCACGCCGAGCGCGCGCGCGACGGCCTCGATGGTCGACAGCCCCGACGGCCGCACCGGCGCGCGGAGGCGATACTCGGTCGCGGGGCCCTCGGGCAGGCGCACGCGCGGCACGGTCGCGAGCGCGGGCGCGCGACGCTGGAGCTTGAACGCCTGCCGCCAGGTCCCGTCCGGCACGATGAGCGTGATGGGCCCCACCCCGCGCGCGGCGTCGGCGAGCGGCGCGGCGTCGTCCGAGGGGAAGAGCAGGAGCGGCGTCCTCTCGGCGGGCCACGAGAGGGGCGGCTCGCCGTGGCCGCGCTCGCCGCGGATCACGAGCTCGCTGTCGACGAGCGAGCGGGCCGCGAGGCGCCCGGTGTTGGTCGGCTTGCGGGCCTCGTCGCGGTGCAGGACCAGGAGCACGCGGGTGCGCGTCTCGAGCCGCGGCAGCTCGGCGCAGAGGCACAGCGACAGGTGCAGCAGACAGTCTGGACAGCGATGCGCGAGGTTGGCCCGGCGGCTCACCGCGCGCGCCCCCTCGCGAACGGATCGCGCGGCGCGGTCGCGACGTGGCGCGGCGCGTTCGGGCGGTCGAACGGCGCGCCGCCCGCGTCGAGCGCGGAGATCGCGGCCCGCGCGGCGAGCATCACGTCGCGGCCATC
>CAUJFL010000006.1 GCA_963169165.1 Myxococcota bacterium | reverse complement strand
GCACGGGGCTCGGGCTCTCGTCGGCCTATGCCATCCTCGCCGAGCACGGCGGGCGCCTCGACTGCACGAGCCGCGTCGGCGTCGGGACCACGTTCCGCGCCAAGCTGCCCGCCACGGTCGGCGCGTCCCCGGTCGGCGCGGTCGATGCCGAAGCGCGCGTCGACGTCGGCGAGGAGCACGTGCTCGTGATCGACGACGAGCCCGGGATCCGCCGCGTGCTCCGCGACGTGCTCGAGGACGCCGGCTATCGCGTGGACGAGGCGGCCAGCGGCGACGCCGCGATCGCGCGCAGCGACGAAGATCTGGCGCGGTTCGCGCTCATCCTCGTCGATCACACGATGCCGGGCCTGGCCGGGGACGCGCTGCTCGACGCGCTGACACGGCGGGTCTCCGCGCCGGTGGTCGCGCTCACCGGCAATCCGTCCGCGGTCGCGCACCCCAGGGCGGCGCGGGTCCTGCCGAAGCCGATCAGCGTCGCGAAGCTGCTGCGCGCGGTCCGCGACGTGCTCGACGCCCGCGCGCGGTGACGGCGCTCACACCACGCTGTCCGAGGCGTGTCGACACGCGCCGCCGTCGACGCGAGGTTCGAGCTGCACGGTCGCGTGATCGATCCCGAACCGGTGGTGCAGCTCGTCCGACAGCGACGACGTGAACGCGGGCGGCTCGTCGGGCCACGCCATCACCAGGTGCGCGGTCAGCGCGGTCTCGGTCGTGCTCATCGGCCACACGTGAAGATCGTGGACGGCGTCGACGCCAGGCAGCGCGGCGAGGTGCGCGCGGACCGCCTCGAGATCGACGTGCGCGGGCACGCGATCGAGCGACAGGCCGAGCGCGTCACGAAACAACCCCCACGTCCCGAACAGCACCACGACCGAGACGACCAGGCTGACGGCCGGGTCGACCCAGGTCCAGCCGGTGCGCAGCATCACCGCGCCGGCGACGACCACGCCCAGCGACACGCCAGCGTCGGCCGCGAGGTGCAGGAACGCGCCCCGGACGTTGGCGTCGCGGTGGCGGTTCGACAGGAACATCAGCGCCGAGGCCGTGTTGACGACGACGCCGACGGCCGCGACCGACAGGACCGTCCACCCCTCGACGGGGCCGGGCGCGCGCAGGCGACCGACCGCCTCCCAGGAGACGCCGCCGACCGCCACGAGCAGGAGCACCGCGTTGGCGAGCGCCGCCAGGATCGTGCTGCGGCGCAGGCCGTACGTGTGGGTCTGCGACGGCTTGCGGCGCGCGAGGATCGCAGCGACCCAGGCGAGCACCAGGCCGAGGACGTCTCCGAGGTTGTGCGCCGCGTCCGCGAGCAGCGCCATCGAGTGGGACGCGAGGCCGTAGACAGCCTCGACCGCGACGAACGTGAGGTTGAGGCCGACGCCGATCGCGAACGCTCGGCTCGTCTCGCCGGCGCTCGGGACCGACGCGTGCGAGTGGTGAGAGTGGTCGTGGTCATGTCCCATCGGCGGGTCTCCTCGAGGCGTCGTCGCGACGGCCGACGATCCAGACATACAGGATCGGCAAGACGAGCAGGGTGAGCGCGGTCGCGCTGATCAGGCCGCCGATCACCACGGTCGCGAGCGGGCGCTGCACCTCGGCGCCCGCCGAGGTCGAGAGGGCCATCGGCAAGAAGCCGATCCCCGCGACCAGCGCGGTCATCAGCACGGGGCGGAGGCGCAGCTCGGCCGCTCGGGTGATCGCGAGCTCGCGCGGCGCGCCGTCTCGCTCGAGCTGCCGCGCGAACGACACGAGCACGAGGCCGTTGAGCACGGCGACGCCGAAGAGCGCGATGAACCCGACGCCCGCCGAGATCGAGAACGGGATCCCCCGCGCCGCGAGCGCGACCAAGCCCCCGACCACCGCGAAGGGAACGTTGAGGAAGATCACCGCCGCCGCGCGCGCCGAGCGGAACGCCATCCACAGCAAGAACCCGATGAGCGCGAGCGCGAGCGACACCACCACGCCGAGGCGCTGCTTCGCCTCGACATAATGGCGAAACTGCCCGCCCCACTCGACGCGGTAGCCCGTGGGGAGCGGGACGTCGCGCAGGATGGCCGCCTCGGCCTCGCGCACGACCGACATCAGATCGCGCGCTCGCACGTTGAACTCGACCGTCAGGCGCCGCGACTGCGCGTCACGGCTCACCTGCGCCGGCCCCGTGACGAACCTGAGCTCGGCGACGTCTCCGAGCGGGACGAGCTGCCCGCTCACCGACCGCAGCGGGAGCTGCAGCAGCGGATCGACGTCGCCGTCGAAGCCGTGCGCCGTGCGCACCACGAGGTCGAAGCGCCGCTCGCCCTCGAGCACCTCGCCGGTCGCGTGACCGACGGCGATGGTCTCGGTCACCTGGTTCACGTCGTCGACCGTGAGCCCGTAGCGCGCGAGCTTGTTGCGGTCAGGGACGATCCGCAGGTAGCGCAGCCCCGCCACCTGCTCGGCGCGGACGTCGACCGCGCCCGGGACGCGGCGCAGCGACGCGGCGATCTCGTCGCCGAGCGCGCGGAGCTCCTCGTGGTCGCGGCCATACAGCAGCACCGCGACGTCGGATCGGATGCCGGCGACGAGCTCGTTCGTGCGCATCTGGATCGGCTGCGAGATGCCCGCCGCGATCTCGGGGACCCGGTGCTCGAGGGCCTCCGAGAGCTCCGCGGTCAGCGCCTCCTTGGTCACGCCCGGGCGCCACGCGCGCCGGTCACGGAGCGCGACGTAGATGTCCGATTGCTCGAGGCCCATCGGATCGGTCGCGACCTCCGGGGCGCCGGCGCGGCTGACGACGCGCGCGACCTCGGGGACGGCGAGCAGCGCGCGACCGGCCCGCAGATCGGTCGCGACCGACTCGCTGAGCGCCGCGCCCGGGAGGCGGCGCGCCTCCACGACCAGATCTCCCTCGTCGAGCTGCGGGACGAACTCGGCGCCGGTCCGCGAGAAGAGCGCGACGGCGCCGACGAGCGACAGCGCGGCCGCGCCGACCGGGAGCCACGGCCGCGCGCGCGCCGCGTGGAGGCACGGCGCGTAGAGCGCGGCGAGGCGGCGCACCAGCCACGGCTCGTGTCCGCCCACGCTGGGTCGCACCACGAGGCTGGTGAGCACCGGCACGAGCGTCAGCGACAGGATGAACGCGCCCGCGAGGCAGAGCAGCACCGTCGTCGCCATCGGGACGAAGAGCTTCCCCTCGACGCCGGTGAGGGCGAGGATCGGCAGGTAGACGATCGCGATGATCGCCTCGCCGAACACGCTCGCCGCGCGGACCTCGAGCGTCGCCGCCTCGACCGTCGCGACGCGCTCGTCCGTCGACAGCTCCCCGCCGCGCGCGTCACCGGCGAGCGAGAGGCGACGCACCGAGTTCTCGACGATGATGACCGCGCCGTCGACCATCAGACCGAAATCGATCGCCCCGAGGCTCATCAGATTTCCTGAGAGTCCGGCGGCGTTCATCACGATCATGGCGAACAGCAGCGACAGCGGGATCACCGCGGCGACGACGAGCCCGGCGCGGACGTCGCCGAGCAGCAGCGTGAGCACGACGATCACGAGGAGCGCGCCCTCGGCGAGGTTCTTCGCGACGGTGGAGATCGTGCGATCGACGAGCACGGAGCGATCGTAGAAGGCGTCGATCTTCGTCCCCGCGGGCAACGACGGCTGGATGATCGCCAGCTTGGCCTTCACCGCGGCCGTGACGGCGCGCGAGTTCTCGCCGAGCAGCATCATCGCGACCCCCACCACGGCCTCGCCCTCGCCGTCGGCCGTCGCGGCGCCGCGCTTGAGCTTCGGGCCGAAGCGGACGTCGCCCACGGTCTGGATCGTGATCGGGACCCCCTGCGGCGTCGCGCCGATCACCACGCGCGCGAGATCGTCGAGGTCCTTCACCAGGCCGTCGGTGCCGATGACGAAGTGCTCGCGGTTGTGCTCGATGTACCCGCCGCCCGCGTTGGCGTTCGAGCGCTTGAGCGCCTCGACCACCTGGGCGATCGACACGCCCGCGGCGGCGAGGCGCTTGGGATCGAGCGCCACCTGGTACTGCCGGTCCTCGCCGCCGAAGCTGTTGACCTCGACGACGCCCGGGACGGTGCGGAGCGCGGGCGCGATCTGCCAGTCGAGCAGCTCCTCGAGCTGCATCAGCGACAAGGCGGGGTTCTTCACGGTGAACTGATAGACCTCGCCGAGGCCGCTCGAGATGGGGCCCATCGTCGGCTTGCCGAGCTGCGACGGCACCGCGTCGGACACCTCGCGCATCCGCTCGCCGACCAGCTGCCGCGCGAGGAAGATGTCCGTCCCGTCGCGGAACACGATCGTGACGACCGAGAGGCCGTACCTCGACACGCTGCGGACCTCGGTCGACCGCGGCACACCGGCCATCGCGCGCTCGACGGGCACCGTGACGTACTGCTCGACCTCGATCGGCGCGAGCGCGGGCGCAGCCGTGATGACCTGCACCTGGACCGTGGTGATGTCGGGCACCGCGTCGACGGGGAGCGCGCGGGCCGCGCGCACGCCGACGAGCACGAGCAAGATCGTCGCGAGCAGCACGACGGCGCGGTTGGCGAGCGACCAGCGGACGATCGCGGAGAGCAGGCTCATCGCTCAGTCCTCCGCCAGCGTGCCCTTCAGCACGACGCTCTTCAGCGTGAACGCGCCGGCGCTGACGACCTCCTCGCCCTCGCGCAGCCCGGAGACGATCTCGACCTTGCCGGGCGCGCTGTCGCCGAGCAGGACCTCGTGCAGCTCGTAGTCGCCGTCGGCCTGCCGCACGAACACCACGGTCTTTCCGGCGACCTCGACGAGCGCGGAGCGAGGCACGGTGAGCACTGGCCCCTTCGCGGACGCGTCGGCGACGCCGATGCGCGCCGTCCCGAACAGGCCGAGCCGCAGGTGCTCGCTCGTGTTGGACAGGCGCACCCGCGCGGTCACGGTCCGCGCGACGGGATCGATCTGCTGGCCGACGTACTCGAGCGCGCCGGTGAAGCGCTCCTTCGGGAACGCGTTCAGCTCGATCTCGGTCGGAGCGCCCGCGCGGAGGCGGCCGAGATCCTTCTCGAAGACGCGCGCGAGGAACCACACCTCGGACAGATCGACGACGTGCGCGAGGACCTGATCGACCGACACCGGCTGGCCGACGACGGCGTCCCGCGCCACCACCACGCCCGAGATCGGCGCGCGAAGCGCGAGGGACGCCGCGCCGCCGCCCGACGCGCCCGCGCCGAGCGCCGAGAGCTGGATCGACAGCGCGCGATGCTCCGCCTCGAGCGCCTCGGCCTCGGCCTTCGCGTCGAGGTACGTCTGCTCGGGGGTGAGGTTGCTCTGGTAGAGGCCCCGCAGCCGCACCTCGTGGGCGCGCGCGGCCCTCGCCTTGGCCTGGGTCGAGGCGAGCGCGCCGCGGAGCTTGCCCAGGTCGGGGACGCGCAGCACCGCCACCACGTCGCCCTTCCTCACGACGCCGCCCTCGGCGACCCGCACCGCCTCGACGCGGCCGACGACGGGCGAGGAGACGCGCGCGCTCCTGTCGGGGTCCGCCGCGACCTCGCCCGGCAGCGACAGCGTCGGGGTGAGCGACTCGCGGCGCGCGGGGGTCGTGGTGATGCCGGCGTCGCGCACGACGACGGGGTCGAGGCGCACCTTGGTCGGCAGCGCCTCGTGCTCCGGCTCGTCGGCGTGCGCCGACGCGACCGGCTTGGGCGGCGGCTCCGCGCCGGGCGCCGACGAGCGGCAGCCCGCCACCCCCGCGACGACGACGAAGGCCAGCGCGCGGCGCGCCCGGACGCCCAGGGGGGACGGCGATGAGAGTTTGCTTGGCAAGCGAGGGCTCCGACCGAGAGGGCCCTTCAGCGCGCCGCGGCGCACGACGGCGACGACAGGGTCAGCGGTCCGGGGAGCGAGCGGTGATGGGGCCGAATCATCCGCCGTCTCGACGCGGTCGCCCTCGAACTCTTACACGAAATCTTCGCGTCGACCGCGCGCGAGGATCGCCGCTGGGGTAGGGTGCGAGGGTGTCCCGCCCGGTGAACCCTCACGCGCTCGTCGGCGCGATCGAGCGCGTCGGCGGTGATCACGCCCGCGTGCGGCAGCTCGCCTGGCGGCGTGGGGTCTCGCTCTCGGACGCGGAGGACGCGGTCCAGGCCGGCCTCGCGCGCGCGTGGGCGAGGGCAGCCCAGCTCGAGGACGACAGCCGCGCCGACGCGTGGGTGTCCCGCATCGTCAAGAACTCGGTGCTCGACGCCGCCCGACGCCGGACGCCGACGACCGAGCACGACGTCGACGGGCTCTCCACGCCTGCTCCAGACGACGTGGACTGCTGGTGCGTGCTCAACCAGCTGCTCGGGCTCGACGAGAGGCACCGACGCGTCCTCGAGCTCGTGGTGCTCGACGGCCGCGGCGTCGCCGAGGCCGCGGTGACCCTCGGCATCACGCCGAACAACGCCGCGGTCCGCCTGCATCGCGCGCGGGCGGCGCTCCGCGAGCGGCTCGAGCGGCACTGCGGCACGACCTCGGTCCAGGGATGCGACGACTGTGGCTGCGTCGAGCGCGGGTGCTGCCCGCCTCCTTGAGTCGCCGCGCGTGAGCCGATGAAGCCGGGCGCGCGTCAGCGAGGGCGCGGGCCGAACCGGAGCGCGAGCGGCCCCGCGGCGGCGAGCCATCCGACGGCGTAGGCGGCCGGGTACACCACGCGCGGCGCGTCGCGGCGGATCGCGTCCACCACCCGGGCCGCGAGCGCGTCCGGATCGCCGGTGGGGATGACCTTCGTCAGCCAGCCGCCGCCGTACTGCGCCTTCGCCCGGGCCTCGAGCGGAGACGCGACCGCGCCCGGGTAGACCGTGACGACGCGTACGCCGCGCGATCGAAGCTCGCGCCGCGCGATCTCGGAGGCCATCGCCAGCCCCGCCTTCGCCGCGCCGTAGAACGCGCAGCCGGGCAGCGTGACCTTGCCCGCCATGCTGGCGACGTTGACGACGAAGCCACCGCCCTCCGCGAGCATGTCGGGCACCGCCTCGTGCATGAGCCGCAGCGGCGAGACGAGATCGAGCAGGAGCAGCGCCTCGGCCCGCTCCCACGGCAGCCGCTCGAAGGCGACGACCTCCATCACCCCGGCGCAGTTCACGAGCCCGGTCACCGGACCGAACGCGTCGCGCGCGCGCCCGAGCGCCGCGGCGGCCTCGTCCGTCGAGGAGAGGTCGCAGCCGAGCGCCAGCGCCTCGCCGCCCAGCCGCTCGGCGAGGGCACGTGAGGGCGCGGGCGACACGTCCAGCAGCGACATGCGGGCGTCGGGATGAGCGGCGCGGAGCGCCCTCGCGAGCGCGGAGCCGATGCCGCCCGACGCCCCGGTGACGACGAGGTGGCGCCGCATCAGCCGACGCGCGCGTCGAGCGCGAACCAGAGGAGCGTCCGGTTGCCGCGGGCGCCCTTCCACATCGCCGGGCCGAGGAACAACCCCGGCGCGACGAGCCGCACCTCGTCGTGGATCCTCCGGATCCACGGCGGGTTCTCGGGCAGATCGTAGTCGAGGATCAGCGCTTCCGCGCCGTCGACGGCCGACGCCCCGAAGCGCGTTTGGAACGGGAACAGGTTCTGCCGACCGAGCGCGCCGGGGATCTGCAGCCGGTTGATCCCGTGGCCCTCGCGGTCCGACGTCGACGTGAACGTCTTGCCGTCCCAGACGAACAGGCGCGACGCGGCGAACGCGCGCACCGGCGCGCCGAGCGGCGTCCTCCCGACGCCGAGCACCGCGAGCATGCGGCCCTTCGGCGTTCCTTCGATCTCGCGCATGCTGCGCGCCGACGTCGCCCCCGCATACATCGCGGCGAGCGCGTCGAACGACCTCGCGGCGAGCGCGTGGAGGTCGAGGTGGGCGCGGGACGCCTCGCGGCGCTCCGGCTGGCTGCTCTCGGTCGTGGTCTGCATGGTCAGCTCCTCTTCTTCTTCGTGGTGGGGTGTCTGGGGAGGGAGTCGGCGCGCGCGTGGGCGACCGCCGCGAAGCACAGCTCGCCCGCGCGCCGCAGCCCGTCGTCGTCGAGGCGCAGGTAGCCGAGGCGCTCGGCCTTCGTGAGCCCGACGAACGCGCCCCACACGATCGCGATGAGCACGCCCGCGTCGCGCGGCGACAGGCCGCCGACGTTCGCGGCGGCCGCCATGACCGGAGCGAGCGCGGACGCCTCGACGTCGCGGCTCTCGGCGTCGAGGTACGGCACGTGGTCCTGCAGCTCGAGGAACTGGAACGCCACGGGCTCCCGCCGCTGGAACCGCGCGAGGCGCGCCCAGAGCTCGGCGAACAGCGCGTCGGGCGGGGCGCCGAGCTCGAGCTCGAGCAGGAGCGCGTCCCGCAGCCGGGCCTTCGCGCCGCGGAACACCGCGTTGACCAGCCGCTCCTTGCTGTCGAAGTGCCGGTAGATCGAGCCCACGCCCACGCGCGCGACCCGCGCGATCTCCGGAACGGACGTTCCGTGAAATCCGCGGCTCGCGAACTCGCGCAGCGCCGCCCGCTCGATGCGGTCACGAAGGGACGAATCCTCAGACTTCGCAGCTGCCTTCTGCTTCGATGACCTGGCCCTTGGCGTTGGAGCCGCGCGCTGAGACGGAACGTTCATTCCGCACGCATGATGAGGGTTGAGCCCCGGCACGTCAACCCCGCGGCGCTCGACCGCGTCGGACGGGACCGACCGCGCCGGCGGTCTGCCCGGCCTCGAGGCTCGGCGCTCGCCGCG
>CAUJFL010000005.1 GCA_963169165.1 Myxococcota bacterium | reverse complement strand
TCATCACGGAGGTTGGCTACAAATCCATCGTGGCCTGGACGCTGTGGCCGGGGGCCGCGCTGCTCGTCGCGTCGGGGCTGACCTCGTTCGCGTTCGACTACAAGAGCGTCGCGAGATCACTGTCCGGGCTCGGGCGGGTGTTCCGGCGCGGCGCGGCCGACGGCTCGGACCTCGCCGCGGTCGAGTGCCCGGACTGGTGGTTCCCGGCTGCCTTCGTCGCGATGTCACCTGTCGTGGTCGGGCTCGCGGCGTGGCTGTTTCACATCCCCCACTGGGCGGGCGCGCTCGCCGTGCCGCTCGCGGCGCTGATGGGGTTCGTCGCGGCGCGCGTGACCGGAGAGACCGACGTGACCCCGACCAAGGCGCTCGGCCCCGTCACGCAGCTCGTGTTCGGCGTCCTGACCCCAGGAAACCTGCCCGGCAACATCATGTCCGCCAACGTCACCGGCGGCATAGGGCTGCACGCGGCCGATCTGCTGACGACGCTGAAGACCGGCTTTCTGCTGGGCGCGAAGCCTCGAGACCAGGTGAAGGCGCAGCTGTTCGGCGTGGTCGCGGGGGCGCTCGTCGTGGTGCCGGCGTTCAACCTCATCCTCCCGGACTCGTCGGTGCTCGGCAGCGACGCGTGGCCCGCGCCCAGTTGTGTGGTGTGGGCGGGCGTGTCGAAGGCGTTCTCGAGCGGGATCGACGGCCTGCATCCGACCGCTCGGAACGCGATCTGGGTCGGGCTGGCGCTCGGCGTCGCGCTGGCGTTGCTCGAGAAGCTCGCGCCGAAGGCGCTGCGCCCCTATCTCCCGTCGCCCTCCGGCGTCGGCATCGCGATGGTCATCCCTGCCAGCAACTGCGTCGCGATGTTCGCGGGCGCCCTGATCGCGGCGGCGCTGCGGCGGCTGAGGCCGCGGCTGGCGGACGAGACCGTGGTCCCCGTCGCGTCGGGGCTCATCGCTGGCGAGAGCCTGATGGGTATCGTGATCGCCCTGCTCGTGGTCGCGGGCGTGATCGCCAAGTGAACCCGGCCGCGTCACGCCGCGCGGGCGCGTCGCAGCCGGGAGACGGCCGTGTGCAGCACCACCAGGAGGGCGCCCGCCAGGACACCGAAGACGCCCTCGCACACCGGGCCCACGACCTTGCCCGCCCAGCCCGACGCCGCCGCGACGCCGTCGATCATGTGGTGGACCGGCGCGATGCCGTGGACGAGGATGCCGCCGCCGACCAGGAACATCGCGATCGTGCCCGCGATCGACAGCAGCTTCATCAGCCGCGGCGCGAGCGCTAGCAGGCCCCGCCCCACGAACGCCGCGCCGCCCCCGCGCTCGACGAGGTACACGCCGAGATCGTCGAGCTTCACGAGCGCCGCGACGAAGCCGTAGACACCGATCGTCATCGCGATCCCCGTCGCGCCCAGCACGAGCGCCCGCTTCACCAGGGGCGCCGTCGCGACCACGCCGAGCGCGATCGCGATGATCTCGGCCGACAGCACGAAGTCGGTGCGGATCGCGCCCTTGATCTTGGAGCGCTCGAGCTCGGCCGGATCGATCGCGACCTCGGGCCCGCCGACGGAGGCGGGCGCGTCGTGCGCTTCGTGCTTCGACAGGAGCGGGTGCGCCAGCTTCTCGGCGCCCTCGAAGCACAGGTACGCGCCCCCGACCATCAGCAGCGGCGTCACGAGCCACGGCGCGGCGACGCTGAGCAGCAGCGCGCTCGGGACCAGGATGCATTTGTTGACGAACGAGCCCTTCGCCACCGCCCACACGACCGGAAGCTCGCGATCGGCGCGCACGCCCGCCACCTGCTGCGCGTTGAGCGCGAGGTCGTCACCCAGCACGCCCGCGGTCTTCGACGCGGCCGTCTTGGTCATCACGCCGACGTCGTCGAGCACCGTCGCGATGTCGTCGAGCAGCGCTAGGAGGCTTCCTGCGGGCATCGTTCGTCCTCGGTCGGCGGGTTCATGGTCGACCGAGGTTGGTACACGACGGCCCGCCGCCTGTCACCCTCGCGCGCCCGCGCCGCCCGTGTGTCGCGCTCGCCGCAGGCCGGGGGCGCTGTCGACCGCGCGCCCCATGACTCTTGCTCGATGAGGCTGGCGTCCCCAGCGGGATTCGAACCCGCGTTAACGGCGTGAAAAGCCGCTGTCCTGGACCGGACTAGACGATGGGGACGGAGAGCGGGCGCCGCTCATACCGGACGACGCCAGGCCTCGCAAGACCAAACGGGCGAGCGCGAGCGGGGCTCACCCGAGCCGCGCCGAGAGCTCGTCGAGCTGCCGCTGGTACCCCTCGCTCTCGAGCAGCTCGGCCGCGTAGCCGCGCTGCTCGTCGAGGATGTCGGAGAGGATCTGAGGGCTCGTCAGCGGGTTGGCCAGCACGACCCGCAGCACCGTCAGCACCTCGCCGCCGTGGCGCGCGACCTCGAAGCGCGTGCGTGACACGAAGGTCTTGCCGCGCGCGCGCTCGCGCTTCTGGATCGACTCGGTCAGCTCGTCGAGCACGCGGTTGGCCTCTGCCCTGCTCGCCGTGTCGCCGCGCTCGAGCACGCGCGCCGCCGCCGCCGGGACATAGCGGTAGGTGAGGATGTTGAGCTCGGGCTCGCTGATGAGCTCGAAGTCGTCGGACGCGCGGATCACCTCGGCGAAATGGGCCGCGCGCCCGATCCCGAGGTCTATCAGCAGCTCGTAGCCGCGGCGCCCGAGGATGCGCAGGCCCGAGTGGAGCAGCATCGCCATGCCGGGCCGCGAGCCCTCGAGCGTGTGCTTGCCGATGTCGCGCGAGCCGGCGCGGATGATGTAGTTCGCGTGGGTCTCGATCGCGTTGAGCGCCGCCGGATCACGGAAGAGGCACGCGCCCGCGCCCATCGGCACGTACAGCTGCTTGTGCGCGTCGAGCGTGACCGAGTCCGCGCGCTCGATGCCGGACAGCAGCCGCCGCGACGTCGCCGAGAACAGCGTCGGCCCTCCCCACGCGGCGTCGACGTGGAACGAGCAGCCGAGCTCGGCGGCGAGATCGGCTATCGCGTTCAGATCGTCGACGCTGCCCGTCTCGGTGGTGCCGGCGATGCCGACGAGGGCGACGATCCCTCGGCCTCGCGCCCGCTGCTCGCGCGCCACCCGCGCCATCGCGGAGACGTCGACCTTGTGATCGTCGCCGACGGGGATCGCGAGGAGGTGCTTGCGGCCGAGGCCGAGCAGATCGGCCGCCTTCCGCAGCGAGTAGTGGCCTCGCTTGGACACCAGCACGACCAGCTCGTCGAAGCCGTGCGCCCGCAGCCCGGCCGCGAGGCCGTCGTCGGAGATGCTGGTGAAGTCGCCCTTCGGCGAGAGGAGCTTGTTGCGCGCGACCCAGAGGGCCGTGACGTTGGCGACGGTGCCGCCCGAGCAGAGGTTGCCGAGCGACTGATGAAAGTCTTGAGTCCACCTGTCGTAGAACGCGTCGTCGCACGCCGCGGTCTCCCCGTAGACCAGCCTGTGCAGCATGCCGATCACCTGGCGCTCGAGGGGCGTGAACGCCTTCGAGGTCTCGATCTTCACGAGGTTCTGGTTCAGCACCACCATGATCTTGGCGAGCGGGACCATGAAGTAGGGGATCGCCGAGGTCATGTGCCCGACGAAGTACGGGCTCCACGTGTGCACCGACTGCGACACGACCTTGGTCAGCAAGAACTCGGTCTGTTCGGCCACGAACAGCGGATCGTCAGGGATCTTCGTCTCGAGGAAATCCTGCTCGAGGTTCGCGGGCGCGATGTCACCGGCGACGATGCGATCGCGCAAGAAGCCGACGAGGTTCTCCGAGATCTCGCGGTCGAGCTTGGCGAGGGTCGAGTCGTCGCTCTCGGGAAGGGTGAACACCTTCCGCATCGTCTCGAGCGTCGCTTCGGCCTTCTTCGGCGGAGCTGGCGGCTTCATGGGACGCGGCGGCGAGGAGCGCGGTGAGCTACTGAGCGAGCGCGGCGTCGAGATCGGCGTCGATGCCGGGCTCGTCGCCGGGCTGGAAGCTCTCGCGGATCTTCAGGATCTTGCCGTCGCGACCGATCAGCACCGAGTAGGGCGCGCTCGACTTCTTGTTGTAGAGATCGGTCACGCGGCTCTGCTGATCGTGCGCGACAGGGAACGTGAGCCCGTGCGAGCGCACGAACGGCACGACGTTGCCGGCGGTCTCGGGCGGGTCCATCGCGACGCCCAGCACGACGAGCCCCTTGTCGCGCCTCGACTCGTAAGACTTCTCGAGGTGCAGCAGCGAGCCCACGCACGGCTGGCAGAAGGTCGTCCAGAAATCGACCACGACGACCTTGCCCTTGTAATCTGACAATTTGAACGTCTCGCCACCGACGAGGTCGACGGTGAAGTCGGGGGCGGTCGCGCCGCGGGCGCCGATCGGCGACGCGACCTGCGGCCCCGACGGCCCGCACGCGGCGAGGGCTGGCAGCGTCATCGCGGCGACCAGCGCGGCACGGGCGACCTTCGAGAGCATGGGCGAGGGGTACGACCTCGCGTCGGGAGGGTCAACCGGGATCACCGCGCGACGGCCGCACGGACACCACGCGCGCGCGACTCGGGGTCCGCGCGGCGAGCGCGATCACCGTCGGTGCATGCGGGTCAGCTCCTCTTCGTCGTCGCCCCCGACGACCCAGGTGTCGTCGCGGACCTCGGCGAGCGTGAGGCCGCCGAACAGCGGCGTCGGCGCGCGCGACAGCATCTCGAGCAGCGCGACGGCCGCGGTGGTGACGGCGAGGAGCGACGCCGCGCCGAGGAAGGCGCCCTCGACGCTGCTCGCGTGCGCCTGCCACAGCACCCGGTCGCGCCACATCGCGGCGCCGAGCTCGATCGGGCCGAGCTCCTCTTCGGCGAGCGCGTCGAGGACTCCAGGCGCTCCACGCGCCGCGCGCAGCCCCGACGCGCGCGCGAGCACGAGCGCGCGCCCGCCCTCGAGGTGCGGGGACGACACGACCGCCTTGGCGGCGCCGCTCAGCGAGAGCTCGCAGCGCGCGATGGTCGCCGTCACGTCGAGCGGCCGCGCCTGCACGCCGTTGCGACGGACGATCTCGCCGTACGCGCGCTGGAAGAGCCTGGAATTCAGCCCCTCCGAGAGCGCGCGCAGCACCCAGCGATCGAGCGGATCGATGTGCTCCCAGAGATCGGCGGGGGCCGACAGCGTGGTGAGCAGCTCCAGCGTCCGCGGCGACGGATCGGGGTTCGGCGTGGAGCGCGTGACCATGCGGACGCGGCGCATGTCGAGGCCGCGGAGGCTCTGCTGGACGTCGTCCTCTTCGAACTTCGCGGACGTCCCGAGCTGACAGAGGCGATATTTCCCCTCTGAGGCCATCGAGCCCCAACCCTGAGGAGAGAGCGCGACGCCGATGCTGCGGAGCGCGCGGAGCGCGGAGAGGGGCTGGCGGGCGAGATCGATGCCGAGGTCTTCGAAGGCGTAGAGGCGCATGGGGCTAACGTCGGGCGCGCCGACGTCCGGCCAGGTTACCCGACGCGAGCGGCCTAGAGGAGGCCGCGAATCTGGTCACCGAGCGGGCGCGATCGTTGGTAGGTTCCGCGCGCTCATGATCCCAGGGTTTGGCAAGCAGACCATCACGCTCGGGAGCGCGCCGTCGTGCGACGTCGTGCTGCAAGGCCCAGGCGTCGCCCCCGAGCACGCGCAGCTCGTGCATCAAGGCGGCGGACGCCTCGTGTTCATCGATCTCGGCGCGGGGCACTCGTCGAAGAACGGCGCGCCCATCGCGGCGCGC
>CAUJFL010000004.1 GCA_963169165.1 Myxococcota bacterium | reverse complement strand
TGCAACACGATGTCCACCAGGCCACCGGGGCCTGAGTGGAGCTGCTGTCCACCACCCCCTCCGCGCGCAGCCCGGCCGGGGTCGAGCTGTTCCCAGCGGCTCCGTACCCGCTGACAACGCTGGCGGGGGTTGGACTGCCGGGGCAACCTCTCGCGCCGGTGCCGCTGAACCTGTCGCTGATCGCGGCGTTGGATAGACCCACCCAGCTCCCCGTGGAGGACGTGGCCGGTCCGGCGGGGCTCGGCGCGTTCCTGCCCACTTCGACCCAGGTGGTCGACGGTGGGCTCCTCGGGCCCGTCGTCGTGCCGCTCCCGGCGACGTGCAACGAAGGTGGCCTCTGTGCCTTCCCCCACCCGCAGGATGCGAGGCTCAGGGTCAAGCTCCTCCCGAGCCAGATGGCCATCGTTCCGCGTGCCGGTGGTGGCCACTCCATCGGCATCCCGCTCGAGCTCGAGTTCGTGGGGGGCTGGGAGAGCCATCACTTCTGCGACAGCCTGGGCTTCGTGGACGTGCCCGTGCTCGACGCGAACGGCCAGCAGAAGCTGAGCGACCTCGGCGTCCCGCTGTTCGAACACAAGCGCGTCGCCCGCGGCACCTTCGGCGCGGACCAGTGCGCGGCCATCCTCGACCAGATCTCCAGCGCGGTGCCCGTCATCGACGAGGAGTGCACCGGCGTGAAGGGGAAGGTGACGCTCGCGACCGTGAAGGCCATGCTGACGCTGACGCCGTCCACGCGCCCGAGCTGCGCGCCGAACGATCCGCGGCCCGACCTCGCGTGGATGCGAAATTTCCCCGGCACACGCGACCTCGCCGCGATGGGCTGCCTCGACGTCACCCCCGAGCTCGTGTCGCTGCAGACCGTGGGCGTCACCTCCGGCGACGGGCCGGTGACAGAGGGCGCGGGCGTGCGGTTCTCGCCGACAGGCTGCGGCGCCACCATAGACTTCGGCTGCGGGTTCGTTGACTGCGAGGAGAAGGGCAACGTCGCCGCCGCGCAGCGCGCGACCACGCTGCTCGGCGCGCAGCTGAACGGCCTGTTCGGGGGGCCGCTCGGGAGGTCGCTCTGGTACGACGGCGGAGGGGGATGGTTCGACTCGTCGCCACCTCCCATCTGCGATCTCGCCCAGGAAGACTGTCGAGTTGCCGCGAGCGACCATCTCGTGGGCGCGACCCTCACCAGCACGGTGTACGGGTGGTTTGGCAACGCGGTCGTGGGGACGGGGCCGAACGCGGGCTCGACGCCCTACCTCGACGTCGCCTCGGCCCTCGACCCGTGCCCCCCTGGCGCGCTCGAGTTCACCCCCCCGGGCAGCCTCACCCCGATGTGCGCGAGCTGCGCGCCGCCCGCGGTGCCGGTCGCCCCGACCCACCTCGGTGAGCCCGTGACGTGCTTCTCGCTCGCCGGCGCCGCCACCGACCCGACCCTGTCACCACGGGGCCGGAGGTTGGACTTCGGCGTGGCGGCCCCGGACGACGACCACGACGGCGTCCTCGACGCGGTCGACACTTGCAAGGGGCTGGGCGCGAAGAACCAGAAGGACTCGGACGGGGACGGGTTCGGCGATCCCTGCGACGCCTGCCCGACCGACCCAGCGGAGTGGAACGCGAAGACCCAGTTCGACCAGGACGGCGTCTGCCAGGCCGTCGACAACTGCCCGAGCGTCGCCAATCCGAGCCAGGCCAACGTCAACCTCGAGGTGGAGACGGTGCGCCAGGCCGAGCGCCTCGGCGACGCGTGCGAGCCGGTGCCCGCGCCGGACTTCACGTTCAGGACGACGGCGAGCGAGAAGTTCGGGTGCAGGAGCCTGCAGGGCGTGGAGATCTGCTCCGTGCGCGACACGCTCGACGACGTGACCCTGGCCCCGCGGGGGCCCCGCTCGCGCTGGTCGGGCGAGATGACGCCGAGCAAGGTCGACGCGACCAAGGTGCGGTACTGCTTCCCGGGTGACGACGTCCAGTCCACACAAGATCGATGTGCGGATCCAGCTTTCATTGACGACTCCTTCGCCCTGCTGAGCGTCGTGGACGAGGTGAAGGCGACGTCGTGGCGGCGGGTCACGACGAGGCAGCTCGTCACCGACGCCTTCCCGCTCCCGCCGTTCTGGGTCGTCCGCGACAGGAGCGTCTCGATGCTCAAGGCCCACACCTACGCCGACAACCCTGCCGAGACGTTCACGTGGCTGTGGCAGACGGATCTCCCCATCTGGCAGGCGCTCATCGGGGAGCAGCCCAGGCCCGGCGGGCGGTTCTGGATGCACGCCGACACCGTCATCGGGATGAAGGGCGGCGAGGGCAGCCCGCTCGCGGAGAAGAACGGGCTGCACGAGTACGCGCCGGGCGCGCCGCAGACAGGGCCCGCCGAGGGGCTCGCGAACGTCTACCAGCCGCTGACACCGAACGGCACCCGCCCCGTCCTCGACAGGGTGAACTACGACGCGCCGTTCGCTGTCGAGCGACTCTGCCTCGCGTGCAGCGTGCCCGATCCGCGCACCTGGAAGCGCGAGCCGTGGCTCGAGCGCCTCACGCGGCTCCCCGGCGGGTTGCCGATGACCTTCGGGGGTGACAGCGCCGCCTACCTGACGCCCGAGGGCGCGGTGGTCAGCCCCGAGCTGCCCGTCTCACCGGCGGTCCTGGCGCTGCTGGCGACGCCCGGCGTGCGGCGCGTGAGCTCGGTGGATCCCAACCCGCTGGCTGGCAAAGGGCCGAGCCAGCCGCAGTCGTGGGTCGTCGCGGAGGACGCCACCCTGCTCGGCGGCCTCACGTTCGGCGCGGGGGGCCTCGTGGCCTGGCGAGGGGTGCAAGTCGTCGACGAAGACTCGTTCCATCCCATCCAGGCAGGCGCGGCTGCGCCGCGCGCGGGCTCCGCAGCCACGCTCCCAGCGACAACAGGCGCGCAGTTGCTGTACAGCTCGAGCCAGGCGGTGATGTTCTCGCTCGGCGGCGCGAGAGACGGCCGAGAGACAGGCGAGGTCTGGAGGGCCGAGGTCGACGACGGCGTCGCCTCGTGGCGCAAGCTGGCCGTCCCGGAGGGGAGGCTGCGCCACGTCGTCGCGGCGACCTACCAGCCCTCTCGCGTCGACGCCGCCACGGGCCGGCTCTGGGTGCTCGACGAGGCGGGCGCGGGCTGGGGCAAGCGGGCTCGGCTCTGGCGGGTCGACGCCGAGTCGGGCGAGGCCGTGGCGGTCGGTGACTGGCCGCGGCTCGGGCTGTTCGATCGCCACTGGCTGACGCTCGACAGCGACGGCAGCGTGCTGCTGACCGCGTCCAGCGAGGCGCTGCGCGTGCACGTCATGTTCCGCCTCGACGTCGACGCGCGGGGCCGCCTGGTCACCACCGTGGTGCGGGTCGAGAAGGGGTGGCTCACCGCGGCGCCCTCGGTCGACATGAACGGCTACGCGCTCCTCGTGCAGTCGAAGCGCGGCGCCCTGCCGCGGCCGGTGCACACGCGCACGCTGCGCGTCGAGCGCCCGAGGTACACTCACGTCGGAGCTTGCCTGTGAACTCGAACCAGACGATCGCCCTCGCCGCCGCGTCTCTCTGCGCCCTCGTCGGCGCGGCCGCGCTCGCGCCCGGCTGCGGCAGCGGCGACGGAGGCGCGGGCGCCTCGACGTCGGTCGCCGCCGGAGCCGCGGGCGCTGGCGGTGCTGGAAAGTCTGGGGCACCGGGCACCGCCGGCGTGGGGGGCGGCGCGACCGGCGGCACCAGCGGCGCGGCGGGGACCGCGGGCTCCGGCGGCTTCGGCCCCTGCGGCCCGCCGCCCTTCAACGCCCCCGCGGGCTGGCAGGAGGTGGCGCCGGGCGAGTGGTCGTGCGCCACCCGGATGTTCCGCGACCCGCACCCGGAGCTGACGGAGCCCTGGGACTGGTCGGCTCCCTGCCCGCCCGACGCGCCCACTGGCGGAACCTGTGAGGCGCTCGTCGAGCCTCCCATCGATGGGCAGACTGTTCACTCGACCGTTGCCGGAGGCACGGACGCTGGCGGAGGCGCGGCCCTCGCGTGGTGGCGGGCCTCCGCGAAATCCGCCGATGTTGCCAACGGCGGGTTCTATCACGCCCTGTCGCCGCTGACCGGTCGCCCGCGCCTGTCGATCTACACCACGCTGGGAAAGAACGCGCTCGCCATGCCGGCCTACGCGCGGACGGGCTCGCTCACCGACGGGCGTGCACTGTTCAAGCTCTACGGAGACGGGACCGCGGATCCTGCCGTCTCAGGCACTGGGTACGGCGCCCGTGTCCAGGCGGTCGACACGGCCACGACGCCGACGACGCCGTACACTTGGGTACCTGTCGGCCAGGACGCCGAGCCGGCGACGATCTCGTGGTCGTACGCGGTGTCGGCGGAGGGGCTCCTGACCCACCGGTACGGGCTGACCCTCCGGCCCTTCGACCGCTCGCCCGACGTCCCCATCTACACCGCCGCCAACGATCCCGAGGGGCTCCCAGGGTTCTTCGCCGCCGTGCGGGGCGCCGAGGTGATCGTCAAGGTCTCCGCGGCCGGGAGGAGCGGCTACTACTCGTGGACCCCGACAGCCGGGCTCCGCCCGCTGCTGCGCGCGCCGTTCGACCTCAACCAGGCGTGGGGG
>CAUJFL010000003.1 GCA_963169165.1 Myxococcota bacterium | reverse complement strand
GTTGTAGAGCGCGGGGAACAGCTTGCGGCGGGTCAGATCGCCCGACGCGCCGAAGATGACCAGCGCGGAGGCCGCCGCTTCTTCGGCGAGGTGCTCGGTCTGCATGGGGAGCGTGATGCTACGCTCAGAGCCCGACGATGTGCGACGCCGGACCGCCGTGCTTGCGCATGACGTCGCGGCTGTCGACGATGAGCTTGGCCTCGCGGTGCATGCGGGCGTAGTCGACGTTGTCGTGATCGGTCACGATCACCACGACGTCGTACGGCGCGAACGAGCCGGTCGGCTCGACGCTCTTCATCTTCACGCCGTGCTCGTCGACCTCGGGCACCCACGGGTCCATGTACTCGACCGTCGCGCCGCGGCGCTCGAGCTCGGCGATGACGTCGAACGCCGGCGACTCGCGCATGTCGGTGATGTTCTTCTTGTAGGCGATGCCAGAGATCAGCACCCGCGAGCCCTTGACGCTCCGCTCATGCGAGTTGAGCGCGTCCGACACGAGCCCGACCACATAGGTGGGCATCGTGCTGTTGACCTGATCGGCGAGCTCGATGAACTTTGCCTGGAACTTCAGCTCCCGGAGCTTCCACGACAGATAGAGCGGATCGATCGGGATGCAGTGCCCCCCGAGCCCCGGCCCCGGGAAGAACGGCATGAACCCGAACGGCTTCGTGGAGGCGGCGCGGATCACCTCGAACACGTCGATCCCGAGCCTGCGGGCGATCTGGGCGGTCTCGTTCACGAGGCCGATGTTGACCGCGCGGAACGTGTTCTCGAGCAGCTTGACCATCTCCGCCGTGTCGGTGCTGGAGACGGGCACGACCGTGTCGATGATCTGCGAGTAGAGCGCGCGGCCGACCTCGATGCACGCGGGGGTCGATCCGCCGAGCACCTTCGGGGTGTTGCGCGTGCCGTAGTGCTTGTTGCCGGGATCGACGCGCTCGGGGCTGAAGCACACGAAGACCCGCTCACCGAGCGCGTAGCCCTGCGTGAGCTTCGGGACCATCACCTCGCGCGTGGTGCCTGGGTAGGTGGTCGACTCGAGCACGATCAGCATGTCCGCGTGCTGGTGGGCGACGATCTCGTCGGTCGCCGACACGATGTAGCTGATGTCTGGTTCTTTGGTCTTGTTCAACGGCGTCGGCACGCAGACGATCACGCAGTCGGCCTTCGCGAGGACGGCGGGATCGGTCGACGCGGAGATCATGCCGCCCTTCACGAGCGGCTCGACCACGGACGTCGGGATGTCCTCGATGTACGAGACGCCGCGCGAGAGCAGCCCGACCTTGCGCGGATCCTTGTCGTAGCCGGTGACGTGGAAGCCCGCCTCGGCCAGCTCGACGACGAGCGGCAGCCCCACGTAGCCGATGCCGACGACGACTACCTCTGCGGAGCGGGCCGCGATCTTGTCCAGCAGTGCCTTCACGCGCGCCCGACTACCGCGGGGCCGGGCGCGTGTCGATCGGGTCGCGCGAGCGAGCCGGGCGCGGGTATGGTTTCCATATGGGCGACGTCGTCCACGGGCGGTTCGAGCTGCTCGCCGAGGTCGGCGCGGGCGGCATGGGCATGGTGCACCGCGCGCGAGAGCTCGAGACGGGCCACCTCGTGGCGGTGAAGCTGCTCTCGCCGCGCGCGGGGAGGCCGACCGCTTCGTCCGCGAGCCGGAGCGCCCCGCGGACGGCGCGGCCGTGCTCGAGGAGCTATCACGGATGTCCTTCTCGGCTCGGGTGACAGCGCTGGAGCTCTACCCGCGGCTCATCGGTGAGGCCTGGGCGCGCGTCGCGCCGCAGGTGAGGGCGATGCACTCGGCCGAGCTTCGCGCCGAGGGGACGATGACCATCACGCACGGCCGCAGCGCGGCGGCGCGGTGGCTCGCGCGGCGCTCGGGAGCGCCCGATCCCGGAGAGCGAGTCCCCGTCTCCCTCCACGTCACGGCCGACGGTGAGCGGCAGCGCTGGTCTCGACGGTATGGCGAGCGAGACGTGACGACCCTCCAGCTGGCCCGCGCGGGCTGTATGGTCGAGGTGTACCGCGGGCTCGGCGTGCACTTCCGCTTCGAGCTCGACCGTGAAGGTGCCCTGATCTACCGGCAGACCCGGGCGACGCTCGAGCTCGGGCCGATCTCGCTCCCGCTCCCCGCGTGCGTGGCGCCGCGCGCCCGCGGTCGCGTCGCGCCCGGCGCGTCGCCCGACTCGGCAGAGGTCGACGTCTCGGTCGCCGCGCCGCTCGTCGGGATGCTCGTCTCGTACCGCGGAACGATGCGCGTCGAGGCGGCGCGGCTCAGCGCACGGACAGGATCGTCGCCATCCCGCCCGCCGCGTGCGTGAGGAGGTGACAGTGCGCCATCCACTCGCCCACGAGATCCGGGTGGACGAGCACGCGCTTGGTCGAGAACGCCTCGAGCTCCGTCGTGTCCTCCCACGAGTCGAACGGCGGCGGCTGCCCGTCGATCGACAGCACGCGAAAGGGATGGCCGTGCAGGTGCATAGGGTGGCGGGACGACGAGAGGTTGCGCAGCTCGATCACGAAATCACGGTCGCGCGGCGCGAGCGTCGGCGTCACGTCGGGGAAGCGCTCGCCATTGATGCGCAGATCGCTGCCGACCCCCGCACCGGTGAGCACCCAGATCGCGTCGGGCGCGCGCGCGGGATCGACCGTCGGCATCGCCGGGGCGCCCCACGGGAGCGGCTCCGGCGCGGCGAGCCCCCCGCGTGGCGACACCGACATCACCGCCACAGGCTCGCCCGCGATAGGGCCGACCGTCGAGTCGGGCAGCGCGAGCACGTCGAACGGCTCCGGACCTATTCGCCACTCGACCTCCGCGCGGTCGCCAGGCGCGAGCGCGAGCTCGTCGAGCTCTTGTGGCGACGGGAGCAGGCCCTGGTCCGTGGCGATGAGGCGGACGCCGGGCCATGTCAGCCGCAGCGGCACATCGGACGACGCGTTGAGCATTCGCGCGCGGACGATCGAGCCCGACGCGAGCACGAGCAGCGGGGAGCGAGCGCCGTTGACGAGCCACGACTGCCCGCGGCGGTGCTCTATCGACAGCGGGCGCGCGTGCGCGTGCGACGGCGGATCCCACGCCTCTCCGGGCACCTCGGAGAAGATCAGCACCAGCTCGTCGAGGCGCGGCTCGTCGGGTCCTTCGATCACGAGCGCGCCGTAGAGCCCGGCGCGGACCTGCTCCACCGCGCCGACGTGCGGGTGGTACCAGAACGTCCCGGCGCGATCGGCGACGAACGAGTAGGTGAACCGCTCGCCCGGCGCGACAGGCGGCGCGCCGTGCCCGTCGCCGTCCATCGCGTAAGGGAGGTGCACGCCGTGCAGGTGGAGCGTCGTCGCCGCGGCGAGCTGGTTGTCGAGCGTGAGCTCGACGGTGTCGCCCACGCGCGCGCGCACGGTGGGGCCCGGGCTGAGGTCGTTGTATCCGAGGCGGGTCCCAGCTCGATCGAGCGGCGCGGCGCGGAGCGCGATCTTCACGACGTCGGGGCGTGGATCGAGGTCGACGGCCAGCGGCGGCGACGAGAACGGCTGTGCGACGGTGTCCGCGCGCCGCTGGTCGAGCTCGCCGCCAGCGCACGCGACGACGAGCGCGACGAGGGGCCACGCGCGCCTCATCGCGTCACCTCGACCAGCACGCGATCTCGCGTCGACCACCCTCGCTCGTCCGCGAGCCACGCGGGGAACGCGCGGTGTACGAGGCGCGCGTTCACCGTCGGCGTCGCGCAGGTCGCGCGGAAGAGGTGCCGCGTCCGCGCCGGGCGACCGGGCGGCAGGCGATCGTCGAACAGCACGTCCCGCGCGCTGAAGTGCGGCGCCTGCGCGCGCCCCGCGTCGTCGACGAGCACCCGGGCGAACGCGAAGCCGGGCAGGAACGCGAGGCGCGACGCGCGCTCGGTCGGCTGCGCTCCGGGGGGATCGCCGCGCACCACGACGTCTCCGCTCGGGAGGGGCGAGTCCAGCGTCACGAGGCCGTCGGCCGCGACAGCGACGATCGTGCGCGCGCCGACGATCGACTCGACGGGCAGGCCCTTGTCTGCCGCGGCGAGCATGCCCTCGGCGAAGACACCGGGCCCGTCGTAGTCGCGGAACGCGCCGGTTCGAGCGACGACGCGGAGCTCCTGTCCGACAGCGGCGCCAGGCCAGCGAGCCCAGTCTTCGCCCGCCGCGCGCCGCTCGAGCGCGCCGCCGATCTCGGGCACGACGTCGCCACCCGTAGGCGCGAGCCGCGCGTCGCCGCAGCGCGCGTCGACCAGCAGGAACATCGCGCGCATCGCCTCTCCGCTCGGCAGCGCGTGCCCCGCGCCCACGTTCGTCACGGTCGCGTCGACCTCGAGCACGTCGCCGGTGACGCGCGATTCGAGCGCGAGCGTGAGCGACAGCGCCCCAATTTTTCGCTCGCCGCGAGGCCCGCAGAAGCGATGGTCGTGCACCGAGCCCGGCGGCCTCGGCCATCCCGACGCGAGATCCATGTTAGGATCATTTAGTTCGACGCCGGCGGCGTTCGCGACGTCGAGGCGCCCGCCGTGGCAGCTCTGGCACGGCACGCCATTCATCGGCCCCGCTGCCCACTCGCTGGAGGTCGTGTCGACCGCGAGCACGCCGTCGGGCGCGCGGGCAGACGGCGGCGCGGGCACGGCGAGCTCGTGGCAGCCGGTGCACAGCTGGCCGTTGACGAAGTGACTCCGCGCGACGGAGCCCATCCGAGGCAAGGCCACGTCCCCGAACGGACCGAACGTGAGCGGCGATCGCCCGCCGGGTCCGCGACCGGGCTCGCTCGGTCGCACGAAATGGAGCTTGCCGGCGACGCCGGGCGCGCCGAGATCGCGCACGCTCTCGACCTTGTGGCAGACGTCGCAGTGGACCCCGGAGTCGAAGGCGTCGCCGCGCGCCTCGAGCAGATCGCGGCCGCCGAGCTGTCCATCGATGCCGGGAGCGTGACAGTCGGCGCAGCCCGCGAAGGACTTGGCGCCGACGTCGCACGGCGGGGTCTTGCAGCTGGGGTTCGCCTGGGCGAGCGCCGAGGCGCCGACGTAGCATCGGAGCGCGAGCCCGTCGGCGCCGGGGGCTCGCCCCTCGAGCAGCTGCCCGCCGACCGCCCCGCACGACGCCGCGTCGGCGCGCGACGCCGCGGTCCCGGCGTAGAGATCGTGGACCGCGGGGTTGGACGACGCGCCCGAGTGCGCCGACTCCTCGAACCCGGCCGAGATCTTCGAGTGACAGTGCGCGCACTCGGCGGCGGTCCCGGCGACGTCCGAGCGGCCCGGACGCTCGAACGTCTAGGTCGGATCGTCGACCGTGGAGAAGGCGTGCAGCTCCAGCTCGAGCCGCTGGGTCGTGTCGACCTTCGACGCCCGCGCGCGCGCGCTGGGGACGCTCGCCACGATCCAGGCTTCCCCCGGGATGGACGTCTCGAGCGGGACGTCGGCCTCGCCTTGCCCGTTGGTCGTGACGCGACGCTCGGAGCCGCCCTGCGACACCGCCGCGCCGAACGCCGCGACGCCGTCGACGGTCACGCGGACGCGCTGGACCGGCGCGGACGCGGACGCCGGGGCGTGCTCGGCGGGCGAGGAGTCGCTGGCGCCGCACGCCGCGATCGCCGCGGCGAGCGAGAGGGAGCCAGCGAGCAGCGCGTGTCGCGCGGACGGCATGGCGCTCCGTATCATGACGCGCGCGGCGACCCACGCCTCAGCGCGTCTCGGCGCGGAGCATCGCGATGAGATCGGTCACGCCCGGATCGACGCCGAGCTGAAGCAGCAGCGCGGTGACCTGACCGCGATGGTGGGTCTGGTGGTTGAAGAGGTGCGCGGCCGCCGTCCAAAGCGGCGCTTCGACCCTCTTGCCCGCGCGCTCGTAGACGAACGTCGACGCGAGCCGCGCACAGGTGAGCCCGCCGACCCAGCGGGTCAGCTCGCCGTCCGTGCGCGCGCGCTCACGTCGCAGCTCGTCGAACGAGGCGTACAGCTCCTGGTCGAGCGAGGAGATCCCGGGCGCGAGGTGGTCGACGGGCGAGGCGATCCCGTGGACGCGCGCGAGCCACACTCGATCGGCGAGCAGCAGGTGGTTCAGCGTGCCATGCACCGAGCCGAAGAACGCCCCGACGTCGCGCCTGCGCGCCTCGTCGGGGAGCTCGGCGGTGGCCGCGTAGAGCTTGTCGTTCATCCAGCGGTTGTAGCGGGCCAGCGCGCGGAGCCAGGTGATCGAGACAGGCTCGGTCATGCGCGAGAGGTGGGGGCGGGGCGCGCATCGGACAAGGGCGCGGCTCAGCGTCGCGCGAACCACGGGCAGCTGGCGAGCAGCGCCTTCTCCGGGACCCGCGTGCAACGAAAGCCGACCTCTCTGCCATGCAGCCGGATCGGCGCACACTCTTGCACGACGTCGAACGACGCCTCGTCGCCGTCGAGCGGCGGGCGCGCGCACCCCGCCATCTCGATGACGTCCCAGTCCCAGACGCCGTCTCGACCTCGCGCGTGGCGAATGCGGACGGGCGTCGTGTCACCGACCTTGTGCGCGGCGGTCAGGCACTCGGCGAACTTCGCGTCGCCTCGGATGACCTCGACCTGCTCGCCGGGGCACGACGGATACTCGAACTCGACGTCGACCGTCGTGGAGGGCGGGCCAGCAGCGGAGGGGCGCGTGATGACGTCGACGCGCTTCAGCATCACGGTCGTCCGGTAGTCCTTCGGCGCGCGGCCGCAGCCCAGGAGGCAGGGGGAGGCGAGCGCCGCCACCGCGAGCGTCATCGTGGCGCGGCGAGCGCTCGAGCGCGGTGAACGCGCGCGGCTGTTCGTTCGGACCATGGCGCGCCGACCATGGCCCACGCGGCAGCGCGCGTCACGCAGGGTCGACGCGGCTCACGGCGACAGCACCTGCCCGCGGCTCTCGAACGGGGCGGTGGCGGGCTTCACGAGATCGAAGGACCAGACGCCGAGCAGGTAGACGAACTCCTGCACGAGCCCGCGACGATCGAGCGGAAGATCGCGCTCATAGGCGAGGTGAACCTCGAACGGCGCGGTGTGGACGATGAGCTCGGGCGTGACGTCGAGCTCGGACGGACGCAGCGCGTGCCGCTCGCGATCGGTGAAGAACGTCGTGTCGACGCCGAACGAGAACAGATCGTCGAGGATCGACAGCTCGACGTGCGCCGCGTACCGGAGCAGCGCGTTGCCCGTGTTGTCGGGGCGCGCGGCGTACGAGGGGTTGTACGCGAACCACCCGAGCGTCAGCCAGCCGGACACGTCGCCGCCGCGGAGCGCCCGGCCCACGCGCGGATCGAGCGCGTCGAGCGAGTAGAGGTACCTCGCGCGCGCGTCGGCGTAGGTCTGCGTGAAGCCCCCGCGGTCTGCCGGCGCGTCGTGCTCGCCGCGCGCGCCGACCTCGAGCGCGCCGGGCCCCAGGCTCCACGTGGTCGTCACGCCGGAGATCACGTCGAGCTCGGTGGGGCGCAGCTTGGCGGCGCCCTTCGCCAGCCGATCGGTGAAGAGGTTCACGTCGAACGGGATCGACAGGCGGCGTCCGATGAGATCGAGATCGGTGTGTACCGCGTAGCGCATCAAGGCCCGCCCCGAGTTGTCGGGCCGCGCCCCGTACGTCGGGTTGTAGAGCGACACGCCCATCGTGAGGGCGCCCGACACGTTGAACCCGCTGTCGGCGCCCGCGGTGTCGCCGCCGTGCGCGCTGCCCTGCTTGTCGAGCGCGCACGCCGGTCGAGGCCACGCGGCGACGGCCACGCAGACGAGCGCCGCGCGCGTCAGTAGCGAGCGAACCAGGGGCACTTCGCGAGCAGCGCCTTCTCGGGGATGCGCCTGCATTTGAAGCCCACGGACATCCCGTGCATGACGAGAGGCTCGCACTCCTGGACGGTGTCGAACGAGGCCTCGTCTCCCTCGAGCGGGGGTCGCGCGCAGCCCGCCATCTCGATGATGTCCCAGTCCCAGCCGCCGTCTCGGTCCTTCACGTGGCGGATTTTGACCGGCAGCCGATCGCCCACCTTGTGCTTGGCGAGCAGGCACTCCGCGAACGCCGCGTCGCCCCGGATGACCTCGACCTGCTCGCCCGGGCACTGGGGATAGTCGAACTCGACGTCGATCGTCTTCTCGTTGGAGCCGGGGCGCGTCAGCACGTCGACGCGCGCGAGCTCGACCGTCGAGCTGTAGATCTGCGGCTTCTTCTCGCATCCGACGGCTACGCACCCGGCGAGCGTCACCGCCGTCACGGCCAGCAGTCCGCGCGCCGTCACAGCAGGATCCCTCCGGCCATGATCGCCAGCGTCAGGGGCGCCCCGACCCACTTTCCGAACTTCATGATGCGAGGGACCCACTTCGGATCCTCGAAGATGAACCACATCCACGTCAAGGCCATGTGGAGCAGGAGACACAGGTACACGCCCATCATCAGCTTGTCGGCGCGCGTCAGGTAGCCGGTCGCCGGCAGGGACTGGATCAGCGAGTAGTGAAAGAGCACCGCCGCCGCGAGCATCGGCGTCGTCGCGTTGGACCGCACCTCGAGCTCGTCGCGCGGCAGCCACAGGCCGCTGACCGAGATGAGCACGATGATGATCGCGGGCATGAACACGGTGAACACCGCGCTCGCAGCGAAGCGCCGCAGGCCGAGCGAGAACTTGAACCGCGAGTAGTAGAGATCGTCGTGCTCGAACCGATCCGGGAAATAGTGGTTCAGGATGCGCACCTGCGTGAACGCGATCTCCCAGCCCGGCACGTTGAAGCCGACGTCGAGGTTCGTGTGCTCCTTGTCGGGGACGAGCACCATCTGATCGGTGCCGTTGTCGTCGTCCTCGAGCTCGATCACCAGCTCCTGGGTGTCGAACGGGTAGTCGTGCAGATCGAGCGGCGACGAGAACGAGCCGATGAACCTGTACATGCGGAAGGTCGGCGTCTCGGCCATCTTCTCGGCGAGATCGGCCTTGCCGTTGGTCAGGATGATATCGAGCGGCGGCATCGGCTTGTCGCTCGTGAAGGTCACGAAGAAGTCGGCGTCGAACGTGCCCTTCTGCATGTCGAAGTTCCGCACGTTCGCGAGCAGGAACCCGACCTTGGTCTGCGCGACGCCCCCCCACTTGGGGTGCGCGAACGGCGAGCGGAATCTGCCCTCCTTGTGGACGGGGACACCTCCCTCGGGCGGAGTGACGGCGTACGCGACCGGCTCCTCGTACGGCGCGAGGAGGCTCCCGTCCGAGCCGGCCGCAGAAGACGCGGGCGCGGCGGCGGGCGCGGGCGGCGCGATGGAGGCAGAGGGTGGGGGAGCCGCGACCACGCCCGCCGCGGGCGGGGCGGTGGCAGCGGCGGCGCCCGAGGGGGCCTCGCGCCGCGCCGTGATGCGCATCCGCGCGGCCTTCGCCCTGACGTCGACGCCGCCCGCCGGAGGCTCGGTGTGCGCGCTGCGCACATAGAACAGCCAGCCCGCGAAGGCCGCCGCGATGACCGCGAACCAGATCGATTTGGGCCACCTCTGGGCCGCGGTCGAGGGCATCGCCGCTGAATATCGATCCTCCGCCCGGTTGGGAAGGAGGGAGTCGCGCGGCTAGCGGAAGAGCTCGGATTTGAGCGCGAAGACCCCGGCCGTCACGACCTGGTCCGACTCTGCGACGCCGTCGAGCACCTCGTGGCTCTTGCCGTCCGACACCCCGAGCCGCACCGAGACGGCGCGGAACCGAACGTCCGAGTCACGCAGGAAGACGGTGGGCTTGCCGTCGACGTACGAGACGGCCTCGCGCGGCAGCACGACCGAGGTCCGCGCGGGCCCCGACGCGTTGACCGACGCGCGCACGCTCTGCCCCGCGCGCAGCGCGCGCGCCTCGTTGTGGATGTACACACGCACGTCGATCGTCTGGGTGACCGGGTGGACGACCTGCCCCACGTGCGCGACGTGCCCCTGGATGACGTTGTCCGGCTCGGTGAGCGCGCTGATGGAGACGGCGTCGCCCTCGCGGACGCTCTTCATGTCCCGCTCGAACACGGCGATCTCGATCCAGAGGTGGTCGAGGTTCGCCACGCGGAACGCGGTGTGGTTCGGATCGACCGACTGTCCAGGCGCGAGATCGCGCTGCACGACCTCGCCCGCGATCGGTGAGCGCAGCACCTGCACGCCCATGGGGCCCCCGACGCCGCCGAGCGCCTTGGCGCGCTGGGAGGCCGCCGTCAGCCGGGCCTGGTGCTCCTTGCGCTGCGCCCGCGCGAGCTCGAGCTCTCGCGCGGTCGACAGCTGCTTGTCGACGAGCCACGCCTCGCGCTTCTCCTGAACCTCGGCGGCCTCGACGTGCGCGCGGGCGACCGAGACGTCGGCCTGCGCCTCGCCCAGCTCTGCGCTCTCGATCTCGGCGAGCGCGTCGCCGGGCTTGACCTTGTCGCCCTCGACCTTCAACACGCGGCGCACGGTGCCGCGCAGGCGCGTGCCGATCGCCGCGACGTGCGCCGGATCGAACGTCACCGAGCCGACCGCCTCGACGCGCGGGCTGATCGTCCGCTTGGCGACCGCCTGGACCACGATCCCCGCGCGCTGCTGGAACACCTTCGGCACCACGATCGACGCGCCGTCCACGTGCGGCACCGAGCTCTCCGGCCGCACGTCGCCCCTCGAGCGACAGCCCGCGAGCACGACGGTGAGGAGGAGGACGGACGCACGCACGCACCACGCTAGGTAGGCCATGCTCGGGCCAGGCGCAAATTTCCGAGTCGTCGCCTGGTCGCGCCGTGGTAATCGCACCCGCATGCTCGAGAGGCTCGCGCGAGCGAGCGTTCGCCATCGCGTCATCATGTGCGTCCTGCTCGCGCTGCTGCTGGTCGCGGGCGTGGTGGGCACCCGCAGGCTCCCGCTCGACGCGCTGCCCGACGTCTCGACCGTGCAGGTCGACGTCCTGACGAAGGCGCCGGGCGCCGCGGCGCTCGACGTCGAGCGCACGGTCACCTTCCCGATCGAGAACGCGCTCAACGGCGTCCCGGGGCTCGTGGAGCTCCGCAGCGTCAGCCGCTTCGGGCTCTCGGCGGTGACGGTCGTCTTCGCCGACGGGACCGACCGCTGGTTCGCCAGGCAGCTCGTGCTCGAGCGCGTTCGCGCGGTGCAAGCCGAGCTGCCGCCCAACGTCGACCCACCCGAGCTCGCGCCCGTCTCGACGGGGCTGGGGACGATCTACAAATTCGTCGTCGCCAGCGATCGTCACTCGGCCATGCAGCTGCGCACGATCCTCGAGTGGGAGATCGTGCCGAAGCTGCGCGGCGTCCCTGGCGTCATCGAGTGCAACACCTTCGGGGGCGAGCTCAAGCAGTACCAGGTCGTCGTCGACCGCGTGCGGCTCGACACGGTCGACATGACGCTGCGCCAGGTCATCGAGGCGCTCTCCAGCGCGAACACCAACGTCGGGGGGGGCTACGTCGAGCGCGGCGGCGAGAGCTACGTGCTGCGAGGGCAGGGGCTCCTGCGCGGCGTCGACGACATCGGCGACGTCGTGCTGAAGACCCGCGACAACGGCACGCCCGTCCTGGTCAAGCACGTCGCCGAGGTCAAGGTGGGCGCCGCGCTCCGCCAGGGCGTCGTCACGCTCGACGGCAAGGGCGAGGCGGTCAGCGGCCTCGTGCTGATGCTCGCCGGGCAGAACAGCTACGACGTCGTCTCCGCGGTCAAGGCCCGCATCGCCGAGATCGCCCCGACGCTCCCGCCCGGCGTGCGCGTCGACGTGGTCTACGACCGCGGGCGTTTCGTCGGGCAGACGCTCCGCACCGTCGCGGTCAACCTGGCCGAGGGCATGGCCGTCGTGACCATCGTGCTCGCGGTGCTCCTCGGCTCCTTCCGCGGCGCGATCGCGGTGGCGCTCGGCATCCCCGCGTCGATGAGCATCGCCATCCTCGGCATGCACGCGTTTCACGTCACCGGCGACCTGATGTCGCTCGGCGCGATCGACTTCGGCTTCCTGGTCGACGGCCCGATCGTGCTGCTCGAGGGCGTCATCGCGGCGCTCGCCGGCCGGGCGCTGTCACGCGCAGATCGCGAGCGCGAGTACGGCCACGCGATGGCCGGGGCGATCAAGCCGGTCGCGTTCTCGGTCGCGATCATCATGCTGGTGTACTTGCCGCTGCTGACGCTCGAGGGGGTCGAGGGCAAGATGTTCCGCCCGATGGCGCTGACCATGGCGTGCGCGCTGTTCGGCGCGCGGGTCTACGCGATCGTCTTCGTTCCGGCCGTCACCGTGATGTTCGTGCCGCCGCCGTCCCACCACGCGAAGTGGCTCGACGCGCTGTCGCGCTCGGTCGATCGCGTGGCCGCGGCCACGGTCGCGCGGCGCTGGTCGGTGCTCGCGGGCGCCGGCGCGTTGCTCGCGGTCACGGTGTTCGGGTTCTCGCGGATGGGCGCCGAGTTCGTCCCGCGCATCTTCGAGGGCGACGCGATCGTGGCCATCAAGCGCGCGCCGAGCATCTCGCTCGACGAGGCGCGGCGCCTGGACCTCGCGACCGAGTCGATCCTCAAGTCGTACCCGGAGGCGCTGGTAGCGCTCGGGCAGACGGGGCGCGCCGAGCTGGCGATCGACGCGGTCGGCAACGAGAACACCGACATCCTCGTCGCGCTCTCGCCGATGAAGCAGTGGAAGACCGCGCACGATTTCGACGATCTCTCCGAGATCTGGAAGACCCGCATCGAGTCCGAGGTCCCGGGGACGTTCGTCTCGGTCTCTCAGCCGATCGAGGATCTGACCAACCAGCTGATCAGCGGGTCGCGCGCCGACGTCTCCATCAAGGTGGTCGGCGACGACATCTTCGAGCTGGTGCGGATCGCAGACAGGGTGGGCGCCGCGGTGCAGAAGATCCGCGGGACGGGCGATCTACGCGTCGAGCGCGTGCTCGGCGAGATGATGATCACCGCGACCGCCGACCGCGCGAAGATGGCCCGCTACGGGGTCAAGGTGCAGGACGCGTTCGACGCGCTCGCGTCGACGCGCGAGGGGATCCGCGTCGGAGACGTCTACGAGGGCAGCCGACGCTTCCAGCTGCGCGTGCTGAACCCGCCGTCCTCGCCGACGCTGGAGGGGATCGGCTCGATCTTCGTCGAGTCCTCCAAGGGTAAGGCGGTCCCGCTCCAGGAGCTGGTCGAGCTGCGCGAGGGCGACGGCCCCGCGGTCGTCAAGCGCCAGGATCGCGAGCGGCTCGTGCGCATCGACGTCAACCTCCGCGGCCGTGATCTCGTCTCGTGGGTCGCAGAGGCGAAGGCCAAGGTGCGCGCCGAGGTGCCGCTGGCGTCGGGGTACTGCATCGAGTGGGGCGGCCAGTTCGAGAACTTCGAGCGCGCGTCCAAGCGGCTCGCGGTGGTCGTGCCGGCGGTGGTCGCGATCATCCTCGGGATGCTCTTCTGGCTGTTCCGAAGCGTGCGTCTGAGCGCGTCGGTCTTCGCGCTCGTGCCGCTCGCGTCGGTGGGCGGAGTCGCGGGGCTGTTCGCCCGGGGGCTACCGTTCAGCCTCCCGGCGGCCGTCGGCTTCATCGCGCTGGGGGGCATCTCGGTGCTCAACGGCGTGATCATCGCGAGCGAGGCGAGCCGGCGGCTGCTCGCGGGCGAGTCGCCCGACGCGGCGGTGCAGCACGCGACGTCCCACGCCGTGCGCGCGGTGCTGACGACGGGCGCGGTGGCGGCGCTCGGGTTCTTGCCGATGGCGCTGTCCACCTCGGCGGGCTCCGAGGTGCAGCGCCCGCTCGCCACCGTGGTCGTCGCGGGCATCTTGCTCTCGAGCGCGCTCACGATCGCCGTCTTCCCGGCGATCCTGCGCGTCGCGCTCGGCGGCTGGACGCGCCCCGCCCCGAGGGTCGAGGAGCCGCTCGTGGAGTCTCCCGTCCTCCCCGACTGACTAGCGCTTGACGTCGGTGGCGATCCCCGGCCCCACACCCGGGACGATGCCCATCGCGTCGAGCGTCCGCACCACGTCGCCGGCGGACGTCGGCCTGTCCTCGGGCGCCTTCGCCAGCAGGGACATGACGAGCGCGGCGAGGTCCGCGGGGACCTGCTCACGCGCGCCGACGATGGGCGGGGGAGGGTCGCGTAGGATGCGGACGAAGACCTCGACCTTCCCGCCGCCACCATCGAACGGGGGCCGCCCCGTGAGCGCCTCGAACGTCACGACCCCGGCGGCGAACAGATCGGTCGACGCCGTGACCGCCGCGCCCTTCACCTGCTCGGGCGACATGTACAGCGGCGTGCCCATCACGACGTCGCCCGGCTTGGACTGCGGCTGCTTCGAGATCCGAGAGATGCCAAAATCAAGGATCTTCACCGCGCCGACGTCGATCTTGCGCCCGACCAGGAGCACGTTCGGCGGCTTCAGATCGCAGTGGACGATGTCCTTCGCGTGCGCGGCGCCCAGGCCCCGCATCAGCTCGCGGAGCACCATGGCCGCCTGCGCGACCCGCAGCCCACCCCGCCGCGTGATGCGCTCGGCCAGCGTCTCGCCCTCGAGCTTTTCCATCACGAGGTACGGCGTCGTGCCGTCGACGAAGCCGGCGTCCAGCACCTGCACGATGGCGCGGTGACCGATCGTGCCGGCGGCGCGCGCCTCGTTGAGGAACCTGGCCACCGCGTCGTGCGTGTCCGCGTACTTCGGGTGGATGATCTTCAGGGCGACGTTGCGGCCGAGGTACAGGTGCTCGGCCTCGTACACGATACCCATCCCGCCGACGCCGAGCAGCGATCGCAGCTTGTACTTACCGTCGACCGTCGTCCCGATCCGGGACACTGCCGCGACCATCGTCGCCGACGAGCGGGTGTCGTCCATCCGTGACGCGCATCATCCACGGCTGCCAGCGGGCGACAACCCGATCTCGCGCGCGAGGCGGGAAGCCTCGGCGGCTTTTTGCTAGGTTCACGTCGATGGCCTCCACGCACCTCGACGACGCGACACCGGGCTTCTCTTCGGGGGGCGAGTCCCCGGGCGACGCCGCGCTGGACGCGATCCGGGCGTCGGTGACGGCGTGGCGCGCCGGGCCGCTCGCCGCGTCCGAGGCCAGGGTGCCGGCGCGTTCGCGCGTGTTCGAGACGTGGAGCGGGATGGAAATGCCCGACGTGCTGACGCCCGCCGACGTGCAGCCCGACTACGCGCGAGACCTCGGTCTGCCCGGCGAGTTCCCGTTCACGCGGGGCGTGCAGCCGACGATGTACCGAGGGCGACTGTGGACGATGCGCATGTTCGCGGGCTTCGGCACCCCCGAGCAGACCAACACACGCTTCAAGTACCTGCTCGAGCAGGGGCAGACGGGGCTCTCCACCGCCTTCGATTTCCCCACCTTGATGGGCTACGACTCCGACTCTCCGCGGTCGCTCGGCTAGGTTGGGATGTGCGGCGTCGCTGTCGTCACGCTGCGCGACATGGAGGTGCTCTACGGGGGCATCCCGCTCGACGAGGTCACGACGTCGATGACCATCAACGG
>CAUJFL010000002.1 GCA_963169165.1 Myxococcota bacterium | reverse complement strand
TTTTGTACTTGACGAGCGCGTTGCTTATCGCGTCGAATGAACGATTTTACGTATAATTCACGCTATGTTTACGTCACTCTGTTTTTAGGTTCTAGGGCCTCTTTCGTAGGTAAGAGGTCGCTAAAACAGAGTATAAAGAGGCAAGCTCATTTAATACGAGCGTGGGGAATTACAGAAGGAGACCCTCTTATGAAGACTCGACCACCTTTGGCGCATCTTTCGTTCTGCTCCCTCTTGGCGCTGCTGATCGGCGCAAGCGCTTGCGAAGATAGTGAGACCTTCCCGGCCGCGCTCGCTGGGAGCGGCGGTCAAGCGCAGGCAGGCACTGCAGGGAATGCAGGCCAAGGCGGCGCGGGCCAGAGCGGTGCGGGCCAGGGCGGCGCAGGGCAAGGCGGCGCCGCTGGCAAGGCTGGCACGGGTCAGGGCGGGACGGCTGGCAAGGCAGGCGCAACTCAAGGCGGCGCGGGCGCTGCGGGCGCGCCGCCGCCGGACGAGGGTGTCATCGAGGGCAGCGGCTGCGCCGTCTCGACCGGAGGCACGGCGTGGCCGGCCCTCGCGGCGCTCGCGGCGCTCGTCTCACGCCGCAGGCGACGGGCGCGAGACCTGCGGTGAGCACCTCGCTGCCGCCTGGCAACGCGCGGATTTTGCGCCGGTGATCGCGGCTCGTGGCGGCGTGGAGTTGCTAGCATATGCGCATGAGCAAGCTCTACGAGCCTGGCGCGACCGTCGCGCGCAAGTACCGGATCGAGCGTGTGCTGGGGCAGGGAGGCATGGGGATCGTGGTCGCGGCGCGTCGCCTCCACCTCGACGACCTGGTCGCCCTGAAGATCATGCTCCCGACCTACCGGTCGAGCTCCGAGCTGGTCGCGCGCTTCTTGCGTGAGGGGCGCGCCGCGGCGAGGCTGCGCAGCGAGAGGGTGGCGCGGGTGATCGACGTGGACACGCTCGAGGACGAGACCCCGTTCATGGTGATGGAACTGCTCGAGGGAGAGACCCTCGAGGCGAGGGTCGCCCGCGGTCCCCTCGCCCATCCCGAGGCGGTCGAGCTCGTGTTGCAGGCGTGCGAGGCGCTCGCGGAGGCGCACGCGAAGGGTGTGATCCACAGGGATCTCAAGCCGTCGAACCTGTTCCTCGTGACGGGGCCCGACGGGACCCCCAGCGTCAAGCTGCTCGATTTCGGGATCAGCAAGCTGCGGGAGGCAGACGGGGGCGCCCCGCTGACGCTGGCTGACGGGATGGTCGGCTCACCGGGCTACATGTCCCCCGAGCAGATCACCCACGCGGGCCACGTCGACGCGCGCACTGACATCTGGGCGCTCGGCGTCATCCTCTACGAGCTCGTCGCGGGGCGGCGGCCCTTCACGGCAGAGGGGCTGCCTTCACTGTTGATGCAAGTCGTCTCGGATCGCGCGCCCGAGCTCTGCCAACAGGTCGAGGGCGTCCCCCTCGCGCTGGGAGAAATCGTCGCGCGCTGCCTGCACAAGAAGCCGGCCGACCGCTTCGGAGACATCTCCGAGCTGGCAGCGGCGCTCGCGGCGATCGAAGGGGTCGACGGCGCGCGCTCCCTCGCGCGCATCGCGCGGGTCGCGGAGCCGCGCGCGGAGGGCCCCGCGACCCAGGGAGGAGCGACGGAGACGCCCGCGCCCGTCGCGCGGTCAAACCAGGAGGCGGCACCCACCCAGGCCTTCGCTGGCACCCCGCCCCCTCGGGCTGACTCGCGCACCGAGTCGACCACCAGCCGCGCGCGCAGGCTGATCGACTCGCGCTCTTCCCTCACCTTGATGGCGGCGCTGAAGGGTCACCACCTCACGATCAAGCTCACGGCGCGCCAGATCACCGCCGCGCTCGACGCCCACGACACCAAGGCCGCGGCGTCGCTGCTCGGCCGCCTGCGAGACCTCATCGAGAAGCACGTCCAGCTCGAGGACGCGCGCCTCTACCCCGAGCTGCGCGCGCTCGCGGAGCGCTCACAGGACTCGGACATGGTCGCGCTCGTCCACGAGTTCTCGACGGGGATGGCGGAGATCGGAGAGGTCCTGACAGGCTTCTTCGACAGGTACGGCGACGGCAAGGATCTCGACGGCGCGAGGGCAGAGTGGACAGACGTCTCGGACGCGCTGTCTTCTCGACTCTCGGCCGAGGAGCTCTCCCTGTACCCGCTGCACCGCGATCTGGCCGTCGGCGCCAAGACCTGAGGCGCGCCGGTCCGCGTTGCGGCTGCGCGTTCGTCGGGGTAGATGCGCGCCTTGTCACACGCCGAACCCGCCACTTTGAGCCCCTCGTCGAGGCGCCGCGCGCCGTCCACAGGTGCCAAGTGATCGCGTGGGATTTGTTCGGTCGCATCGCGGTGGGCGCGGCGCTGGGCGGGGTCATCGGCTACGAGCGAGATCTTCACGGCCGCCCCGCGGGGCTTCGCACGCACATGATCGTCGGCCTCGCGTCGGCGACCTTCATGGTGGTGTCGACCAACTTCGTCTACCACCAGCACTTCGGGCACTCGGATCTCGTCGAGGTCGACGCGTCGCGCATCGCGGCCTCGATCGTGTCGGGGATGGGCTTCCTCGCGGGCGGGGCCATCCTGCGCACGGGGGTCACCGTGCAGGGGCTCACCACCGCGGCGGCGCTGTGGCTCGTCGGCGCGATCGGGATGGCGGCCGGCTCGGGGATGTTCGCCGAGGCGGTGTTCGTGACGGCGGTGGGCATGCTGGCGCTCACGATCCTCCGCCGTCTCGAGGACAAGGATCACTCGACGCAGCGACACCGCGTCGAGCTCTCGCTCGATCGCGAGGCGTCGGCCGCGCAGCTGACCTCGACGCTGCGCGAGCTCGGCCTCGCGGTCTCGACCACGGCGCACGAGCGGCGGACCGACGACGGCGCGCAGACGCTGACGCTCGACGTGCGCGTCCCCGACGCGGTCCCGATCGAGCGGGTGCTCGACGCGCTGACGGCGGCGCCCGGCGTCCAGCGCGCGCGCGTCGAGCACGTCACTTGAGCCGCGCCGCGCCCGCTAGACCCTCGGTCGCGCGCACCTCGCGCAAGAACTCGACCGTCGACGCGAGCCCGTCGCGCCACGCCACCTTGGGCGTGAAGCCGAGCACCTCGGCGGCGGCGGCGATCGACGCGCGCGAGCTCCTGATGTCTCCGCGTCGCTCGGGCGCGTGGACGGCCGCGCCGTCGAGGCCGAGGGCGCGCAGCGACGTGAGCACGTCGAGCACGCGCTGCTCCTCGCCGCTCGCGAGGTTGAGCACGTCGCCGTCGAAGCGGCGCGGCGACGCGGCGGCGAGCAGGTTCGCGCGGACGACGTCGTCGACGTGGACGAAGTCGCGCGTCTGGAGGCCGTCTCCGTGCACCCGCGCGGGCTCGCCGGCGAGCCACGCCCACACGAACCGCGGGATCGCCGCCGCGTACGGGCCGTCGGGGAGCTGGTTGGGACCGAAGGTGTTGAAGTTGCGAAACGAGAGCGCCTCGCGGCCGTGCAGCCGCGCCCACGCCGCGAGGTGCAGCTCGCCCGAGAGCTTGGTGACAGCGTACGGAGACAGCGGTCGGAGGGCGCTGCGCTCGGTCTTCGGTGACGACGGATCATCGCCGTACACCGCACACGAGCTCGTGAACACGACGCGCCGCACGCCGGCGTCGCGCGCGGCCTCGAGCACGGTGAGCAGCCCCCGCACGTTGACCTCCTCGCAGCCGAGCGGATCGACCAGGCTCCGCTCGACGGACGCGAGCGCGGCCTCGTGGAACACGAGCTCGACGCCGCGCATCGCCCGCGCGACCGCGGCGCCGTCAACGATGCTCGCGGTGTGTCGTTCGACCTCGCCGTCGCCGGGGCGCAGCAGCCGCTCGACGAGCGACCAGCGACCGGTGGAGAGATCGTCGAGCGCGGCGACCCGCTCCCCGCTGCGCGCGAGCGCGGCGACGAGGTTCGAGCCGATGAAGCCGGCGCCGCCGGTGACGAGGTAGCGGGGCACGCGCGCGCAATCTCCCACGCGCACGACGGGGCGATCAACGCCAGACCGCGGCCGCCACGATGACCCCGAGCAGGACGCGGTACACGCCGAACGGCCACAGCCCCACGCGCGGCAGCAGGCGCAAGAAGCCGGCGATCACGGCCCACGCGACGAAGAACGACGTCACCGTCCCGACCGCGAGCGCGCCGAGGCTCGCGCCAGAGAGCAGCTCGTGGCGCGCCTTCACGAGCTCGTACAGCGTCGCCGCGCCGAGCGTCGGCAGCGACAGCAAGAACGAGAACTCGGCCGCGGTGGTCGTCGACAACCCGGCGGCCTCGCCCGCGAGGATCGTGCACATCGATCGCGACGTCCCCGGCCACAGCGAGAAGCACTGTCCGACGCCGATCGAGAGCGCGCGCGAGAGGGTCACGTGCTCGAGCCCCTCGAGCCGCTCTCGGCGACGCGCGCGGCCGAGCCACGACGACGCGATCATCACGAGGCCGCCCACGACGAGCGCGACCACGATCGGCCCCACGCCGAAGAGCCTCGCCTTGATCACCTTGCGCAGCGCCAACCCCACCACCGCGACCGGCGCGAACGCGACGAGGAGCGCGCCGAGCAGCCGGAGGCTCGCGGGCGCTCGCCGGATCGCACCGCCCACGTGCGCCGCGAGCAAGCGCCGATAGTGGACGACGATCGCGCACAGCGCGCCGAGCTGGATCACGATCGCGAACGAGGCCGACGACCCTCCCGTGGCGCCGAGGACGTGCCCGACGAGCACCAGGTGCCCCGTCGACGAGACCGGCAAGAACTCGGTCAGCCCTTCGACGATCCCGAGCACGAGCGCGATGAGCAGGCTCACCCGCGCCATCTACACGCTCTGTCGCGCCGAAGCTGCTTGACCGTGCGGCGCCGCCGCACCCAAGATCCGCGCCCGATGACCGACGAGACGACGAAGGTGGTTCTGGTGGCCGACGACGAGCCGGCGATGCTCTCCTTGATCGCGCAGCACACGAAGACCCTCGGCTTCGCCGTCACGCTGGCGCACGACGGCGAGGAGGCGTGGGAGCAGGCCGAGCGTCACCGCCCCGATCTCGTGTTGCTCGACGTGATGATGCCGGGGATGAGCGGCTGGGAGGTGTGCCGCAAGATCCGCGAGTCGCGCGAGCTCGGCCACACGAAGGTCATCATGATCACGGGAATCGGCGAGCGCCTCAACGAGATGACCTCGCCGCTGTTCGGCGCCGACCGCTACCTCGACAAGCCGTTCCAGCTCTCGGATCTCGACGCCGCGATCGCACAGGTGGTCGGCGCGCCGAAGCCGAAGACAGCGAAGAATTCCGCGGCCAAGAAGTCCGCAGCCAAGAAGCCCGCAGCCAAGAAGCCCGCAGCCAAGAAGCCCGCGGCCAAGAAGCCCGCAGCCAAGAAGCCCGCGGCGAAGACTTCGACTGCCAAGAAGCCCGCGGCCAAGAAGCCCGCAGCGAAGAAACCGACGGCCAAGAAGCCCGCGGCCAAGCGGAAGGGCTTATCCGCCCCTCGGCCCCCCACACTTCTGCTCAGCCCATCGGCGCGCACATGGCCGCGCCGACGGGATGATCTTCGTTGATCAGTTTGTGCTGTTGCAGGCGTAGACGAGGATGTTGCAGTTGGTTCCGCCCTTGCCCACGCAGTCGGCGCGGGCGGCGCCCTCCGCGGCCACGCGCGTCGGCCCCAGGCCGGTCGTCATGATGTCTCGTTTCGTGGCCGACTGGGCGAGGGCGCCGCAGCCCTGGTTCCAGGAGAGGCGCACGGTGCAAGTGGGACACTTGGCGGTCGACGCCGACTTGGCGAGGTCTTCCGTGAGCTGGTTGTAGCTGTAGCCCCAGCCTCCTGTCTTCTCGTCGTAGGCGATGGCGGCGTGGCGCTGGGTCTTGGCGGCCATCTTGAGCACCTTGCAGCCGGTCCCGAAGAGGCCGACCGCCATGAGGAGCGCGGCCGAGGCCGTGAGGTTCGTGCGTGAGGTCATGTTCATCCTTTCGCCAGCGCGGGCTGGTCAGTTTGGCAGGACGTGGGAGGTTATCCAGGGGCGCGCGGTTGTCCATAGGGCCCGAACCGTCGCGCGGTCGTGGTCGAGAGATGAGGCGCACGACCTGCTGCAGGTGCGAGCCGGCAGAAGTCCTCCCCAACCGGCGCATTCACTGTGAACTCGCGAGATGGGAGGCCCACGGGACGGGGGCGAAGCTCGGGACCGTCGAGCCCGTGGACGGGCGGCTCCTGCGGTCCGTCCACGTGGTCGCCGGCGCGATCCGGGACCTGCAGGCCGAGCTCGTCCCAGACGTCGGCGAGCTCGTGTGGACGATCGCGGGCGTCGTCGGGCTGATGAAACTTCGTGGGGATCATCGGCGCCGTGTTCGTCGCCATGGCCTTGCGCTAGTACCTCTCTCGCCTGGACCGCTCCTCGACAACGCTCTTCGCCTCGCTGCTGGGGCTCTCGCTCGCCGGGTGCGGCGGCGATCCCGCGGAGCCGCCGTCGGCGCCCGCCGGGAGCGCGCCGCTCGTCGCGCTCGCGCCCGGCGAGCGTGTGCTCTCGCTGGTGGCCGACGACGCCGAGCTCGCGTGGGTGAGGGTCGGCGCGAACGGGAGCGCGGCGGTCGAGCGGCTCCGAGCGGGCGGCGTCGAGCGTGTCGCAGACCTCGCGCCGCTGCCCGACGACGTCGTCGCGTCCGTCCCGTCGCTGCTCGCGCTGCGCGCCGGGCGGCTCGCGTGGATCGATCCCTCCGCGCGGCGCGCGCACGTCGACGGCGAGATCCCGCTCGACGACGAGCCGGTGGGCGTGGCGCTCGATCCGTCGGGGCGCGCGTTCGTCGTCACGCGCAGCGCCATCGAGCGCGTCGACGGCGCGTCGACCGCGCGCGTGGCGACGCTCCAGCACAGCGCGGCGCCGTGCCGCGTCTCGGTCGACGAGGGCCACGTGTGGCTGGGCGAGCGCGCGGCGTGGCGCGTCGTGCGCGCGCCTTTGACGGGCGGCCCGGTCGAGGTCTATGCCGACCGTCGCCGCCTCGCGTGCGCCGTACACGCAGGCCCGACGCGCGCGTCCTGGGTCGAGGTCGACCCGACGCTGCGCGTCTTCGTCACGCGCTTCGCCAAGACCGAGCTGCCCCCGCCCGACTACATCCCCGCCGCTTCGACCGAGGTCGGGCTGTATACGCCGTCCGGGTTCCACGTCGATCTCGCGGTCGACGGGGACGCCGCGTTCACCGTCAACGAAGAGGACGGCGAGCTGGTCGAGGTCGATCTCGTCCACACCGAGGCGATCACCCTCCGCGAGGGGCTCACCCGGCCGACCTCGATCGCCGCGACCCCGTCGACCATCACGTGGGCCGACGCGACAGGCGTGTGGCGCGTCAGCCGCTGACGGCGGGCAGCGACGGGATCGCCCGCTCGTGAAACCTGCCGGTCGCGACGTCGAGCACGACGGCGTGCTCGCGCACCAGCGCGCCACCCGACGTCTCGTAGACGTTGAAGCCCGCGCGACGGTCGTCGTCGTCGTGGAGCAGCGACGCGCTCGTGGCTCCGATCGAGCGCAGCCCCGCGCCGAGCTCGCCCGCCATGCGCTGATGAAGGTGTCCGTGCAGCACGACCGCGCGCTCGGCCTGCCGCAGCACGGCGCGCATCGCCGGCGCGTCGTACAGGCCGTTGGTCGCGGCGCGCACCTTCGACGCGGGGTTGTGCGGCGGGTGGTGCATCAGCACCATCGGCAACCGTCCGCGCAGCTCTCCTCGCCCGAGCACCCGCGCGAGCGCGTCGCGCTGCGGTCGGCCGATCGAGCCCGACGCGATCATCGGCGGCCGTGGCGTCGCGCTCGACAGGCCGATGATCGCGACGTCGCCTCGAAGCCGAACGAACGGGAACGGGCCCGACGCGTGCGCCGTCGCCAAGTCGGGCAGATCGCTCGTCATGTAGCCCGAGAAGATCCCGGCGAAACGCTGCGTGCGGGCCGAGCCCCGGGTGTAAAGATCGTGATTTCCGGGGACGACGCTCACGTCGGCGGGGGACATCTCCAGCTCGCGCTCGAGCAGCTCGCGCGCCCGCACCAGCTCGCCGGAGAACGCGAGGTTCGAGAAATCTCCGGTGATGACGACGTGGTCGGGACGCTGGCGCGCGATCTCGCGGCAGAGGGCCTGGACGACCTCGTGCTTGTGGGTCGCGTGCCGCCGCAGCGCGAGGTTCACCCATCCGGTGAAGCGCTTGTTGGTGTACGCCGTCCACGGCTCGGGCGCCTCCCCGAGCACATGCAGATCGGAGAGGTGGGCGATCTTCACGGGCGCGCGTCGCGAGCGCGCCGCTTCTCGAGCTTGCGCTGGACCATGCGCTTCCGCAGCGCTCCCATGTGGTCGATCATCAGCACGCCGTCGAGGTGATCATTCTCGTGCTGGACGGCGACGGCCATGTATCCATCGACGTCGAGCTCGAACGGCTTGCCGTCGCGATCGAGCGCCCGCACGCGCACGCGCTCGGCGCGCTGGACGTCCTCGTGGACGTCGGGGAACGAGAGGCAGCCCTCCTCCCAGGTGCGCGAGCCCTCGCGCTCGAGGATCTCGGGGTTGATGAACGTCACGAGCCGGCTCGGCTCGTCCTCGCCGGCCAGATCGATCACGAACAGGCGGACCGGGACGCCGATCTGCGTCGCGGCGAGCCCGACGCCCGGCGCCGCGTACATCGTCTCGGCCATGTCGTCGGCGAGCTTCTGGATCTCCGGGGTGATCTCGCGGATGGGCTGCCCCTTCTCGCGCAGGCGCGGATCTGGATAGTGGAGGATGGTGAGGATCATGAGCGGCTCGGGTGCGCGAAGGGTAGATCGAAACCCGCGGGACGCCAGCGCCCGCGCGTGCTCAGCGCGGCGCGGGATAGTCGATGGGGCCCCGGCCGTACACGTCCTCGCCGCACAGCTCCCAGCGCGGCAACCGGATGCGCGGCGCGTCGGCGGGCGTGGCGGGGCCGGCCCAGTCGACCGCCCCGGGTCGACCGCGCGGACCGAGCAGGATCGGCGCGATGAACGCGTGCAGCTCGTCGGCCGCCTGCGTCGCGAGCATGCTGCCGACCAGCTCGGCGCCGCCCTCGACCAGCAGCGACACCACGCCGAGCTCCGCGAGCGCCCGCAGCCCGGCCGAGACGTCGACGCGCCCCTCCGCCGATTTCGCCACGCGCAGCACCTTCACGCCGAGCTTCACGAGCGCCTCCTCTTGAGCCTCGGGCGCGTCGAGCGCCGTCAGCACCCAGGTCGGCACGTCGAGCGCGGTGGTGGCGAGCTTGCGATCGGGCGGGAGGCGCAGTCGCGTGTCGAACACGACGCGAACGGGGCTCTCGCCCGGGACGTGTCGCACCGTCAGGCGCGGATCGTCGGCGATGGCCGTCGCGATGCCCACGGCCACCGCGTCGCGCTCACGGCGGAGCTCGTGGACCTTGGCGCGCGCCTCCTCGCCGGTCACCCACCGCGACGCGCCGGTGCGCGTCGCGATGCGACCGTCGAGCGACAGCCCCAGCTTCGCCGACACGTAGGGGATGCCGGTCGTGATGTACTTGGCCCACGGCGCGATGAGATCGCTCGCCGCCCGGTGCTCGCTGAGCAGGGTGACCTCGACCCCCTCCTGCCGCAGCCGCTCGACGCCGTGACCGGGGACGTGCGGGTTCGGATCGCGCGCGCCGATCACGACGCGCGCGAGCCCCGCCGAGAGGATCGCGTCGACGCACGGCGGGGTCTTGCCGTGGTGGTTGCAGGGCTCGAGCGTGCAATACAGCGTGGCGCCCTTCGCCTGCTCGCCCGCGCGTCGGATGGCGCGCACCTCGGCGTGGTCCTCGCCCGCCCGCTCGTGGCACGCCGCGCCGAGCAGCTCGTCACCGCGCGCGACGACGGCGCCGACGCGCGGGTTCGGCGACGGGCGCGCCTTCTGCGCCTCGGTGACCGCGGCCTCCATCCACCTCGCGTCGAGCTCGTGCTGTCCCATCAGGATTGGTCTCCGAGCTTGCCAAGCTCCTCGCGGAACGCGGATATCGAACGGAACTCGCGGTACACGCTGGCGAAGCGAACATACGCGACTTCGTCGAGCGCGCGAAGCAGCACCATCACGCGCTCGCCGAGGAACCGCGACTCGATCTCCTTGTCGCCGTGCTCGGCGAGCTCGGCCTCGATGCGAGAGGCCAGCTCGTCGATCTGCGCGACCGATACCGGGCGCTTCTTGCACGCGACCCGCACGCCGCCGAGCAGCTTCTCGCGGTCGTAGGGCTCGCGCCGCCCGTCCTTCTTGACGACCTGCGAGACGACCAGCTCGACGCGCTCGTAGGTCGTGAACCGCCTGCCGCACGCGGTGCACTCGCGCCTGCGCCGAGTGACGTCGCCGCGCTCGCTCGTGCGCGAGTCGATCACGCGGTCGTCTTCGTTGCCGCAGGCAGGGCAGCGCATCTGGCGCTCACGCCTCGAAGCGCGACAGGACGAGGGTCGCGTTGGTGCCGCCGAACCCGAACGAGTTCGACAGCACGTGCCGGACATCACGCTCGCGCGCCACGTTCGGCACGACGTCGAGCGCGCAGGCGGGGTCCTGGTCGAACACGTTGATCGTCGGCGCGATCTTGCCGGTCGCGATGGACATCACGGAGAAGATCGCCTCGATGGCGCCCGCCGCGCCGAGCAGGTGCCCCGTCATGCTCTTGGTCGAGCTGACCCACAGCTCGTCGACCGCGGCGCCGAACACGGCGCGGATCGCCTCGCTCTCGTGCTTGTCGCCGGGCGGGGTGGAGGTGCCGTGCGCGTTGACGTAGCCGATGTCCGACGCCGCGAGGCGAGCGTCTCGCAGCGCCATCTTCATCGCGCGGATCGCGCCCTCGCCGCCCGGCGCGGGGTTGGTCAGGTGGTGCGCGTCGCTCGACGCGCCGTAGCCGGTCACCTCGGCGTAGATGCGCGCGCCGCGCGCCTTCGCGCGGGACAGCGCCTCGAGCACGAGCACCCCCGCGCCCTCGCCGCACACGAACCCGTCGCGCCCGCGATCGAACGGTCGGCTCGCGGTCTCGGGCGAGTCGTTGCGCCGAGAGAGCGCGTACATCGCCTGGAAGCCGCCGATCCCGATGGGGCTTATCGCGGCCTCGCTGCCGCCCGCGACCATCACCTGCGCCTTGCCGCGGCGGATCCACTCGGCGGCCTCGCCGATGGCGTGGGCCCCCGAGGAGCACGCGCTCGTGACCGCGTAGTTGGGACCTCGCAGCCCGTGGGCGATCGACACCTGCCCCGCGGCGAGGTTGGTGATGATGGCCGGCGTCGCGTAGGGGCTCACGCGCGACGGCCCCTTGGTGAGGATCGTCTCCTTCACGCGCTCCATCGCGAAGATCCCGCCGATGCCGACGCCGATGAAGCAGCCGGCCTCCTCGGCTTCTTCGTGGGTGAGCGTCAGCCCCGCGTCGGAGATGGCCATCTGCGCCGCGCCGAGCGCGAACTCGATGAAGCGATCCATCTCCTTCAGCTTCTTGCGCTCGATGAAGCGCAAGGGATCCCACCCCTTGACCTCGCACGCGAACTTCACGGCGTACGCCGTGGGATCGAACTGCGTGATCGGGCCGGCGCCATGTCGCCCCGCGAGGAGCGCCTCCCAGGTCGACGCGAGGTCCGTCCCGCAAGGCGTGACGGCCCCCATTCCGGTGATGACGGCGCGTTCCATGATCGTCTCGCGCGCGAGGCGTGCGTCGCGGGCCGCCCGTCGTCGGCCCGCGCGCGGACGGCCTCACTTCTTCGCGTGCTTCTCGAGGTAGGTGATGGCGTCCTGGACCGAGCGGATCTGCTCGGTGTGCTCGTCGGGGATGTCGATCTCGAACGCCTCCTCGAACGCGAGCACCAGCTCGACCAGCCCGAGGCTGTCGGCGCCGAGATCGTCGATGAAGGTCGACTCGGGCTTGATGCTCGCCTCGTTGACGTCGAGCTGCTCCTTGATGATGCGGTAGACCCGCTCTTTGATGTCACCGGCCATGAATTCCTCCAGAAAACTGGGGGCCGTCTAGCCCATGTCGCGGGCGAGGTGCACGAAAAATGTCGTGCGAAGCGGGGCGCGCGCGCGCGAAGCGAGGTACGCGCCGAGGCGAGCGGAAGTTTCTCGCGGAGCGCGAAGAAGCGGCGCGACGAAACCCGCGCCCGGCGTCGCTGTCCTTCCCCCGCATGGCACGTCTGCTCGCCCGTCGCGCGCTGATGCTGGCGCTCGCGGCGGCGAACGCCCGCGCTGAGGGCTCCAACGACGGCGCGCGCGAGCTCTCGCATCGAGTGACGGTCGCGGTCGGCCGCGGGCACGCGCGGTTGGTCGCGGAGCGGACGCTGGAGGGAGCAGGAGCGCGCCCCGACGTGGCCCAGGTGGCGCTCGGGTGGCCCGAGAGCGCGGTCGTCGACGGGCTCGCGCTGCGAGCGCGGGGGCGGCTGTGGCGCGCGTCCGTGCTCGACGCGGCGCGCGCGGAGGCGCTGTTCTCGACGCTGATCGGCGTGGGCGAGGGCGCCGCGCAGCCGACGGCGCTCGTCGACGCGTCGGGGACGCTGAGCCTGTTCCCGCTGCGCCCCGGCGCCCGCGCGAGCGCGCGCGTCGAGGGGGTGATGTCGACGACGTACTCGGACGGCGTGCACACGCTCCGACTCCCTGCGCTCGGCACCGGGAGTCTGCCGGCGCGGGTGACACTGCTCCCCGAGGTGGCCGGCGATCGGCTCTTCGTGGCGGGCGAGCAGGTCGCGGCGGGGGCGACGTTCCTCGCGAGCGCGGAGCTCGACGTCGCCCTCGAGCCCGCGCGCCCACCGGGGCTCGCCCTGCGCGTCGCCGCGCCGAGCACCGGGAAGCGGGCGGTGCTGCACCTCGACGTCGAGGCCGCGAAGCGGCTCTCCGCCCGGCCCTCGCGCGCGGACGTCGTGGTGATCGTCGACACGTCGCGCTCGCTCACGGCGGCGGCGCTCGAGGCGGCCCGCGTCGCGGCCATGACCTACCTCGCGCGCTTGCCCGACGCCCACGCGCAGCTCATCACGTTCGATCGCCGCGTCGACGTGCGCACCGACGGCTGGCGCGAGAGCGGAGACGCGCGGAGCCTGCTCGCGAGGCTCCCGCTCGTGCGCCGCAACGGCAGCGAGCTCGACGCGGCGCTCTCGCGCGCCGGCGCGCTGTTCGACGCGCGCGGCGGCCGCGCCCCGAGGCGGGTGCTGGTGCTCGGCGACTTGCTGACCCGCGCGGAGCTCGAGCTCGCGCCGTCGCTGAGGCGCCTCGCGGCGCAGGGCGTGCTCACTCACCTCGTCACCGTGAGCGACAGGGGGAGCGGCCTGTCACGAGACGACGAGCACGAGCTCGCCGGGGCGACTCGCGCGACCGGAGGGCTCGTCTGGTCCCTCGGCGCCAAGAGCGCGCGCGAGCCCGAGACCATCGAGGAGCTGGTGCGCCCCGTCCGGCTGGACCGCCTCGAGTGGAGACTCCCGGGCACGCCTCTCGACGCGCTCGGGCTGCCCGGATCGCTCGCCGAGGGCGAGGGGCGCCAGCTGACGGCCTCGACCCGGAGACCGGTCCCCGGCGTGCGCGTCCGTGGAGAGCTGTGGGCGGCGCCGTTCGCGGCGGAGGCGGCCCCGACCGAGGGAGGAGACACCCTGTGGAGCGCGCTCGCGCTGACCGCCGACCTCGCCGAGCCCCTGACAGAGGACGAGCAGAGGACGCTCGCGCTGCGAGGGCACGCGGTGAGCAGCGTCACGAGCCTGCTCGTGTTGCCCGCCGAGGCGCGAGGCTCGCGAGACGGGCGCGACGATCTCCGGGGGCTGAGCCTCAGGGGCAGCGCGAGCAGCTCGGACCACGGAGTACCTGGCATGGGTCGCGGGCGCGTCGGGACTCTCCCTCGCCTCGACGGCGCGGCGCGGCTGCGGGCGCTGCTGTCACCGGCCTGGCGCGCGTGTGGAGGGCTGGACGAGGGGAAGCTGTCGATCGAGACCACGCGCGACGAGGTCGCCCACGCGCGCGTCGTGGAGCTCCCCGCGACCGCGCCGTCGTCGCTCGGCGCCTGCTTGAGGGAGGCCGCGTTCTCGCTCGAGCTGCCCGCGGAGTTCAGCGCCTCGCGCGCCACCTGGGTCGTGCGCCTCGGCGGGGCGGACCGCTGAGCGCGGACTCCGGTCCGCAGGTCGATGACCGCGCTCGGCAGCGCCTCGACCGCTCGCCGCGGCGCCGCGCGGCGACCGCGCGGGCTCGCTGGTTGCAAGAGCGCGCGCATGACCCGATCACTCCTCGCCGTCGCGCTCTCGTCGTTCGTCATGGTCGCAGCCTGTGGCCCGGCCGAGTCGTCCTCCGGTCCCGGCGGTCAAGCGGGGCAGGCCCAGGGCGCGGGCGGCTCGACGGGCGGGGCGGGCACCTCGAGCGGGGGCACCTCCGCGAGCGCCGGCTCGGGCTCGGGCCGCACACAGTGCGTGACCCTGGTGAACATCAAGAAGTACATCGCCGACGGCCTCGAGAAGTACTGCCTGCCCTGTCTGATGACAGTGCCGAAATGCTGCGAGGCGCTCGCGGCGTGCGACGCCGACGCCAACTGTCCCACTTGCATCGCTGACACCGTCGCCGCGTCCGAGCTGTGCATCGACAACAGCACGTTCTCCGCGACGCCCCCCTACTCCGACGTGATCGGCTGTGACACGGAGGGCCTGTGTCTCTCCCTCTGCAGCGCGGGCAACCCGGGGACGTGCGACCCAGGCGATCCCGGGTACCCACACTGTTACTGAGCGCCGGTCGAGCGCGCCTTCGCGGCCGCCCTGGCCGCCGTGAGGAACGCCGGCCACTCGCCGCCACCGTGCAGCTCGATGGCGGCGCCGGTGACGTACGCGGCCGCGTCGGACGCGAGAAATTCGGCGACCGCGGCGAGCCAGGCGCGCAAGCTCGCGACCGCCGCGAAGCACGCGTTCGAGTTCCGCGCGCTGACCGACGCGTCGATGTTTGATTTGTTGCGTGAGGGGCTGGCGATGAAGAGGTCGAGCGAGCTGTCGCTGAGCCAGCTGACGATGGCCGCGAACGCGCCGATGTTCACGAAGGCGAGCATGGTCGACGGGCGCCCCGAGGTGGGGATCTTGCCGACGGGGCAGGTCGTGGGCGTGATCGACGAGCTGCCGACGGTGAGCGAGCTCGTCGCCCGCACCGTCTCCGAGGCCGAGGCGACGCTCGCGCGGCTCGCCGGGTGAGCTGCCCCCGCGCCGCCCCTGAGAAAGCGCAGTGACACGGTCCGTGAAGAGGTCGTAGCCTCTCGTTCGATGGGGCGCGACGGCTCGACCGGCGACGATCTCGCGCGCATCCGCGCGCTCGAGGCGGAGCTGCGCGAGCTGCGGGCTCGCGTCGGGCTCGCGTCGGCCACGCCCGACGCCCGCATCGAGGAGGTCCTCGGCGACGTCCGCATCCTCGAGCTCGTACCCGAGTTCATCACGATCGTCGATCGCGAGCTCCGCATCGTCTACCTGAACCGCGCGCGCGGCGCCTACTCGAACGCGGCGCTGATCGGCGCGACGGTCGAGGCGCTGATGCCGACCGAGGAGGCGGCGCGCGTCCGCGTGGCCTACGGAGAGGTCCTCTCGACCGGCGAGTCGCGCGAGGTCGAGTTCCGCTCCCGCGAGGGCGCCGAGTTCATCGCGCGGCTGGTGCCGGTGCACGACGGCGGCGCGGTCGTGTTCATCGTCGCCGTCGCGCGTGAGGTCACCGAGGCCCGGGCCGCCGAGCGCGCCCTCCGCGCGAGCGAGGCGCGCCTGCGGCTCGCGCTGCGCTCGACCGGGATGGGGACGTGGTCGTGGTCGACCGAGACGAACCGCGTCGAGTGGGACGAGACGCTCTGCCGCATGTACGGCCTGACCTTCGCCGAGGCGCCGCGCGATCCCGGCGACTACCTCGCCCTCATCCTCGACGAGGACAGGGCCGTCCTCGAGCGCCGCGTCGAGCGCGCCCTCGCCGAGGGCACCCTCTACGACTTCGAGCACCGCATCCGCCGCGCCGACGGGGCGGAGCGCTGGCTCCTCGAGATCGGGGACATCGTCCGCGACGGAGACGGGAAGATCATCGGCATGATGGGCGGCGCGCTCGACGTCACCGAGCACCACGACCTGCAGCATCGAACCAGCGAGGCGCAGAAGCTCGAGGCCCTCGGGCGGCTGACCTCCGGCCTGGCGCACAATTTCAACAACGTCCTCGGCGTCATCCTGCCGAGCGTCGAGCTGGCGAGGCGCGGGGCCGATCCGCAGACGACCGCGCGCCTCGACGACATCGCGCACGCGACCGAGCGCGCGGCGGAGATGGTCCGCGAGCTCCTGCTGTTCGCGCGCGGCGCCGGAAAGCAGGCCCGCAAGCAGCTCGATCTCGGCGAGCTCGCGCGACGGACGGTGTCCATCTGCCGCGCGACGTTCGGACCCGCCATCGCGCTCGAGCTCGAGGTCGAGCCGGAGCTCCCGCCGGTCGCGGCGAGCGCGAACCAGCTGGAGCAGGTGCTGCTCAACCTCTTGCTCAACGCGCGCGACGCGCTCGACGGCGCGGGCACGACGGCGCCGCGCGTCACCGTCCGGGTCCACACGCAGCCTGGTGGTGTCGTCGCGCTGTCCGTGGAGGACAACGGGCCGGGGATGGACGAGGCGACGAGGGCGCGGGTCTTCGAGCCGTTCTTCACCACCTAGCCGGCCGGGCGCGGCACGGGGCTCGG
>CAUJFL010000001.1 GCA_963169165.1 Myxococcota bacterium | reverse complement strand
GGGCCCGACGCGCCCGAGGCGGTCGAGGGCCCCGATCCCAAGCGAGCCCAGACCTCGACAGCGCCGGCGCCCGAGTGGGAGGGCGGCTGCGCGGCCGGGCGCGGGCCCGGGCGGGGCCGAGACGCGGCGTGGCTGCTGCTCGCGCTCACGGGCGCACGACGGCGCCGCCGACTATCTCGCCGCGCCATTTGGCCCACATCGCGGCCTTGATCTCGTCGAGCGCGAAGACCCGCGACACGTGCGGCGTCAGCTTGCCCTCGTCGGCCCACGCGAGCACCTGGGCGAGGCGCGGCGGCCTCAGCGACGGATCGTGCGCCGTCGAGATCGCCGTCGGGCAGCCGAGCACGTCGAGCCCCTTCATCATGATGAGGTTGGTCGGCAGCGCGTTGGCGTTGGGCGCGCCGCGGCCGCCCCGCCCTCGCGCGACGAGCGGCGTCGCCGCCCAGCCGACGATGAGATAGCGCGCGCCAAACGCGACGCAGCGCAGGCTCTCCAGTGAGATCTCGCCGCCGACGCCGTCGTACACGACGTCGACGCCGCGGCCGCCGGTCAGCGCCCTCACCCGCTCGCGCAGGCTCGCGAGCCCGCCCTCTTCGTCGCGGGTACAGAGCACGTGATCGGCGCCGAAGGCCGAGACCACCGCGAGCTTGTCAGGGCTGCGGCCGGTCGCGATCACCCGCGCGCCGAGCAGCTTCGCGAGCTGCACCGCGGAGAGGCCGGTCGAGCCCGAGGCCCCGTGGATCAGCACCGTCTCGCCCGGCCGCACGCGCCCCCGCGCCACGAGACAGTGATACGCGGTCTCGTAGTTGCCGAGGAGGTTGCACGCGGCGTCGAGCGACATCCCGCGCGGCACGCGCAGCAGCGCCTCGCTCGGGACGACCGCGTAGGTGGCCCACCCGCCGGAGCCCTGGTAGGCGCCGAGCGATCGAGGCCCCGCGACGAACGGATCGACGAGCACCTCGTCGCCCACGTCGAGCTCGGCCGTGGCCGCCGGACCTTTGTACGCGACGACGCCCGCGTACTCGAGGCCGGGCGTGTACGGCGGAGACGCCATGTGCTGGTACTGGCCGCTGCTCATCAACAGATCGACCCAGCCGACCGACGCGCTCTTCACCGCGACGACGACGTCGCCCGGCGCCGTCAGCTCGGGGGCCCGCGTCGGCGCTAGCGAGACCTGGCGCTCGATCGCGTCGTCGGGCGTCTCGCCGAACGCGGAGACCACGACGCGGCGACCGGGCGGGAGGTGGGGGGCGCTCATGGGGCGACACGGTATCGCAGCGCGCCGCCGCTCGCGTGGCCGCGCGTCGCGTGTAGCATCCGGTCATGATCGACTGGTCCGAGACCCACCTCTCCATCCGTGACGCGTTCCGCCGCTTCGTCGAGGCAGAGCTCAAGCCCAACCTCGAGGCGCTCGAGCACGGCGATCTCCCCCCCTACGAGATCCTGCGCAAGATGGCCGCGACGTTCGGGCTGCGGGACATGGCAGCGATGAAGTTCCAGTCAGACGTCGCGAAGGCCAAGGCCCGTCGCGAGCGCGGCGAGGCCGACAAGCCGCGCGAGCCGCGCGCGAACCCGGCGGCCGGCGAGGAGCTGGCGATGCGAATGATCCCCATCATCGAGCTCAGCCGCTACAGCCCCGGCATGGTGACCGCGCTCGGCGTCAGCATGGGCCTCACGGCCAACGCCATCATGTCCAAGGGCACCATCGAGCAGAAGGAGCGCTGGGCGCTCGATCTGCTCACGCTCGACAAGATCGGCGCGTGGGCGATCACCGAGCCCGGCTCGGGCTCCGACGCGTTCGGCGCGATGCGCGCGACCGCGCGCCGCGACGGAGACGGCTACGTGCTGTCAGGCAGCAAGACCTTCATCACCAACGGCCCCTACGCCGACACCATCGTGTTCATCTGCAAGCTCGACGAGGGCAACGACCCCAAGGACCGGAGGGTGCTGTCGTTCGTGCTCGACAAGGGCATGCCGGGGCTCACCCAGTCGAAGCCGCTCCGCAAGATGGGGCTGCACGCGTCGCCCACCGGCGAGCTGTTCCTCGAGGACGTCCGCGTCGGGCGCGACCGGCTGATCGGCGAGACCGAGGAGGTGCAGGCGCGCGACGGCGCGAAGGACACGTTCGCGTCCGAGCGCACCGGCGTCGCGGCCATGGCGCTCGGCATCGTCGAACAGTGCCGGATGCTCTGCATCGACTACGCCAAGACCCGCGTGCAGTTCGGCCGCCCGATCGGCGAGTTTCAGCTCGTGCAGCTGAAGCTCGCGAGGATGGAGGTCGCGCGAATGAACATCCAGAACCTCGTGTTTCGCCAGATCGAGCTCGCCGCCGCGGGCCGCGGCATGACGCTGGCCGAGGCCTCGGCTTGCAAGCTCTACTGCGCGCAAGCCGCGATGGAAGTGGCCCTCGAGTCGGTGCAGCTGTTCGGCGGAAACGGCTACATGGCCGAGTTCCAGGTCGAGCAGCTCTGCCGCGACGCCAAGGTGCTGCAAATCTACGGAGGCACCGACGAGATCCAGATCTCGCAGATCGCCCGAAACCTGCTCGCGGGCTTAGGGCGCGAGCGACACCTCGACGAGCCCGCCCGCCGCCGGCAGCGTGAAGTCTTGAACCACGGTGCGCAGCGGCGCGGGCTTCGGGCCGGAGGGGCCGGTCGCCGGAGAGTCGGGGTAGACTGGCACCGACAGCCGGTAGTGTGCAGCGGGCGCTATGTGAGTCTCGTGGCACCCGCAACCCGTGCTCGTGGTGCCGAAGGTGTAGGTGTTACCGCCCCACGCGAGCTCTTTGGTCTCGCCGGGTGCCAGCGTGAGCGGCGCAGAGATGCACGCACCGCAGGCGATGCAGCCCATCGAAGTGTCTGCGCAGTCGACGGTGCAAGCGCCGCTCGTGACGAGCGCCGTCGTGTAGCTGGACTCGCACGAGGTGATCTTGTGGTCGAGCTGACACTCTTGCCACAGCGAGAGCGGCGCGGAGGTCGAGTTGACCAGGCGGAAGACGACCGGATACGGCCCCTGTCCGCCGCCCGGCATGAAGCATCCGAGCGCTCCGCCCGCGCCGGCGGTCGAGCCCCCAGACCCCGCCGTCGTCGAGCCCCCGGACCCCGCCGTCGTCGAGCCTCCGGAACCCGCCGTCGTCGAGCCTCCAGTCCCCGCCGTCGTCGAGCCTCCAGTCCCCGCCGTGGACGAACCTCCAGCCCCCGCCGTCTTCGAGCCCCCTGCCCCTGCCGTGGCCGAACCTCCAGCCCCGGCGGTCGCGGAGGCGTCGGTGTCGTCGGTCTTGCCCCCGCAGGCAGCGGCGGCGGTGAGCAACAGTGAACCAAGGAGCAAGGTCTTCTTCATGCACCCTGTGTAGCCCACCCACCGAGCGAGCGCCATTCGTCAAGAGTGGCGTCAAGCAGGGTACAGCGCGGCGACGCGCTCGGCGACGCGCGCGCCATCCATCGCCGCCGACACGATGCCGCCCGCGTAGCCCGCGCCCTCTCCGCACGGAAACAGGCCCTTCACGCCCGGGTGCTCGAGCCGCTCGGGGTCTCGCGGGATCCGCACGGGAGACGACGTCCGCGACTCGACCGCGACGACGACGGCCTCGTGGGTCAGGTACCCGCGCATCCTGGCGCCGAACGCGCGGAGCGCGAGCTGCAAGCGCTCGGTCACCTCCGGAGGCAACAGCTCGTCGACCCTGTGCGCGACGACGCCTGGCAGGTAGCTGCACGCCGGCAGCTCGACGGAGGCTCGACCCTCGACGAAATCGGTCATCCGCTGCGCCGGGGCCGCCTGCGTCTGGCCGCCCGCGAGCCACGCCGCGCGCTCGACCGCGCGCTGGTACCGCACGCCGCTGAGCGGTCCGCCGCCCGCCTGCGGGCCCTTGATCTCGACCACCACGCCGCTGTTGGCGAATGGGTTGTTGCGCTTGCTGGGGCTCCAGCCGTTGGTGACGATCTCGCCGGGCGCGGTCGCAGAGGGCGCGATGACCCCGCCGGGGCACATGCAGAACGAGTAGACACCCAGCCCCCTCACCTGCTCGACCGCCGAGTAGCTCGCGGGGGGCAGGCGCGCGTCGCGCGGCGCTCGGTGGTAGCGGATCCGATCGATGATCTCTTGCGGGTGCTCGAGCCGCACGCCCAGCGCAAAATCCTTGCGCTCGAGCTCGACGCCCGCCCGCAACAACAAATCGAACACGTCGCGCGCCGAGTGGCCCGTGGCGAGCACGAGCCGCGCGCCGTCGATCTCGTCACCCGACGCGAGCCGCACGCCGCGCACGGCGCCGCCCGCGAGCGAGAGGTCGGCGACGCGCGCGCCGAAGCGCACCTCGCCGCCCGCGCCGATGATCGCCTCGCGCATCCTGGTGACGACGTCGGGCAGCTTGTTGGTGCCGATGTGCGGGTGCGCGTCGATGAGGATGTCGGGGCTCGCGCCGAACGCGACGAGCCAGTGGAGCACGCCCGCGACGTCGCCGCGCTTGTGCGCCCGCGTGTAGAGCTTGCCATCGCTGAAGGTGCCCGCGCCACCCTCGCCGAAGCAGTAATTGCTGTCGGGATCGACGACGTGACGCTGCGTGATCGCCGCGAGATCGTGCCGTCGCGCGCGCACGTCGCGGCCGCGCTCGAGCACGATGGGGCGGAGGCCGAGCTCGATGAGCCTGAGCGCCGCGAACATCCCGGCCGGACCGCAGCCGACGATCAGCACGGGCGGCGCGGCGCGGACGTCGCGGAGCGTCGGCGCGCGCACCGCGGGGGGCTCGAGCGGCCCCTCATCGGAGAGCTCGACTCGGAGCCGGAGCTTCACGTCGCGGCCACGCGCGTCGATCGAGCGCCGCTCCACGCGCGCGGCCGTCGCGCGACCTCGCTCCCAGCCCGCGGCGTCCTCGGCGGCCTTCTGGACGCGCGCGGGCTCGGCCGCGGCGACCGGCGCGAGCGCCACCTCGACCGAGAGCTTCATTTGGGAGCGCCCGTTCGCCTGGCAAATTCGCTGCACAGCGCCGAGGCCGCCATCGCGACGTTGAGCGACTCGGCGCGGCCGACGCGCGGGACGCCGAGCACCTCGGCCGACAGCGCGCGCAGCACGTCGGACAGCCCGTGCGACTCGCTGCCGAGCACGAGCACCGCGGGGCGCGTGAGCGCCGCGTCGTACACTGATGTGCCACCCATGTCCGCGAGGTACAGCGCGACGCCAGCGGCCGCGCACTCGGAGAGCTCGGCCGCGAGCTGCGCGTAGCGCACCTGCACCCGGAACATGGAACCCATCGCCGACTGCACGACCTTGGGGTTGGTGACCTCGATGCAGTCCTGGCTGCACATCACGCGCTTCACACCGAACCAGTCGGCGATGCGCAAGAGGCCGCCGAGGTTGCGTGGATCGTGCACGCCGTCGAGCGCGAGCACGAGCTCTCCTGGCGCCGGGAGCCTGAATTTCGCCTGTTCGCGCGAGACCGCCACCGCGACCAGCTCGTTGCCCTTCTCGAACGTGCCGAGGCGCTCGAGCTCGTGCGCGGGCAGCACGTTCACCGGCGCGCGCCGCGCCCTCGCGGCGTCGGCGACGAAGCGCGCGGCGTCCTCGGTCGCGTAGATGGCCTCGACGTCCCAAGTCGACGCGAGCAGCTCCGCGACGACCTTGCGCCCCTGCACGAGGAAGCGCCCCGCCTCGACGCGAGCCTTCTTCTGGTGCAGCGCGCGGACGCGCTTGAGATCGGACTGGCTCACGGGCGGCACGCGGGCGCCTCTAGCGCGGCGGCAGCGTGGCGACCACGCCTCACGCGTAGCGCGCCCGCAGCGCCCTGGTCGCGGCGGCGGCGGCGTCGTCGTCGAGCCCGAAGCAGTCGCCGAGCAGCGCCGCGACGGCGGAGTCGTCAGCGCCCTCGACCGCGGTGCGCAGCGACATCGCGCGCGGCAGAAAGGCGGGATCGCTCGCCTTCTCGCGGAACACGTCGGCCGCGGCGCGCGCGCGCTCGGGTGGGAGCGCGAGCAGCACCTCGAGGGTCGAAGAGGCGGCCGCGAGGTCACCGGCGAAGATCTGCGACGCGAAATCACGAAACGTGGGCGAGCTCGGCATGCACGCCGCTCTAGGCGCGCGAGCGGACGAAACCAACCCCACGCGAACCGACGCCGCGCCACACGGGGTGGACGCGGCGTCGCGGAGCTCACTTCGCGGGGACGCCGGGGCGCGCGACGGGCGGCGGTGGGACCGCGCGCCCGGTCTTCGCGGGCGGGGCCGCCATGCCCGGAGGGGGCGTCAAGGGAAACAGCCTCTCGGCGTGGGCGCCGCGAGCGCCCGACGGGTCGCGCATGTCGAGGGAGATCTTGATGGGCCCGTCCATCTTCGACACCGAGAACTTGAACGTGCGGCTCGTCTCGCCGGCGTCGACGCGCGGCAGCGCCTCGCGATCCTTGCCGGAGACGAGCTTCGCGCCGCCCGGCAGCGTGACGACGAGCATGGCCGGCGTCGCGATCGCGACCCGCGCCTCGATCTTGGCGGTGATCTCGAAGTCGCCCGCGTCGGGCACCGAGTCAGGGCCCTTCAGTGACAGGACGAACGGAGGCTGCGCCTCGACCGAGGGCTCCATCTCGTCGGGCGTCGGCTTCTTGGGAGGGTCGGCCTGCGCCGCGGGCGTCGCGGCGACCGGGGGCGTCGCGGCGGACTGCGGGGCCGCGGCGGGGGCGGGCTCGGCCTTGTCACGACCGACGCAACCGAGCACCGTCAGGAGGGGCAGCAGCAACCACTTGGAGACTCGCATGGGGTTATCCTCTTCTGCGCTCAGGGGCACTTCGGTTGGTTGTCGTAAGGAAACTTGAGATCGCTCGTGACGGCGGTGACCTGCGCCGGGGTCGCCAGGTTGCCACAGCGGAGCGCGTCGAGATAGTCGACGAAATCGACCCGGCTGTAGCCGCGGTTGGGACCGTCGAGCAGCCGCGGGCTCGGCAGCACCTTGTACATCGGGCCGTCGCCGAGCGACTGCGGCTTCGAGGCGTTGTTGGCAGCCCACAACGACCACATCATCGCCGCGACGACGTTCTCGTTGATGTCCTGATCGAGCGGGCCGTTGGGGTTGGGGAGCTCGAACGCGCCGCCGTCCCAGCTGACCTTGCCGATGTCGACCCAGAACGTCGTGCCGTTCGACTTGCGGAAGCCGACGGAGTCGTTGTCGCTCGGGCTGCCGGACACCGTCGCTTGCCCCTGGAACGACGCCCAGCCTTCGCTGTAGGCGAGGCCAGGCTTCGACGCCTGGTCGACGTAGTGGGGGCCGCCCTCGCCGGGCGAGCGCGAGTAGGACTGCATGACCCAGTGGCCGATCTCGTGGTTGATGGTCGCGCGCGACCAGTGGTGCGGCGACGCAGCCGAGCCGCTGATGTTCAGGCTCGCGTCGTAGTGATCGGCGGCCCCGCTCGACGCGTCATAGACGACGTCGGCGCCGCCCATCTGCGGGGGCGCGAAGCAGCTGCCACAGTCGAACTTGATCGGCTGCTTTCCTTCGATCCCGCCCTCCCAGAACACCACCGAGGTGAGCGGCTTCACGTCTGGGACGAGGTCCGCCATGCGGAAGATGCTGTAGTCGAACCACTGATAGATGTGCGCCGCGCCCGAGCCCTCGCTCTCGCGGATGGTGTACGTGCCCGCGTCGGCGCCGCACGGCGCGGCGGCGCAAGCGGCCGTGCCCCAGTACCAGTAATTGTTAGATTTCTGATAAGAGGCTTCGTCGCTCTCGGCGCGCGCCACCGCCAGGCGAGGGTTGCCGCTGTCATCGAAGAGCATCGGCCAGAAATAGACGTTGGACTGCGGCGTCACCGCCTTCGAGAGCTGCACCTCCCAGTCGCCCGCCTTCAGCGCGCCCCCCCCGGGGCTCGTGAGACCGGCGCCGATGAGCTCGGAGCCCTCGTACACGGTGACATAGAAGTCGACGGCGGCCTCGGTGAAGAGCTCCGTGGTGAAGTCGGTCAGCGTGGCGTTGGGTTTGCGGAATTCGTAGGCGAGGTGTCCGCGCAGCGTGAGCCCTGTGCTCGCCTCTTGCTGCGCGCACGAGGCGGCGAAGCCTGGCTTCGACGAGCACTTGGCGGCGCCGCAGCTCGACGCGACCCATTTGTTGTTCTGGCAAGCTTCTACGGTGGTCGCGTCCTTGCAGCGGCTGTCACCGTTGTAACACTCCCCGATGGGTGTGCACTGCGCGGTGCCCTTCACCATAGAGCACTGCGCCTGGGACCCGCACTTGGACTCGACGAGCTTGGGCTGCGCGCCCGGCTCCTCGGAGACCTGACAAGTGCGAATTGTTTGTTTGTCGGCGCACTCGCCGGTGGTCGGGACGGCGCCGCACGGGTTGGCTGCCGCGCCGCCGGCGTTCGTGCCGCCGGCGTTCGTGCCGCCAGCGTTCGTCCCGCCAGCCCCGCCGGTGGTCGCCGCGCCCGCGCTCGCGCCAGCGGCGCTGGACCCCGCCGCGCCGCCGGCGCCTGCCGCGCCATCGGCCTCTTTCACCACACACGCGTTGGTCGACATCGCGGCAAGAAGGCCGGCGGCCGCGAGCAGCAGAGCTTTGGACGAACCGTTCATCGCGCTTCTCCTTGGTATTCTCTTGATTACTTGGAACCGGGCTTCGGGCGCCCGCCAGGGGGCGGCGGCACGCCTCGGCCCGTGACGGCCGTCGGCTGGGGCGGCGCCGCGGCGGGCGGCGTCGCGGCGGGCGGCGTCGCGGCGGGCGGGTTCGCGGCGGGCGGCGTCGCGGCGGGCGGGTTCGCCGCGGGCGGCGTGGCGACCGCGCGGCCGACGACCGGGATCGACACGGTCGTGCCCGTGGGCTTGATCGGGGTGACCGGGGTCGTGCGCGTGACCGGCGTCGTCACGGGCTTCGCGGGATCGGTCGGGGCGTCGCCGGTCGAGCCGGCCGGCGCGGAGCCGTCGGTGCTCTTCGAGCAGGCGGTCGAGGCGACGGCGACGGACAGCAGCGCCGCGGTGAACAGCGATGACGAGACGAGGCGCGGGTTCATGCGCATGTGGAGCCTCCCATGGGACTTCATCATCGGGGCGGCCTACGGCCCGAGTCAAAGACTTCTTCCCGCGGGCCTCGACGCCGCGGCGCGGTTACGCTCCGCCGCGTGTCGCTCCGCGCGGGCTCGCTGTGCGTCTTGGCCTCCGTCGCCGGGTGCGCGACGCGCCCCGAGGCCCCGCCCGAGCTCGCCGCGAAGCCCAGCGCGTCCGCGAGCGCCGCGCCCGCGGTCGAGACGTGCGACGCGCGCATCGCGCTCGCGCGGTCACGCGCTCCGGCGTGGGCCCCGACCGCGTACGACAGCGCGCGCGCGGAGATCCTCGGGCGCGCGCGGGGCGAGCCTGTCGTCTTCGTGCGCGAGCCCACGCCGGCCGCCGCCCGACCGGGCGACGCCCTGCGACGCCTGCGGGGTCGACGCCAGGAGCTGCGCGGCGCGGTGCTTCGCGAAGGATACGTGTTCGCCGATTCGCCCGCGGAGGCGCGCGTGCTGACGACCGAGCTCACGCTGGGAGCGCTGTTCGACGAGCCGACCGTCTATCTGCAGCGCGGCGCGACGGTGCACGAGCTCTCGCGCAGGACCGCGCGCGGGGCCACGAGCTACGTGGACGCGGACGGACGCGCGGCGGAGCTGCTCTTCGGTGATCGCGTGGCGCTCACCCGCGACGAGCTCGCGACGCCGCTGCACATCGATGTGGCGGCGCTCGCGGACGTCGAGGGGCTCGACCGCGTGCGGCCCTCGACCCGCGGCGAGGACGAGCTCGACGCCGAGATCGAGGTCGGCGCGACGCGCGCCGTCGCGCTGCTCACCAGGAGGGGCGCCGAGGTCGAGCTCACGTGCGTCGACGAGGTGCATCGCGAGGAGCTCATGGCGGCGAAGGCGGCGACCGCCGGCCACCGCGCGGCGCTCGCGAGGTTGCGCGCCGCGGTCGACGTCGCGGTGCGCGAGGAGCTGCCGTTCGATCGGCCGATCGGCGAGAAGACCGCCGAGAAGGACGGGCAGCGCCGCCCTGTCTGGGAGGACGCGTACCGCCGCGGCGTCGACTGGTTCGTCGCGGAGGGCGGCACGTATCCCGTGTTCGACGCGCGCGGCGAGCCGCACCCACCCGAGGTCTGCGTCGAGTTCATCGTCGACTCGTTCGAACGCGCGACCGGCACCTGGTACCGGCGCCGCGGCGACGGGGAGCGCGCGCGGGTGCGGGGCCTGCTCGACTTCGGCGCGCTCGGGCTCACCAACCGCCGCGGCGTCCTCGCGTTCGAGGCGTGGGCGACCAAGGAGACCGAGCTGTTCGACGTGCGAAGGTTCGCGGGGGCCGAGCGCGTGCCGTTCGGTCAGTACGCGGCGTTCATCCGCGGGATCCAGGCGCTGGGCGAGCTCGCCGCCGGAGACGTGGTGGCGATCCAGGGACGCAAGCGCGACGGCCTCGTGCACCAGCACGGCATCCTCGTCTTGCGCACCGATCCGGTGACGGGCTTCCCGTTCGACCTCGCGGACCAGATGAGGCGCGCCCGGCGGCGCACCTGGGACGGCATCATGGCTGAGGCCCCGCTGCGGAGCCTGCTGTATCGCGCGAGGCCGAGCGCGCGCGTGCTGATCGAGTGAGCGCGCCGCGGCTGGCGACAGGAGGCGGGGAGCGGTTGATTTGGTTCGACGACCAAGGAGCTCACGACCGCGGCGTCTCCTCATTTTCTTGCCGTTCTCGTCGCGCGGCGCCTACCTTTCCCGATCGTGTCCAGCGTCATCGCGTGCCGATATTGCCTCCGGGCTCAGGCGATGGGAGCGGCCGCGTGCGCGTGCGGGGCGCCGCTCGGACGCGCGGGAGAGCCCCTCCTCGGCAGCAGGACCCACCTCGATCACACGTCGATCGCGCTCGACGCGGTGGACCTCCTCGCCGCCTCGGGGTGGCGCCTCGACGGCTCGATCGGCGGGCTCGCGCTCCTCGACGAGTGGCTCGACGCGACGTTCGGCAGAGACGCGCTCCCGCCCCCTGGCGATCCGCTCGAGGTGTCGCGCGAGCGCGCGGCGGCGCTGATGCTGGGGAGCCTGTTCGGGCAGCTGCTCGCTGCCGTGTTCGGCGGCGGGTGGAGCGACGACGCGCGCGCGCCCGACGATCTCGCGGCCGCCCGCTTCGTCTGCACGGGCGGCGTCGCGATCCGCCCGCTCGAGCGGGTGCGCGTCCGAGTCCGCGAGGGCGCCGAGTTCTCCCTCGTCCGCTACCTCGACGCGACGCTGAAGGCGCTGTCGGTGCTCGCCGAAGATCCGTCGCACGCGCGGAGCTGGCTCGCGGCGGGCGAGGCGCTGCTCGCTCGAGGTCGATTCGCGGCCGCGCGCGCGGCGCTGGTCCGCGCCAACTCGATCGGCTCGACCGGCGGCGACGCGTCGCGCGCGATCGATCGCTGCGACGAGGCGCTCGGCGCGCCCGCGCGCCCCGTGACGTCACCGCCCCCCGCGCCCTCGCCGCACGCGCAGCCGCCCTCCTCGATGACCAGCCACGACGCGCTCGACGCGGCGTCGCGCGGCGACGTCGTCGCGCTCGATCTCGCGCTGACGCAGCGCTGGGACCAGGTGACAGCGCAGACGCGCGACGGGTGGATCGAGGCGTTCGGCGAGCACCTGCCTCCCGACGCGCGCGTCGCCGCCGTCTCGACGGCGTGCCTGCTGGCAGAGAGGCTCGGCGCGGCGGGACACGTCGCGGAGGCGGTCTCGTTCCTGTCCGTGGTGGCGCGCAAGCTCGCGCCCGGCCTGCCGCCGGGCCCCCGCGTCACGCTGTCTCGCGGGCTCGCGGCCGCGCTCGCCGCGTCGGGACCGGCGGGCCAGCGCGAGGCCATCCAGGTGCTCGACGGCACGCTCACGATGCTCGACGGCAAGGCTCCTCCCGACGAGCTCGCGCGCCTCGCGCTGTCGCTGTCGGCGCTGCTGCTGCGCTCGGCGAGGCGCGAGGACGTGGAGCGCGCCGCGTTCGTCGTGGGCCGAGCGTCGAGGCACACGACGCGCGACGACGATCGAGAGCTCTGGGGCGAGCTGCAGCTCGCGCTCGGCACGGCGCT